>JBGPMS010000407.1:0-4284 GCA_041487115.1 Gammaproteobacteria bacterium
AACTGCCGGCGTTCATGGACCCGGCGGTCACGGCGGCCTGGCAGTCTGCTGCGCGCGTATTTGAATCGCTCGGGGCCCAGGTGATCGCCACGCGGCTGCCATCGTGGTATTTCGACCTGTCGGTACCGACCGGCCGCATCATCGCCTCGGAAGCGTATTCCCTGCATCGCGACTACGTGAACGACGAGTCTGCCCAACTGGGCCCGGCGGTACGCAACCGCATCCTCGCCGCGAAACAGTTCGGCCCGGGCGACTACGCGCAGGATTTGCGCATGATGGCGCAGCGTCGGCGCGAATTTTCCGAATGGTTCCAGCACTACGACGCGATGCTGCTGCCCACGATGGCGATACCCGCGATTGCCCTTGAGCAGGTCGACGAGGCGTCGCCGATCCCGGGCTACCTGACGCGCCCGGTCAACTATCTCGGGCTGTGTGCGCTGTCGCAGCCGGCCGGGCTTGTCGGCGGGCTGCCCGCCAGCGTGCAGATCATCGGCAAGCCGTGGGCCGAGCGTACGGTACTTGCATTGGGCCAAGCATTCGAGGCGGCAACGCCGTTCCACGCGCTGCATCCGAGGCTCACGTCGCTGGGGCTCGAGTAATGCCGAGCGCTGTCCGCGTGGCGTTCGCCGCGGTGGGGGATTGAAGCTTCAAAGCCCGAGGTACGCTTTTTTCAACCGCTGATCGGCGAGCAGTTCGGCGCCGCTGCCTTCTAGCACGATGCGTCCATTTTCGAGCACGTAGCCCCGGTTCGCAAGCAGCAGCGCGTGACGGACGTTTTGTTCCACGAGCAGGATCGTCACGCCCTGGCGGTTGATCGCTCGGATCGTGTCGAAGACCTGTCCCACCAGGAGCGGGGCAAGACCCAGGGTCGGCTCGTCGAGCACCAGCAGCCGCGGCAGCGCCATGAGACTGCGGGCAATGGCCAGCATCTGCTGCTCGCCGCCGGACAGCGTGCCGGCGAGCTGTTTGAGCCGCGTTTTCAGCACGGGGAAAAGGCTAAGCACCTGCTCCAGGGTGCGCTTCTTCTCCCGGCGGGCCCTCGGCGTGTAGCAGCCCAGGTCGATGTTCTCCTGCACGCTCATGAAAGCGAACAGGCGCCGGCCCTCGGGCACCTGAACCAGTCCAGCCTCCACGCGCCGATGCGCCGGCAGAGTCGCGAGCGGCTCGCCGGCCAAGCGGATGGAGCCTGCGCTGCAAGCCACCAGTCCCGATATCGCGTTGATCGTCGTCGTCTTCCCTGCTCCGTTGGCGCCGACGAGCGTGACGATCTCGCCCTGCCGAACTTCGAGGCTGACGCCATGCAGCACCTGCAGGTCAGCGTAGTGCGCGAATATGCCCTCGAGCGTCAGCACATGTCACCGGATCAAGTAGTCTTCACCGAGATAAGCCTCAACGACGCGTGGATCACGCGTGACGGCCTCCGGGCTCCCGTCGGCGATCTTTTCCCCGTGATGGACCACGACGATGCGCTGGCACAGGTCCATGACGGCGGCCATGACGTGCTCGATGAGCAGGACCGTCAGCCCACCGGAATTGAGCTTCCGGATGAGGTCCATCATCTCTCGCAGCTCGGTCGGGTTGAGGCCGTTCATCACCTCGTCGAGGAGGATCATCCTGGGTCGAGTCGCGAGCGCACGGGCGAGCTCGACACGCTTTCGCAACCCGATGGGCAACGCTTGCGCGAGGCTGTCCCCCCAGCGCGCAAGGCCTGTCGCTTCGACGATCTTCAGCGCTTCCTGGTAGGCCGCGCGCCGCTCGCGGACGCGTGTGAACGCTCCGACGACAACGTTCTCCAGGACGGTGAGATTGCGAAACGGCTTCACGATCTGAAACGTCCGGCACAGGCCTTCGCGGCAGATCCGGTAGGGTCTCAGCCCCGAGATCTCGCGATCCGCAAACCGGATGGAGCCCGACGAGGGCCGCAGCACGCCGGCGATCACGTTGAACAGCGTGGTCTTGCCGGCACCATTGGGGCCGATCAGCCCGACCACCTGGCCTTGCGCGACGGCGAAGCTGACCTCCGAGACTGCGGCGAGTCCGCCGAACCGCTTGCTCACCCTCTCGACTTCAAGCAGCACGGGGCTTCCTCCAGCGCGCCAACAGCTGAGGGATTCCGCGCACAAGCCCAATTGGCATGACCCGCACGATCAGGATAAGCAGCGCACCGTACACGACGAGATACAGACCGCTTCGTCCACCGCCCCACTTGGCGCGAAGGTACATCTCGAGTGTGGTGATCATCACGGCGCCGAGGATGGGACCCAGCGGAGTCCCCAGCCCACCGATGATGCACATCAGGGCAAACTTGATCGACAGGTCGAATGACAGCGCATAGCCGGGGTCCAGAAAGCCGACGTACTGCGCGTAGAAGCTGCCACCGAGCGCGGTCAGCAACGCGCTGAGCGCGATCGCCCCGACTTTGAGCAGCCGGGTATCGATACCGATGGCTTGTGCCGCATCCTCGTCCTCGCGCATCCCTGCGAGCTGGAACCCGAAGCGCGAACGCGCGATCCATACGCTTACCGCATAGACCAGGAGCACGTAGCCGGCGACGATCAAAGTCCACGGGAGCTTGCCGGTAAACATGAAGTTCCCGAGGCCCGGTTCGAACGGGATGGACAGGCCTTCGTTGCCGCGGGTGAGGCCGTACCACCGGGCGGCGATGATCTGGACGACAGCCGCGAACGCCAGCGTGACGAGGCTGAAATACGGTCCGCGCAAGCGCGTAGCCGCAAACGCGATGAAGCCGCTTGTCAGCATCACGAGAGCGCCTCCGCACAGCATGCCGAGCCACGGCGACAATCCGAAGTGGAGCTTGAGCAAAGTGGACGTGTACGCGCCGAGGCCGAAGAACGCTGCATGTCCGAGCGAGATCTGTCCTGCGAAGCCGCCGGCGATGTTCCAGGCGCTCGCCAGTCCTGCCCACAGCAGGATGAGGATGGTCGCATCCTGCAGGAACAGATTGTCGCTGGCGAGCGGAATGAGAATCGCCCCTGCGAACAGACAGCCCGCAACGACGTGCTCGCGCATGCCTGTACCGGCGAACACGGCTAGCTCCCGAGGTCCTCGGCGCCGCGCTGGCCGAACAGTCCGGCCGGGCGAATCAACAGTACCGAGATGAACACAATGAAGTACAGCACCTCCTTCCACGCGGTGCCGACATAGAAGCCGCCCATCACGTCGAGAAACGCGACGATCAGGCCGCCTATCAGGGCGCCGACAGCGCTGCCAAGACCGCCAAGCACCACCACGACGAATGCAACCAGGGCGAACTGGAGCCCTACCGTAGGATAGGTGGGGAACAGAGGCGCCATCAGCATTCCCGCCACGGCCACACAAGTCGTTCCGACCAGGAATGCGACGAGAAACATCTTCCTGGTGTCGATCCCGACCAGGGTCGCGGCATTGGCGTCTTGCGCTGTCGCCCGCATTGCCTTGCCTACGTAGGTCAACTTGAGCCAGGCGAACAGCGCCAGCGTGAACAGTGCAGCCACCGAAAACGCAATCAGCTGCGGCAAGGTCAATACGCCGCCCCACAGGGCGATAACCCTGTCTCCATAGGGCAATTGAAGCTGGCGGAAGTTAGCGGTCCACAGCATGAGCGCCGCGTTCTGCAGCACGATCGACAGTCCGAGCGTGGTGAAGATCTGCACCACGTGCGTGCTGCCGATCACCGGGCGGAGAACCGCATAATAGACGAGCACGCCGAACACGAGCGCTATCGGGATCGCGGGCAGGAGCCCGACATAGGGATCGAGCCCGAGCGCCGCATGCAGGCCGATCGCGAGATACATGCTGAGCATCAGGAACTCACCGTGGGCGAAGTTCACCACGCGCATGACGCCGAAGATCAAGGTGAGGCCGACGCTCACCAGCGCATAGATCCCCCCGAGGACGATGCCCGATACGATGAGCTGTGGCAGCACCTCCATCGAAGTGGACAGCTATTGAGTCCTGGCCAAGTGCCTAGCGCCGCTGTCCAGACGCTGCGCTTCGCGCACCACCCCGCCCGCCTGGCGGGCAGCCGATTCCTCCCCTCCTTCCGAAGGAGGGGTGGCGCCGAAGGCGACGGGGTGGTTTGCAGACAGGCTCCCACCACCCCGCCCACTCTCGTGGGCACCCCTCCTCCGGCAGGAGGGAAAAGCCTCGCCTCCCCTCACGAGGAGGGGTCGGCCTTCAGGCCGGGGGTGGTGTGGCGTGCCGTTAGTGCATGCCGCAAGCCTCGGTAGTGTCCTGACGCCACTTCCGAATCGCTGCTTTACACGATCCAGCCCGAGCAGGCCC
>JBGPMS010000408.1:0-4251 GCA_041487115.1 Gammaproteobacteria bacterium
ATCGCTCGAAGGGTCAGATCGAGATCTGAAGCACCAGTCAGTTCACGCCCCGAGTGCCTCCGCGCACCACGCGCGGCGCTCCAAACCCATCAGCAATTTCAGACCGGCCAAATTCAGCCAGGTTGGCACCGGCGGCCACAGGCCAGGCGCGCCTTCACGGAATTCGTCATCCAGCGCGCGAATGCGCAGGGTGAGCTGCGCTACATCAGCATGAGCGGCGAGCCGCGCATCGACGGCGCCGGTCGGTTCCAGGGCTACCGGGGCATCGCCAAGGACGTGACCGCGAGCAAGCGCGCGGAGCTGTTGCTCAAGCTGGAGCACTCCGTGGCGCGCTGCCTTGCCGAGGCCGACACTGCGGGCGAAGCGCTGCAGGCGGTACTGCGCGCGATATGCGAGACCGAGGGCTGGGACACCGGCCGCTACTTCCGCGTCGACGAGCAGGCCGGCGTGCTGCGCTTCAGCGAATCCTGGGCGCTCCCGCACCTTGCTGCCCAGAAATTCATCGAAGGTTCGCGCGATGTGGTGTTCCGTCCCGGCGTTGGGCTGTCGGGCATGGCATGGCAATCGGGACAGCCAGTGTGGTCCGACGACACCGCCACCGATCCTCGCGTCGCACAGGCGGGGCTGTCACGCGCCGCCGGGTCGCACGGCGCATTTATTTTCCCGGTTATATCTGACGGCAAGACGCTCGGGGTGGCCGCTTTCTCGAGCGGCAAGGTGCGTGAACCCGACGAGCGGCTGCTGCAGGCCGTGGACGTGATCGGCGCACAGATCGGGCAGTTCGTGCAGCGCAAGGAGGCGGAGGAGCGCGTGCGGTACATGGCGACGCACGATGGCCTCACCCGCCTTCCCAACCGCGTGATGTTCGGCCAAATGCTGAGCTTGGCCGTCGCCACCGCGCGCCGGCATCAGCGCCACCTCGCTGTGCTGTTCGTCGATCTCGACCGCTTCAAGTTCGTCAATGACACGCTGGGGCACGAAGCGGGTGACGCGCTTCTGAAGGAAATTGCCGCTCGGTTTACGCAGACGCTGCGAGCGACGTCGTCGCCCGTCTCGGTGGGGACGAGTTCGTGGTGCTGATTCAAGAGATCAGCGGCACGGAACAGGTCGCCATAGCCCCGCACGCCGCGAAGGGTCCCGAAATAATGATCGACCGCCCGATTCTCTTGCATGAGAAAGACGATATGTTCGGCGTCCTCGATGGTACCCGTCCGATGGTTCGCGGGTATCGCCAATGCTCGCTCGATGCTTTGCGGGAGGGCCGCAGTAAGCGCGGCGCTGCTCAGAAAACGGAGGAATGTGCGGCGGTCGGTTGTCATCATCGAAGTCACGGCCTCCCTGAATTGTCGAGCACTCCGAGGCCATTCCGGACCGGGACGATTTCAACTGCATTACGAGTCGGGGCGGGACTAAATCAAATATTTTTGAAGGCTAGTCCAAATAAGGATCGAGCCTGCCCCAGAGATTATGGGTCGGCAACTTGGTACGTACGGCTGGGAGGACCAGGCCGCACAGCAGTGCTGGCGAATTGGCGCGCGCCCGGCTCGAACGGCCGACCGCGGCTAGAGCGATCCGGACATGGCGGCAGCCTGGCCGTCGACCTGCGGCGCAGAGGGCACGGCTTCCTGCAGCCGGTACCCGTGACGGTAGACGGCCGTCAAGCGCCAGCCGCTGGAGGGAGTCAGCCCGAGCTTGTCGCGGATGCGGCAGATGTGGGTGTCAAGCGTGCGTGAGCTCACAGCTGCTCGGCGCCCCCATACCGCCTCGCGCAGCTCCCCGCGAGACAGCAACCGTCCGACATTGACGAGGAACAGCACAGAGAGATCGAAATCTTTGGCGGTCATGGGGATCGGTCGGCCGTCCCGCCACGCGGTCCGGGTCTGGCAATCGAGCCGCAAGGCACCCAGCTCGATCACCTGCGGCTGTCCCGGTTCGGACGCGCGGCGACGAGTAATCGCTTCGAGACGGGCCAGCAACTCCAGGCGGCGGACGGGCTTGACCATATAGTCGTCGGCACCCTGATTGAGTGCCGTAACGATGTCAGCTTCGTTGGCGCGAGCGCTAATGAGCAGGACGGGGACTGGCGATTGAAGAGCGCTGCGTACCTGCTTGAGGACGTCCACACCGTTGATGTCAGGAAGGGGCCAGGCCAGAACCAAGACATCGAAGGATTCTTGCCTTAGGGCATGCACTAGGGTGTGTCCACGCTCGTGCAGGATGCACCTATGACCGGCAGACGCAAGCCAATCGCCAAGCAGCTCCGCCTGGGAGGGATCGTCTTCCAAGAGAGCCACGCGCATGCAAGTCGAAGTCATCTGGGTCGCTGGTTGTAAACGCGGGGCACGCGGTTAGTGCCTCGATCGGAGGCCGGGATTCAGATGGTCACGAGCGGACGTTGCGAGCGGAGCAATCTCTCTACCGCACGCTGGCCACCTGGTTGCGTGTCCGACGGAGAGATTGAGGACTGGACCATCGCCCTGACCTCCAGTGATGAATGTGGATCCGGGGTCGGCGTCTGCCGCGGGCCGACCGCCGAGGCGGACATGGCGAGGGATGCAGCACAAGGCGGCAAGCTGGAACGCGGTCCACATTTTTTTCTTCTTTCTCCCCACAGGCTGAGCTAAGGCCCAGTCATAGTCGGCTCGATGCTTGGCCGTCGCAGGTACGATACTCATCAGCTATCCGGCGATCTATGCGACTTTCGATATAGTCGGTCGCAGAAAGGCATTCTGAGATTTGGATGAAGGACCGGCCCCGCCGCCCAATTCGAGAGATCTGGTGCCGCATGGCAAGCGCGCCCAGCTCGCGAGCAGCCGCCCTCGCCCACCCTCGTTTGAGGCCTACAGCGAGACGTGGTACGGTTGCCTTTCTTGGCTCAATGTGCGGTTCGGCGGCGAGCCGCCCTGCTCGAGAGGAGACTTCGATGGCAGCTCACACCCCCGGACACGAAGCGCAGCACGCGAAGCTCGGGCCGGCAGCCTCGCGCTATGTCGACGTGGCGTCTCTACCCTGGAAGCCGACGCGCTTTGCCGGCGTGGACATCAAAGTGTTGATGGAAGATCCGCAGACGGGGTTACAGACGACGCTCACGCGATTTGCTCCCGGCGCCGAACTGCCGCTCCACGAGCATGTCGATATCGAGCAGAGCTGGGTCATCGAAGGCCGGCTGGTCGACGAAGAGGGCGAGGTCAAAGCCGGCGACTACGTGTGGCGGCCGAAGGGCAGCACACATACGGCACGCGCGCCGGAGGGTGCGCTGGTGCTCGGCATCTTCCTGCGGCCGAATCGGTTTGTCTGATCTCTCATGAGGTCTCGAACAATCGTTCAGCCCCCTCTCCCACTGGGGAGAGGGCGTCTCTTCGCTGGACTTACCTCTTCCGTGGCGCTCCCCTAAGCTTTCGACCATAGTCTGCGAAGAGGACGGCAGCGCGCATTTGCGTTGCTCATTTGACGCGACCAAGGGCCGCGGGTTATATCTACCGCTTCGAATAAAAACGAATAAAACAGGGAGACCAGCACCATGAGAATCGGCCCCGTCCTGGCGGTCGTCGTTGTCTGCGGCCAGGCCTGTCCGCTCGTCGATGCCGCGGAGACCAATCCAGCCACCGAACTGGAAGCGCCCACCGTCGAAGTCATCGGCACGACCCCGCTGCCCGGAATCGGCATCCCGATCGATCAGGTGCCGGCCAACGTGCAGGCGGTGACCGGTGCGACGATGCGAAACGAGCAGGCCAGCAGCCTCCCCGAGTTCATGGAGCGCAGCCTCGGGAGCGTCAGCTTTACCGATGGCCAGGCCAATCCGTTCCAGCCCGACGTGAATTTCCGCGGCTTCACCGGGTCGCCGCTGCTCGGGGTCCCGCAGGGGATCTCCGCCTTCATGGATGGCGTGCGCATCAACGAGGCCTTCGGTGACACGATCAACTGGGATCTTATCCCGCAGTCGGCCATTTCCACTGTCACCGTAATGCCCGGCTCCAATCCGGTCTTCGGACTGAACACGCTCGGCGGCGCCGTGTCAGTGAACACCAAGAGCGGCCGGGAGTATCCGGGCGGGTCGGTCGAGGGCTCGTGGGGATCGTGGAACCGTCAGAACGCGCAGGCCGAACTCGGCAGCAGCAAGGGGCCCTGGGACTTCTTCGTCACTGGAAACTATCTGGATGAGAACGGGTGGCGCGACCACTCCCCGAGCAGGCTGCAACAGCTCTTCGGCAAGATCGGCTATCAGACCTCCGATTTCGATGCCGACCTCTC
>JBGPMS010000409.1:0-4247 GCA_041487115.1 Gammaproteobacteria bacterium
CAGTAGCCGATTCCCAGCCGGGCGATGCGGTGCGGCGGCAGGCGCGTCACCTCCCTGCCTCCCAGACGGACGGAACCGGAGCGACGGTCGACCAATCCGAGCAGCGCACGCAGGGTCGTGGTGCGCCCCGCCCCGTTGCGCCCGAGCAGGGTCACCAGTTCGCCTTTGCCCACGCTGAACTCCATCCCGTGCAGGATATGCGACTCGCCGTACCAGGCCTCGAGTCCCTTGACCTCGAGCAGCGCAGCCGAGGCGCTACTCATCCGCCGTCCCCACGTAGGCCTCGAGCACCGCCGCGTTGTTGGAGACCTGCTGGTAGGTCCCTTCGGCGAGCACCGTGCCGCGCGCCAGCACCGTGATGGTGTCGCACAGATCTTCCACCACGCTCAAGTTATGCTCCACCATCAGCACGGTGCGATTGGCCGCCACTTTCTTGATCAACGCCACCACCCGGCCTACGTCTTCGTGCGCCATGCCCTGGGTCGGCTCATCCAACAGCATCAGCTCCGGCTCCAACGCCAGGGTGGTAGCCAGCTCCAGCGCGCGCTTCCGTCCGTACGGCAGCTCCACCGCCTGCAGATCGGCGTGCTCCGTGAGCTCGACCGCGGCCAGCAGTTCGCGGGCCTTTCCTTCGAGGGCGTCCAAACTGCGCTCGGAGCGCCAGAAGTGAAACGAATTGGCCAGCTTGCGCTGCAGCGCGACGCGTACGTTTTCGAGCACGGTCATATGCGGGAAGATGGAGGAGATCTGAAACGAGCGCACGATGCCGCGGCGCGAGATCTGGGCTGGCCGCTCGCCGGTGATGTCTTCGCCGCGGAACAGGATCCGGCCTGCCGTCACCGGCAGGAAGCGCGTCAGCAGGTTGAAGACCGTGGTCTTGCCCGCGCCATTCGGGCCGATCAGCGCGTGGATGCTGCCGCGACGCACCTTCAACTCCACATCCTTGACCGCGACGAAGCCCTTGAACTCCTTGGTCAGGCCACGGGTCTCCAGAATGAGGTCGTCCATTTCTTGTCTGATTGAGGCCCTGACTCGGTCAAAGCGCGTGTCGGGCGCCGTATTTTGCACGAACGCCACGCCAGTATATAGTCACCGCGGGAGCGCAGGCTGCTCCAGAGGTACGCCATGATCCCACCGGAAACACCGCAAACAGCACGTGAGGCGTCATCCCCACCGGACCTCGGCGAGCGCTGGGCCCGTATCCGGACGGCTTATCGCGCCGACGAGAGCGAGACGGTACGCGCGCTGTGTGCGGCGCTCCCGCTCGATGTGCCGGCGACGGCACGCGTCGATCGTCAGGCTCTGGCGTTGGCTCGACAGGTGCGCCTGGACTTGACCGCGGACCTCGGTGCGGAGGCCTTTCTTCGCCACTATGGGCTGTCCACCAACGAAGGCGTGGTGCTGATGTGCATCGCGGAGGCGCTGCTGCGCATTCCCGACCGCGAAAAAGTAGACGAACTGATCCGCGATAAGATCGGCCAGCCCGATTGGGCCCGCGGGATAGCCGACAGCGACTCGCTGCTGGTCAACGCGTCGACCTGGGCCTTGATGCTGACCGGACGTCTGGTCGAATGGCAGCAGTCGCCGGGCGACGAGCCACTGGCGGTGCTGCGGCGCCTCATCGGCCGCAGCAGCGAGCCGATCATCCGCACGGCGCTGATGCAGGCGATGCGGGTGATGGCCGAGCAGTTCGTGATGGGACAAACCATCGACGACGCGTTGCAGCGGGCCGAGCCGCTGGAGCAACAAGGGTATCGCCTGTCCTACGACATGCTGGGCGAAGCGGCGGTGAGTGCAGCCGATGCCGAGCGCTACTTCCAGCAGTACATGGCGGCGCTGGAGGCCATCGCCAACGCGGGCCCGCAGGCCAGCCTGGTCGATCGGCCGGGGTTATCGGTCAAGCTCTCGGCCCTGCATCCGCGCTACGAAGCCGCGCAGCGCGAGCGGGTAATGGCAGAACTGGTGCCGCGCCTGAGAGAGCTGGCCGCCCGCGCCGCGCGCGCCGGCGTCAATTTCACCGTGGATGCCGAGGAATCGCACCGGTTGATCCTGTCGCTGGAGCTGTTCGAAGCGCTGGCGCGCGATCCAGCGCTAAGGGACTGGGAGGGCCTGGGCCTCGCCGTGCAGGCCTACCAGAAGCGCGCGGTCCACGTAATCGACTGGTTGATCGCGCTGGCCGCCGACACGCGGCGGCGGTGGATGGTCCGGCTGGTCAAAGGCGCCTATTGGGACACCGAGATCAAGCTCGCACAGCAGCTTGGCCTCGACTATCCGGTGTTCACCCGCAAGGCGGCCACCGACGTCTCCTACCTGGCCTGCGCCGATCGGCTCTTGCAGGCCTCCGGAAAGGTGTTTCCGCAGTTCGCGACGCACAACGTGCGGACCGTTGTGAGCATCCTCGAATTAGCCGCGGGGAAGCGAGACTTCGAGTTCCAGAAGCTCCACGGGATGGGCGACCGGCTGTACCAGCGGATAGCCGGCGCCGCGGGCTTGAACCTGCCTTGCCGCATCTACGCGCCAGTCGGAAGCCACCGCGAGCTGCTGCCTTACCTGGTGCGCCGCCTGCTCGAGAACGGGGCCAACAGCTCCTTCGTGCATCAGATCGGAGACAATCGCGTCCCCCTGGAGCGCTTGGTCGCCGATCCGGTAGCGGCGGTGAAAGCGGCGCAGTATGCGCCGCACCCTGCGATCCCCCGGCCATGCGCGCTCTTCCGCGACCGCGCCAACTCCGCGGGCGTCGACGTCTCGGACCAGCCGACTCTGGCGCGGATAGCGCAGGCGGTTACCGCTTCGCGCCTCGCCACCGGAAGGCTCGGACGCGATAGGCCACAGTCCTCCCCGCGGGCGCGCACCATCACCGAGCCGGCGAATCGAGCGCTTCCGGTGGGCGCGATCGAGGAGATGGACGAGTCTCGCGTCCGCACAGCGATCGACACCGCGGCCAAAGCGGCACCTGGGTGGGAAGCGACCTCGCCTGTCGAGCGGGCCCACTGTCTGGATCGCGCGGCGGACTTGCTCGAAGCCAACAGCGAAGACTTGCTGGTGCTGTGCATCCGTGAAGCGGGAAAGACGATCCCGGACGCCGTCGCCGAAGTACGCGAAGCGGTGGATTACTGCCGCTACTACGCTAGCCGCGTGCGCCAGGAGTTCGCCGCCCCCGAGCCCCTGCCGGGACCGACAGGCGAGAGCAACGAGTTGTCGTTGCACGGTCGTGGGGTGTTCGCCTGCATCAGCCCGTGGAACTTCCCTTTAGCTATTTTCGTGGGACAAGTGAGTGCGGCGCTGGGCGCGGGCAATGCCGTGCTCGCCAAACCGGCGGAGCAGACGCCGCTGATCGCGGCCCGCGCCGTGTCGCTGTTCCATCAGGCCGGCGTGCCGGAGACGGTTTTGCAGCTCATGCCGGGACCGGGGGACACGGTGGGCGAAAGCATCGTCGGCGATTCTCGCGTCGCCGGGGTGGCGTTCACGGGTTCGGTCGAGACCGCGCACGCCATCAACCGCACGCTGTCGGCGCGCAGCGGACCGATCGTCCCGCTCGTCGCCGAGACCGGCGGCTTGAACGCGATGATCGTCGACTCGACGGCTCTGCCCGAGCAGGTCGTGGCGGACGTGATCGCCTCCGCGTTCCAGAGCGCCGGGCAGCGCTGCTCCTCGTTGCGGGTGCTCTGCTTACAAGAAGAGATCGCCAGCCGCGTCATCGAACTGCTCGCCGGTGCGATGACGGAGCTTCGCATCGGGGACCCGGGCCGGCCCGACATCGACGTGGGTCCGGTCATCGACACAGATGCAAGGCGCGCGTTGGAGGCGCACCTCGAACTACTGCGACAGACCGCGCGGCCGATCCTCGAGCTGGCGCTGCCTGCGGACTGCGAGAGCGGAGACTTTTTCGCGCCCTGCGCGTACGAGATCGACCTGGCGCAGATCCCGCGCAACGAAGTGTTCGGGCCCATTCTGCACGTGGTCAGATATCAGCGCGAGGATCTCGACCGCGTGCTGCACGCCATTGGCGGAACCGGCTTCGGCCTGACCCTCGGCATCCACAGCCGCATCGCTCGCTTCGCCGACGAGATCCGCCGCCGGCTGAAAGTCGGGAACACCTACGTCAACCGCAACATGATCGGCGCGGTCGTCGGGGTTCAACCCTTCGGCGGGGAGGGACTGTCGGGCACCGGACCGAAAGCCGGCGGGCCGCACTATCTGCACCGCTTCGCGCTCGAGCGCACCGTCACGATCAACACCGCCGCGGC
>JBGPMS010000410.1:0-4245 GCA_041487115.1 Gammaproteobacteria bacterium
CCGTAGACGCTCCCACCGAGAAACCCGTGCGTGGCCGCTTGCACCGAAGGAACGAACGTGAACCAGTCACGGCGCAGATCGTATTCCCAGCCGGTGCGGGCTTGATCGAAGCCCTCACGGTCGCGGTAGGCACCGACCCAGCCCGTGCTCGATTCGAAGCTGTGGCGGAGGTTGATGTCGGCAGCTTCGTTGCCGGAAGAAAAGGCGTAGTAGGCGAGCGTGAGCTTGTTGCTCGGTGCGGCGGGTGGCGCAGCCGGCTCGGTGGGCGGTGTAGCGGCCTCACCCGTCGGCGGCGTTGCGTCCGCCGCGCACGCGAGTCCTGAATCCAGTGTCAGTGCGACGAGGCAGGCCAGCGTGGCTGCTGCGTGCTGGGCGCGACCCGTCCGGGATCGGCACGCTCGCATGACTGCTCGCTCCGAATCGATCCGGAACGACGAGCCGCCAAGTTTGTCAGCTTTCATCTGTTCGAGCCTGGTGTATGCCGCGGTCACCATGCCAAGCGTAGCACCGCATTTGGAAGTATATTGCGCGGCTTCCACGCATTCGCACCGGTTCTTCGCTCGTGCCCTACGCCTCCGCCATCCGCAAGCCTGTCGATGCGACCGCCGTCGCCACGATGGCGCTGCTGTGCTTCATCTGGGGCTTCGGCCACGTGGCCGCGAAGCTGGCGGCGCCGGGCATGTCGCTGGTGATGCAGGGCGGGCTCCGCTGTGCGATCGCCCTGGTTCTGCTGATCGGGTGGGCCCGGCTGCGTGTGACGCCGCTGTTCGAGCGCGACGGCACCTTTTGGCCCGGCCTGGTGGCGGGTGCGCTGTTCGCCGCCGAATTCATGTTCATCTTCGCTGGACTCAACTATACCGGCGCCTCGCGCATGGTCGTGTTCATCTACCTCGCACCCTGCCTCACCGCGCTGGGCCTGCACTTCTTCGTACCGAGCGAGCGGTTGCGCGCGAACCAGTGGGCCGGCATCCTGCTCGCCTTCGCGGGGATCGCGATCGCGTTCTGGGATGGGCTCGCATCCGACCGCTCCTCCCTGGTCGGTGATGCCTTCGGGATGATTGCCGCGGCGCTGTGGGCCGCGACCACCGTGGTGATCCGCACCACCAAATTGTCGGTGGTGAGCGCCAGCAAGACGCTGCTCTATCAGATCGGCGTCTCGGCGCTGGCGCTCCCCTTGGCCTCGATCATGCTTGGTGAGCCTGGCGTCGTCGCCCTCACGCCGGTCGTGATCTGCAGTCTGCTCTACCAGGGTGTGATCGTGACCTTCGCCAGCTATCTCGCCTGGTTCTGGCTGTTGACGCGGTATATGGCCGCGCGCCTGTCGGTGTTTACGTTCCTGACCCCGCTGTTCGGCGTGATCGCGGGTGTGGTGGTCCTGCACGAACCGTTGCGCGCGGCGTTCGTGGGGGCCGTGGTCCTGGTGGGAGGGGGGATATACCTGGTCAACCGACCCGGTCCAGCGGCATTGCGCACTTGACCTGTGGCCAGCAGGCGCCTAACGTAGACGACCGCCCTTCAGCCATCCCTCCTCATGTCGGACGAACCGTCGCACGCTGGCAAGGCTCACCAGGGACGGCCCATCACGCCGGCCCTGGCGCGGGTGATGAACGTGCTCAACCTGGTGAGCGCGGACGCGGACATCGACGCGGTCGAGCTGGAGATGCGCAAGGATCCGGCCCTGTCCCTGCGGCTGTTCCAGTACATCCACTCCGCGGGGCTCGCCCTGTCGACCCCGATCCGCAGCTATCGCCAGGCCGTGATGGTGATCGGCTACAAGCCGCTCTACCGCTGGCTGTCGCTGCTGCTGCTGAGCGCCGAGCGCGAGCCCCGCAAGCGCAAACTGGCTCGGAGGGCCGCCGTGCGCGGTCGCTTCATGGAGAATATCGGACGCGAGCAACTGCAGCGAGCCAAGCCCGACGACCTGTTCGTGACCGGAATGTTCTCGCTGGTTCATGAGATTTTCGATCAGCCGCTGCTGCTGCTGCTGGAAACGATCCAGCTCCCGGACGACATCCAGGAGGCGCTGCTGTTGCGCGGCGGCGTCTATGGCCCGCTGCTGCAGCTGGCCGAAGCCATGGAGCAAGACAACCAGACGAACGTCGCTCGCCTGGTAGGCGAGTTGCTGCTGGATCCGGAGGCGACGGCGACGGCCCACCAGGCTGCGCTCGACTGGACCAAGCAGCTCGGCATCGGGGAATAGGACTCCTAACCGATCTTCAGCACGAAATCGAAGCGACCGGCTTTTGCCGCACCCTCGTCCCTCATCGCCATCAACAACTCACGCCGGAACAGGAAGTCGTCGTGGTTGCGCGGCTCACCCGGAAAATAGATCTGCGTCGTCAACACCGGCCGATTCGGCGCTTGCACTTTGACGTGGATGTGGCGCGTGCGCCCCGGATACAGGGCGGGGATGATGGTCTCCAGCCGATAGCGCCCGGCGCCGTCGGCGAACTGGTGGCCGCGCAACCGGTAGCCGCTGTTGTCGTACTCCCCGTCGTCGTCGCACTGCCAGAAGTCCAGCAGCGCTCCCGCCAGCGGCGCGCAGCGCGTGGACAGCACGAGCCCGCTCACCACGATCTTCGTCCCCTTGATACCCGGATCGAGGAGCGATATGCGTTGCGGCGAGCGGGGCCTGAAGAACGGCCCCTCCATCTGGCGCGGGGTCGGTTCATCCCCGTCCGAGCATGCTGGCGTGGCCGGCAGGTCCTCAGCCTGGCCGGTCGCGGCGAGCCCGCTCCAGGACGGCAGGGCAAGCGCTACCGGAACCACGCCCGAGATGCGCAGGAATCTGCGGCGCTCATCGGCTCTACGGCTGTTGCGATCCATGGTGCCCCTCCTCGGATACTTGAGCTTAGTCTGGCCGTTTGACCAGCGGCGCGTGCGCAGGTGCCGGGTTCCCGACCAACAAGCGCTGCGCGACAAGCGCCAGCAGGCCGCAAGCGGCGATGACCGCCGCCATCGGCCCCGCGGTGCCATCGTACAACACGCCTACCGATACGCTGGCGACTGCGGCGGCGGTGAACTGCACGGTGCCGAGCAAAGCCGAGGCGCTCCCTGCCCGCTCCCCCTGCGGCCCCATGGCCAGCGCGACGGCGTTGGGAAAGATGCAGCCCAGGCTCGCCACGTAGCCGAACAGCGGCACCAGGATGCCGGCGAAGCCGCCCACTCCGGTTACCGCCAGAAGCATCAGTACGGTACCGCACATAGCGTTGGCGCAATTGGCAGCGGACAGGACTTCGCGTGCGCTGTACTTCATCAGCAGCCGTCGGTTGATCTGCGATGCAGCGATCAGGCCGAGGGCATTCAGGCCGAACAGCCAGCCATAGTGCTGCGCCGGCACGCCATACAGGTCGATGAACACCGACGGCGAGCCCGAGATATAGGCGAACATGCCGGCCTGGGCGCAGCCTCCTGCCAGCGTGTAGCCGAGGAAGCGGCGATCGGCCAGCAACTGGCCGTACCCCGCTAGCGCTCGACCGATCCCGCCTTTCGCCCGCTGCCGATGCGGCCGGGTCTCGGGCAGCCATAGCAGCGCGCCCGCCAGGCAGAACAGGCCGAACAAAGCCAGGGCCCAGAAGATGGAGCGCCAGCCGAGCAGCACCAGCAGATACCCGCCTGCGAGCGGCGCGAGAATCGGCGCCGCCCCCATGACCAGCATCATGAGCGAGAACATGCGCGCCGACTCCTGCTCGTCGAACAGATCGCGCACGACCGCGCGCGCGATCACGACACCCGCGCACCCGCCGATCGCCTGGACGAAGCGGAGCACCACAAGGGTGTGCACGTCGGGCGCGAGCGCGCAGCCGGCGGAAGCCAGCACATAGAGCGCCGTTCCGCCGTAGAGCGGTGCCTTGCGGCCGAAGCGGTCGACCAGCGGGCCGTACAGCGCCTGCCCTAATGCCAACCCGACGAAGAAGGCGGCAAGGGTGAGCTGCACCGAGGCCGCGTCCGCACCGAACACCCGCTCGAGCGTAGGCAGGCTCGGCAGGTACATGTCGATGGACATGGGCGCGAATGCGGTCAGCGCACCGAGGATCAAGGTGAGCCGAAGGCGATTGGAGCTCAAGCCCGGAAGTTAGCGGTAGAGCGCACAGCTTCGAGAGTACTCTCCCGGCGCGGGTGGACGACGCGAAGCGGGGTACGAAAAGCGCTCCTGCTTGCCAGCGCGGGCCGCTCAAGCGAGACTGCGCGCTTTCGCACCCGGAGGTCGGACATGTCGGCCCTGAGAATCATGGTTTCACGCCA
>JBGPMS010000411.1:0-4231 GCA_041487115.1 Gammaproteobacteria bacterium
AGCTACGTGCTGCCGGCGCACGAGCGTGCGATTGCGCTGAACACCGGTCTCGGCGCGCGCAGCGTCGCATCCGACAAGCCCGGCATGCTGTGCTTCCGCCTGCGCCGAGCGGTTTGCCGGCGCAACCAGCGCTATCGACAACTGCTCGCGCGCGTGCGCCCGAAGATGTCGGTGCTCGCGGAGTGAATCTTCAAGCGGTGAACCCGCCCGTGGCACCGGTGAGCAGCACGGTGTCGTCGTGAGAGTAGGCCGGCGAGCAGCAGCAGAGGATGCGCAGGGGCTCGCCGCCGGCGTTGGCGATGCAGTGCGGGGTACCCGGCGGAATGCAGACCGTATCGCCGGCGCTGACCTCGAAGCGCTGTTCGCCCAGCGTCATCAGGCCGCGTCCCGCGGTGATGTGGTACAGCTCCTCGGTGCGCAGGTGCCTGTGCAGCAGTGTTTCCTGTCCGGGGTGCACGGTGGCTTCGGCCAGGCTCTGCTTCGCGTTGCCATGCTGGTCCGGGTGCATGAGCTCGCGGATTTCAGAACCGTCCACGGTCCGATACGCCGAGATGGCTGAGTAGTTGGTCTTCATCGATTCACGCTTGACGTCTTTCGCTCCGGTGTGAGCAGACCCGATATCGCCCCCGCGGTCTGCTTGAGCAGGGGCACGACTTCCTGTGTGAGCTTCTGAATCGGCCAGCGCGAGGCGTGGGTGCCGATGTTGAGCGCGGCGATGCAACGCCCTGCGCCGTCCACGATGGGCGCGGCGATGGACCGCAGCCCCGTCTCCAGCTCCTGATCCACCAGCGCCCAGCCTTGCCGGCGCACGCTTTCGATCTCGCGCAGCAGCGCCGGCGGCTCGGTCACGGTTTTGGCGGTGTACTTCGCCAGCGGTGCGGCCTGCTCGAGCAGGTGCTCCACCTGCTGCTGGGGCAGGTCCGCCAGGAGCACGCGGCCCATGGAGGTGGCAAAGGCGGGCAGGCGCGTGCCGATGCCGAGGTTGATCGACATGATGCGGGCAGCGGTGGGAACGCGGGCCACGTATACGATATCGGTGCCATCCAGCACAGCGACCGAGCAGGATTCATGCACGCGCTCGACCAGCTCCACCATGAACGGTTGACCCAGTTGCCACAGGTTCTGCGAGTGCAGGTAGGCGAAGCCCAGGTTCAGCGCGCGCGGGCGCAGGCCGAACAGCTTGCCGTCGAAGCCGACGTAGCCCAGCTCGACCAGCGTCAACAGCAATCGGCGCGCGGTCCCGCGCGAGAGCGCCGTCTTGCGGGCGACCTCGCTCAGGGTCATGGACGGGGAGCGGGCGTCGAAGGCCTCGATCACCGCCAGGCCCTTCGCCAGCGCCCGCACGAAGTCGCTGCGGGAGCCGTCGTCGAGCTCCGGGACGTCGATCTGTTTCATGTCTGCTCCTTTTGCTGCACCGCGCCGAACAGTTCCATCGGCGGTGCTTGACAGTGAATCGGGCGTCGGCATAAAGTGTTCGGTACACGGACGTATGTCCGCATTGCGAACAAATCTACCAGCAAATAGCCGGAGGAGCAAATGTCATTCACCACCGTTTTCGGCTCCCTCTCCAACTACGAGAAGGGAACGATGGAGATCATCAACGACAACCCCAAGTACTACGTCTTCTCCAACCTGTTCGAGGTCGCTTCCAAGTCGAAGCCGTACGAGAAGGTGGCGGTGGCGAAGAATCTCGAATACGTGATCGAGGCGATCCGCGCGGAGGGCACCTCGGCGTGGATGGCGTGCTCGCACGACGAGTTCGCTGTCGTGATGGACGGCGAAGTGGAGGTCGAGTACGTGAAGCTCGACAATCCCGAGAGCGTGGCGCCGGCGGCGAAGGAGGGCACGGTGATGGTCCAGGGCGAGCCGAAGGGCAAGCGCATGGGGCTGGTCCGGCTCGAGCGCGGCCACCAGACGCTGCTGCCCAAGGGCGCGGCCTACCGCTTCAAGGCGGCCCGGCCGAGCGTAATGATTCAGCAGACGATCCTGGGACCGCTCACGGTCCAGAAGTGGGGCGAAATCTGCCAGCACTGAACTGGAACGCGGCCACGCGCACCGATTGTCGGTAGAACACGGGCAGGCACGCCCAGACCTATGCGAGGACTTTAGATCATGAACGCACCCGTCGAATTCAAGCTGCCGGAAAAGACTGCCGGTTACCGTACCTTCACGCTGGGCCAGCTCACTTTCCAGCGCGATGAGTACTTCGTCAACATCACTTGGCCGGCGAAGGGACAGCGCCAGTCTCACACCATGAGCGCGGACGCCTTCCTGCGCGCCATGATGCGCGATGTCGCCTGGGGGTTCTTCTACGGCCTGGTCAACTTCGACGCGGTCTTCGGCACGCGCAATCTTTACGGCCGGGTCGAGCTGTTCGCCGGCCGCTACAACGAGGCGATCCACAAGGCCGGGCTGTCCTACGTGGAAACCTTCGATACGCCGCCGGCGATGGCGAAGTTCAAGGAAATCCTGGCCGACTGGGTGAACGCGGGTTTCGATCCTTTCGCCGCGCCGGCTGAGACCGGCAACACGGTCTTCGGTGAGAAAAACGGCAGCAACCTCAAGGCGATCGACCGGTTCCGCGTGCCCACCAAGCGCATGCCGGGACTGGAGTCGGACTCGCCGCTGCGCGGTGAAGACAATGGTTACCCGGTGAACCGCGCGTTCGCCGACGTGGTCCAGGACGAGCCGGAAATCAAAGCCGAACCCGGCTTCGAGAAGGAGCTGCACGCCTTCAACCTCTTCAAGTACCTGTCGCGGTCGGACGTGACCTGGAACCCGTCGGTCACCTCGGTGTGCAAGGCCAGTCTGTTCTGCCCGACCACCGAGGAATACATCCTGCCGATCATCCACGGCAACGATCGCGTCGAGTGGTTCATCCAGCTGTCCGACGAGATCACCTGGGAGGTAGGCGACCGCGAGACGGGCCGCCCGCGCGCCCGCATCACGATGAAGGCAGGCGACGTGGCCGCGATGCCGGCCGACATCCGCCACCAGGGCTTCTCCAAAAAGCGCTCGATGTTGCTGGTATGGGAGAACGTAACCCCCGACCTGCCCAAGCGCTACGAGCGCGGCGAGCTGCCGCCGTATCCGGTGGAGTTCTGAGAAAGCAGGGACTCGTCTCTAGCCCCTGAAACATGCAAAACCAGCTCTTCATCGATGGCGAGTTCGTCGACGCGGAATCGCGCGCCCGCATCCCGGTCCTCAACCCGCACGACAACTCGCTCATCACCGAGGTAGCGGAAGCGCAGAAGGCCGACATCGACCGAGCGGTCGAGGCAGCGCGCCGGGCTTTCCCCGGCTGGGCGAAGCTCGCCGCCGCCGACCGCGGGCGATTGCTGCTCGAGCTGGCCGATGCGATCGAGGCGAGCATCGATGAGCTCGCCCGACTCGAATCCATCGACACCGGTCACCCGTTGCGCGACACGCGCGGGCTGGACGTGGTGCGCACGGCATTCACTTTCCGCTACTTCGGGGGCATGGCCGACAAGGTCCAGGGCAGTGTCGTGCCGGTGGAGCAGGGTTTTCTGAACTACGTGCTGCGCCAGCCGCTGGGCGTCGTAGGGCAGATCGTCCCCTGGAACTTCCCGCTCATGTTCACGAGCTGGAAGATGGGCCCCGCGCTCGCGGCCGGAAACACCGTGGTGCTGAAGCCGGCTGAGCTGACACCGCTGTCGAGCCTGCGCGTGGCCGAGCTGGCGCGCGAGGTCGGATTCCCGAAGGGCGTGATGAACATCGTCCCCGGCTACGGCAACGTGGCGGGTCAGTACCTGGCCGAGCATCCGGGAGTGGACAAGATCGCCTTCACCGGATCGACCGCCACCGGCCGCAAGATCGTGCAGGCTTCGGCCGGAAACCTCAAACGGGTGCAGCTCGAGCTGGGCGGCAAGGGCGCCAACATCGTGTTCGACGATGCCAACCTGGTGGCGGCGGTAAACGGTTCGGCCTTTGCGATATTCCACAACCAGGGTCAGGCTTGCATCGCGGGATCGCGCCTGATCCTGCACGAGAAGATCGCGGACGCTTTTCTCGAGAAGTTCCTGGCTCTGGCGCGTTCCATCAAGCTCGGCAATCCGCTCGACCCTGCCACCGAGATGGGGCCGCTTACATCGCAGCAGCACCGCGATCGCGTCTTGAGCTACGTCAAAGTCGCGCGAGAAGAGGGCGGCGAAGTCCTGCTCGGCGGGAAGATGCCCGAGCGCGACGAGTTGGCCAAGGGCTGCTACGTGGA
>JBGPMS010000412.1:0-4223 GCA_041487115.1 Gammaproteobacteria bacterium
CAGCTTGACCTGCTTGTCGCTGCGCCATCCTGGCACCACTGTTTCGATCGGATACGCAGCGCGGTCCACCCGGCTGCTGCCATAGACGATCTGGAACGGGGCCTTCCCGCGGGCGGCAAACACCAGCTTCACGGGTACCCAGCCGGCGCTGAGCTTCGGCATCCCGCTGCCCAGCCCGCCTCCCTTCTGATCCACACGCAAGAGCCAGTAGCGGTCCCCATTCGGCGCGACGGCGAGCTCTGGACTGGCGATCGGCTGTCCCTGCTGCACCAGGCGATAGACCACGGCGCTCGTCACCGTGCGCCACTCCTTGTTCGTGTCAGTGCGTGAAAGCAACTCGACGCGCGCGACGGTATTGTCCTGTAGCAGGCCGATGCGAACACGCTCGACTGGAAAGCGGCCGCCCAGATCGAACAGGTACTCGCCGGGCTTTTCGCTGGCGGCCGCCTGGACGTCCTTCCAGGCTCGTTCCGGTTCCTGGATTGTCCCGCCCATGCGCACCTGGACTCGCGTCAACTCCAGCGGTTGGTCGGCCGCTGCCGCTTCGACCCTGCTCGCAGCCTGCCCTGGCGATCCGCGGACAGGCCAGGACAGGCGCAGGTATTTCGCAGTGCGCGGCTGGAACTCGACAGTGCGCTGCTCGAGGCGCTGTCCACCGTAGTCGATGCGCACCAGCGGCGCCTGTGCCACCACGGTGTACCAGCTCCGGAGATCGTCGCTCGCCTCCACCCGGAGGTTGGTGGCGAAGCTGGGCGAGTCCTGGCGCCAGTCCACCTCCAGCGCTTCGTAGGGTTGCTCCAGCGCGCTCAAGTCGACCAGGTAGGCGAGCAACCGCCGTTTCGCGGCGGGCTGAGTGCCCTCGCTCCTCACGCTCACCACGGTGCCGCTGCCTGCCTTCTCGACTCTGAGCTGCAGGCCCTCCAGGTCGGCAGCCTGCTCCCCATACAGCGGAAAAACTTTCACGGCGACCGGCTGCGGCTTTTCCTTTTGCTGCTGTGCCCTGGGCTCGAGGGCGAACGGCACCGCCTCGCCATCGGCGTTGAATACGCGCAGGTCGCCCAGGTCGCGCCGTACGACGCCCTGGTATACCGAGGCGGGAAGCTCGATCTCGTACAGCGCCTCGCGGCCGTCCACCTCCAGCGGCACGCCGAAGGCGAAGTCCTGCGGCGCCTCGGCCGCGCAGCAAAGCGCCGGTGCCAGCAGCACGACGAGCAGCTGTTTCATTTCACGTTCTCCTCGGTCCGCGGCGGGACGGGCGACACATATCCGATGAGCAGCATCAACAGGCCGACGCCGATGAACGAGACGATGCGCTCGACGCCGCCGATATTGGACAGGTCCACCAGGAACAATTTGGCTACGACTACCGCCATCAACGATCCTCCCACGATCCACAGCGGTCGAATGCGCAGGCGCGTGGCGACTACCATGGCGCACAGCGCGAGCACGGTCCAGAAGATGGACAGCGCGGCCTGCACCAGCATCGAATGCAGCATCGCGTCGAGGTAATAGGGAATGCCGGCCCAGTGGTGCAAGGCGCGCAGCAGCGAGCCGTTGAGGCCGATGAAGCCGACCGCACCCAGCGCGCCATAGGTGAGACCTGGGTTGTCGCCGGCATAGTCGGCCAGGTCCATGTTCTTCAGGCCTCGGATCCACGCGGCGATCGCCAGCCAAGCGGCGAACTGGGCGACATCGAGCGGATTCAGAAGGGGCACATAGGGCAGGGGACTGGCATCGCCGTCGCTGACAGCGTTGGCTGCGAAGATCCACAGCCACAAGAACACTGCGAGCGGCGCACCGCCCACCAGCGCATAGGTAACAAGCCGTCCTCGCACGGGCCAGGGTAGCTGCTGCGCGCGTGCTGCCAGCAGTCCCAGCAGCAGCGCGGGTACGATGGCCCAGGCGATCATGCCCCAGACGCGGCTCGCCTCCACCGTCCGGTCGACCAGCCACGCCAGCTCCCAGGATGCGAGCGCGGCGAACAGCCAGAGCTGGCCCGCATGCAGAAACTCCACATACCGGTTCTGCGGCTCGTCGTGCCGGCGCAGCAGCCAAAGATGGGCGGCAAAGGCGATCGGCCAGGCCAGCAGCCCGAGTTGCGCCAGTGGATGCCGGCTTTCCGCAGCATTGGCCAAGGCGATCAGGATCATCACCGGCAGCAGACCGAGCGCGGGATAGCGCGCCAGCCGCCAGTGCACCATCCTCCACAGCAGGCTGAAGGCGACGCACGAGCCGGCCGCGAAGAGCGCGAACACATGGTTCGCGTAGCCGCTGGTTGCTCGCAGGTCGATCTCGCGTGCCCCGCCGCCGATCCACCACAACAGCGCCCAGACGAACACCACCGTGGCCAGAGGCGCTTCCCACGGCCGCAGCCGCTCGCGATTGCGCTCGAGGTACCAGTTGGAGAAGAAGCCCGCGAGGCTGATGAACAGGCACCCCAGGTAGAAGCTGTTGAACACCGGCACAGCGCCCGGTTGCTGGTCGACCGTGGTGAGGAAGGCCACGCCCGCAGCGAGTTGCAGAAACAAGCCGAATGCGCGCGCGAGCCAGCGGTCCTGGCGCATGCCGGCCCACAGCACGGCAGCACCCTCGAGCGCCCACACTGCGGAGGTCCAGCGGCCGTCCAGCGCGAGCGGAATCGCCAAGGTGCCGAACACGACCCCCAGCGCGAGAAAAGCTTCCACCAGCATGCGCAGTTCTTCCCGGTGACGCGTGTAGAGCCAGCGCGCAAGCGATAGATAGACGAAGCTCAGCGCCACCGCGCTCCAGGCGGCGCCGTATTCGATGTTGCGCACGAGCTGCGTCTGCAAGCCGAACGCGACCAGCGGCGTGCCGAACACCAGCGTGCCGTCCACGTAGTTCTTGAGCTCCGTCGCGCGCCGGCGCGCGAACAGGATGGGGATCGCCAGATAGAACAGAAAGAAAATTACCAGGAACGGCTCGGTGGTTGCGAACAGCTCAGGACGGTAGAAGCGCGCACCCCACACCGTGCCGATGCCGAAAGTAAACAGAAACCCCAGCAGGTTCAGCGGTCGCCAGGCCTTGTACCAGGCGATGCCGACCAGCCCGACGTTCAAGATCACGTAGTAGCTGAACAGCATCACGTGGCTGCCGGTTCCTGTGGACGCGAGAATCGGCGCGAGGAAGCCGCCGCTGGCGCCGAGCGCGGCCAGCGACTGCGCGTCCTGCATCACGGCCAGCGCGGCGGACAGCGACGCGATCAGGAACAGAAGCACCAGCGCCGCTTCCGGCGGCAGCACCTGATACAGCCTGAAGGCGGCGAACACGGTGAGGTACAGCACACCCACGCCGCCGCCCTGCAGCGCCAGCGCATAGCCCGGCCGTTTGAGTCGCAGGCGCCAGCCGATGACCAGCAAGACCAGCGCGATGACGGCTACACCGGTGAGGCGCAGCTCGATCGGGACATGCGTGTGCTCGTAGGCGTACTTGAGGAGGAAGGCGATGCCGAAGAACAGAATGACCACACCTACGCGTACCAGCGTGTTGCCGCCCATGATCCAGCCCCAGATGAACGAGGGCTCGCGCGGGGACCTCGGCGCACGGGGGGTAAGAGTGACCGGCTGCAGGACGCCCAGTGCCGGCGGTTCAGGCGCTGCGGTCCAGCCGTCCGGCTGCGCCTCCGCTATCGCGATCACCGGTGACGCCGACAGGTCGAATTCCGGACCCGGTTCGGGACTATCCGCCGCGGCAAGCAGGACGTCCGGCGGCACGTGCTCTTCCGGTACGGGTTGCGCCGCAGGCTCCCGGGCTGGCGTACCCTCCAGCGTCGACAGCCTTCCCTCCAGTGCACGCAATGCGGCCTCGACCGTCGCGAGGCGCGACTCGAGCTTCGCCTCACCGAGCCTGCCGTCGTGGCCCTTGATCAACTGACCAAAGCCGTAACCGATGGCCCAGCCGATCAGAGCACCGAGTAGCGCGCCCTCGAGACCTTTGATAGCGCCGCCGATCACCAGCCCAAGCAACAGCCCGACGATCCACATGTCATTCTCCCGCTAGATTGGGTCGGTTGTTCGACGCAACCGACGTGCCCGTCTTCCCTTGGGAAGACGGGTCGCCGCCAGCCCTGCAGCGGGCTCCCGACCGGGCGCCCCGACCCACAATCCAGAGCGCGCGTGACGATCTTTCACCTTTGCCGTACCGGAGTGCCGCGCAGTGGCGGTCGCCTTCCCGCGACGGCTCGCCACCCCGCTGCTCAGGGTCCA
>JBGPMS010000413.1:0-4222 GCA_041487115.1 Gammaproteobacteria bacterium
CCTTTGACCTCGCGCAAAGAACGGTTGCGCGACGGCCCGCAGGTCCCGCTGGGGAATCGCTATCGAGCGCTTACGCCCGGAAAGAGCCAACCTCCGCGGCGCAGGCGCTTTTCCAACTCTACAGCGATGAACACGATGCTCGAGAGCGCGAGACAGATTCCGAGCTCGGTTGCGGTGAGCGGGGCCGTCTTGAAGATGTCGTTCAGGAAGGGGAGATAAATAGTCGCGAGCTGCGCTACGAACGTGAGAGTGACGGCACCCAGCAGCGGCTTATTCGACAGGATGCCTTGGGCAAAGAGCGAATCGGTCTCGGAACGGATCGCCAGCACATGCGCCATCTGGGACAGGGTGAGCACCGTAAAAACCATGGTCTGCCAATGTGCCGACCCCGTATGGTAGGCATAGGCTTGCGCAAACAGCGATACCGCGGCGATGAGCAAACCGGCCCACACGATGTGTTGCCACATGCCGTGCGCGAAGATGCTTTCATTGGGCGCGCGTGGTCGTCGCTGCATGATTCCTCGCTCGGCAGGCTCCGCCGCCAGCGCCAGTCCGGGGAGGCCATCGGTGACGAGGTTGATCCACAGGATGTGAATCGGCAGCAACGGAATCGGAAGGCCGAGCAGCGGTGCCAGGAAGATGGTCCAGATCTCCCCCGAATTGCCGCTCATCGCGAACCTGATGAACTTGCGGATGTTGTCGAAGATGCGCCGGCCTTCGCGGACCGCAGATACGATGGTGGCGAAGTTGTCATCCAGGAGCACCAGACTCGACGCTTCGCGCGCGACATCGGTCCCGCCCCGGCCCATCGCGATGCCGATGTTGGCGCGTTTCAACGCCGGCGCATCGTTTACGCCGTCTCCGGTCATGGCTACGAACTCACCCCTGGCTTGGAGCGCCTCGACAATGCGGATCTTCTGCGCCGGGTCGACGCGTGCGTAGATGCGGACGCCGGCGACCACGCGCTCGAATTCGGCGTCGCTCATGCGCGCCAGCGCGGCACCTGTGATAACGCCGGGGTCCCCATCGTTCACGATGCCGATACGCCGCGCGATCGCATTGGCAGTGGCCGGATGGTCGCCGGTGATCATGACCACCTTCACACCCGCGGATTTGCATTCCTCGACTGCGGCGCGCACCTGCTCCCGGGGAGGATCAAGTAGTCCCACCAGGCCGAGGAAGGTCAGTTCGCTTTCCATCTCCTCGCTGCGCGCCGGATCAGGCAGGGCGCTCCAGCGACGCTCGGCCACGGCCAGCACGCGCAGGCCCTGGGCGGCCATGCGCTGGGCGGCGTTCGACGCCGCCTCGACCGAAAAGGACTCCAACCCGCGAGCGCCGAGCGCTCGCGTGCAGCGCGTGAGCACGACCTCCGGTGCGCCCTTCGTGTACGCGATCACCTCGCGGCCCGCATCGTGCAAGGTAGTCATGCGCTTGCGTTTGGAGTCGAACGGAAATTCGAGAATACGCGCGCTGGCGGCTTGAAGCCGGGCCTTGTCATGGCCGGCTTCGAGCGCTGCGCTGTACAAGGCCGTCTCGGTGGGATCGCCGCGCAACTCGCCCTGGGTGTTCCGGTCGGCGTCATTGTTGAGCGCGATAGCTTGCAGGAGTCTGCGTACCGGCTCCGTTGCGGCGGCAGCGCCCCAAGCGCGAAAGGTCACACCCGCCGCGAAGATCTCTTCGACGCGCATCCTGTTCTGCGTGAGTGTCCCGGTCTTGTCGGAGCAGATGTAGGTCACCGAGCCCAGCGTTTCCATCGCCGGAAGCCGGCGGATCAGGGCCTGCTGCCGCACCATCTTGCTGGCGCCCAATGCCAGCAGGATCGTGACCACGGCGGGCAGCGCCTCGGGGATAGCCGCCACGGCGAGACTGACGGCGGTGAGGATCATCAAAAGGAGCGGTTCTCCGCGCACGACGCCGAGCACGAGGATGATGGCGCAGATCGCGAGCACGGCCAGCGCCAGGCGCTGCCCGAAGGCGGCAAGACGCTTCTGCAGCGGGGTCTTCGGCTCCTCAGCCTGCTCCAGCAGTGCAGCGACCTTGCCGAGCTCGGTCGCCATACCCGTGGCGACTACGATGGCGCGGCCGCGCCCGTGGGTCACCGTGGTGCCCTTATACGCCATGTTGATTCGATCGCCGAGGGATGCGGCGGCGTCATCGAGCGCGGCGTGGTGCTTCTCGCTCGTCACGGATTCGCCGGTGAGCGCCGATTCGTCCACTTTGAGCTGTACGGTCTCGCACAATCGCAGATCGGCCGGCACGACGTTGCCGGCTTCCAGCACGACTACATCGCCGGGCAGCAGCTGGGCCGTGGGGACGGTGTTCCGCTGGCCGTCGCGGATCACGCTTGCGGTCGGTGCGGCGAGACGCTTGAGCGCGACCATTGCGCGCTCGGCACGGAGCTCCTGAATGAATCCGATCGCCGCGTTGAGGACGACGATGACCAGGATCGCTAGCGTGTCCATCAAGTCGCCGATCGCACCCGAGACGACAGCGGCTCCGATCAGGACGATGATCATGAAGTCGCTGAATTGATCCAGCAGCATGCGCAGCGGACTGCGCCGCCGCTTCTCCTGAAGCAAGTTGGCAGGGTAGCGCTGTGCGCGCGCCGCGACCTGCGCTACGGTGAGCCCGTGGGATGGCTCCACAGCGTAGATCCGCGCCACTGCTTCGCAGGTCTGCGTATGCCAGGTTGTTTGCGCCGGCGTGTCGGGAGGCCGAGTCTCGATTCTAGGGCTCATGCACGTACAACACGTACGAATTCAGCAAGTAGTCGGCAAGCAAACTCAGACTCCTCGAGCCTACGGTGCGAAACAGTCTCCCGGCGGGGCGGTATAGCGGTCCCACCGTGGCGACGCCTGTCATGATGATTGCGGAGACGGCGGTACCCGCGTGCATCGGCGACACGTCTACGAGCAGCGATTTGAGCGTATAGGCATGAGCAGTGCTGAACAAGGTGATCTGGAGCCAATTGCTGGTTACGCAACCGACTCGTCCCCAAGATGGAGCTGTGCCCGTCCCGCTTAGGCTTCTGGGCTCAGCATGTCGTCGATCTGCGCTTCGGCCGCGAGCCAATCTTCGAACGCTCGTCCCGGTTCGAAGTTGCGACCCTGGGCGCGAAAGTACGCAGCTACTGCAATCATCTGTTGCCGCTCTTCAGCGCTCGCCAAGTGCATCGGGATCTCGCCGCGGGTTTCTGCCTCCTCGTCCCGCCTGTCGTTTTGAACCCGACCCCGGCGCAAGACCCGCTTGCTGCTCTCTAAAGTATCCATAACCGGCCTTCAATGAAGTAAGCAACGCCACCAAAATATCCTTCACGGTCGGACCTTGGTTTGATTAGGATCAAGGCAGCGAGCCTTGTCGGCGCAACAATGTAACCAGGGGCCGGCGTTTGTCCGGTGCCCACTTTCGCGTACGCCTGTATCGGAGGAGGAATACGGATGGCAACTTATGTGATGGTGACACGCGTCTCACCGGAGATCGTGCGCTCGCCGCAAACGCTGGAGGAGCTCGAGCACAAAGCAATGGAGAAGATTCGCGCATACTGCCCTCAGGTGAAGTGGCTGCAAAGCTACGCCATTCTCGGCCCATACGACTATCTCGACATTTTCGAGGCACCGGACAACGATACCGCAGCCAAAGTCTCCACTTTGATCCGGGCGCATGGTCGTGCACATTCTGAGATCTGGGTCGCCACCGAATGGCAGCGCTTCAAGCAGATACTGCGCGCGCTCGGCCCCGAGTCATTGAGTACGGAAATGCCATGATGGCCACGAGCGCAGGCCAGCCTCTTGGCCGCGGCCACTTAATCGGGGTCGTCGCGTTCGGTTTCGAGACGGACGACTCGCGCTTGCACCAGAGCGAGCAGATGATCGGCTTATGTTTTCGCGATCGAGCTGCAGTTATTGCCCGCGCTTGGCTGCCAGGTCGTGGATCAGACGCAGACCCTTTACCGTAGCCAGTTCGCCGTTGAAAACGCGCGTCTCGCGACCGCGCAGGCGCAATGCGCGCTCATAGCGCTCGACTAACGATTCCGTGCCAACGACTAGAACCGGTCCGCTTCCGCCAGCCGAGTTGATCTCGTGGCCGATCAGCATGCCGGAAAGGTAGTCGGCCTCGCTCGTCGGCGCGATTTCGCTCATCAGCACGCGGGTACGGGCACCGAACAAGTAGTCACTGCCAGCCGCTCCGTCAGGTCGAGCGTTTGCGAAACTGACGATGCGCG
>JBGPMS010000414.1:0-4186 GCA_041487115.1 Gammaproteobacteria bacterium
GGAAATTCAAAAAAGTATAGCACAATGACCACACACCGCATGGGAGCAGTCGCTGCCCTTCTTCTGTGTCTCGGCAGCGCGTTCTGCGGCACGACGGTATGGGCGGATGATTACCAGGAAGGCAGCCGACTCTACAAGGAAGGCAAGCGGGCCGAGGCGCTGGACCGTGTCAACGCCTATCTGGCTCAGCACCCCAAGGACGCGCGCGCCCGGTTTCTGAGCGGTGTGATCCTCACCGAGCAGAACAAGATCCAGGACGCCATCAAGGTCTTCACCGAGCTCACTCAGGATTACCCAGAGTTGCCCGAGCCGTACAACAATCTGGCCGTGCTCTACGCCGGCCTGGGCGACTACGACAAGGCGCGCAAGGCGCTGGAGATGGCCATCCGCACGCATCCCAGCTATGCCGTGGCGCACGAGAACCTGGGCGACATCTACGCCACCTTGGCCAGCCAGGCTTACGACAAGGCGCTGCAACTCGACAGCAACAACGCGACCGCACGCAAGAAGCTGGCGCTGATCAAGGAGTTGTTCCCGGCCAAGACGGCAGCCACGCTGGCCCAGGCGGAAACGGCGAAAGCGGTGCCCGAAACACCCCTGCCCAAGGGTGCCACGCCGCAACAGCCGGCGGTGCAGAAGCCGGCTCCAGACAAGCCAGCGAGCGACAAAGCGGCAGCTGACAAGCCGCCGGCCAAGCCCGCCGCCGATCAGGCCGACGCGGTGCTCAAGATGCTGGACGCCTGGACCCGGGCGTGGTCAAACAACGACGCAGACGGCTACCTGAGCTACTACGCGCCCGATTTCCAGACGCCCAACGGCGAGACGCGCAAGGATTGGGAGGCCGCGCGCCGCGAGCGGCTCGCAAAACCGAAGAAAATCCACGTCACCGCCTCTTCACCCCGGGTAAATTTTACCGATAACACCCATGCGGCCGTCACGTTCCGCCAGAATTACAGCTCCGACAGCCTGAAGGCAGTGGGCACCAAGACGCTGGAGCTGATCCGCATCGGCGACCGCTGGCTGATTCAGCAGGAATTGATCGACAAGTGATCCAGAAGCTCGCGTTACATCACGGCGCGCGCGTGCGCGCCATGACCCTCCCGATACTTGCCGCCATCGTCCTGGCGAGCGACGTGTCCGCGATGGGCAGCCATCAGCCGGTGACGGCGCTGATCGGACGCGCCCTGCAGATGCCGGAGGCCATGCTGGTCCAAGCGCTGATCGACATCCGCGCCAACCGATTGGGGGCCGCACTCGACGGCGTGAACGCACTGCTGGAAGTGAAGCCCGATTTCCGCCTCGCGCAGCTGATCAAGGGCGATCTGCTGATGGCGCGGGCCGGGCCCATCGCCCGGATGGGCGCCGCGGACGCGCCGGTCGAGCGGCTCAACGACCTGCGTGACGAGGCGCGTGCCCGGCTCACCCGCTACACCCTGCAGCCGCCGCAGGACAGAGTGCCGAAGTACCTGCTGCAACTGCGGCCGGAACAGCACTACGCGGTGGTGGTGGACACGGGCAGGTCGACTTTGTATCTGTTCGAGAATCGGGGCGGCACGCCGCGCTATCTCACCGATTACTACATCACGGTCGGCAAGAACGGGATCAACAAGCTGCGCGAAGGCGACAAGAGGACACCGCTCGGTGTGTATCACGTCACCAGCCAGCTGCCCCGCGACAAGCTGGACGCCTTCTACGGCGCGGGGGCCTTTCCCATCAGCTATCCCAACGAGTTCGACGTGCGCGAAGGCCGCAACGGCCACGGCATCTGGCTGCACGGCACGCCACGCGACACCTACAGCCGCCCGCCGCGCGCCAGCGACGGCTGCGTGGTGCTCGCCAACGAGGACCTGGACGCTTTGGCCAAGCGTGTACAGATCGGCGTCACGCCCGTGATCATCGCCGAGCGCATGGAATGGGTGCAGGCACCCGCCGCGCAGGCAATGCGCGCCGGCCTGGTTCAGCGTCTGGAGCGCTGGCGGCACGACTGGGAAAGCCGCAACAGCGACCAGTACCTGCAACACTATTCGCGTTCGTTCGCCGCGGCCGACACCAACTTGGCCGAGTGGTCGGCACAGAAGCGGCGCGTGAACGCCTCCAAGGAGTGGATCAAGGTGCGATTGTCGGACACGTCGATGTTCCTGTATCCGGGACGCGACGATCTCGCCGTGGTGAGCTTCCTGCAGGACTACAGCAGCAGCAACCTGTCCAACAAGATGAGAAAGCGCCAGTACTGGATCAGAGAAGGCGACAACTGGAAGATCCTGTACGAGGGCGCCGCCTAAAAACAATTGTCCAGCGGGCGAAGTCCGGGGCACGCCCGCGCCGGGAGACAACAACAACCATGAGAACAGTCCTAGCCGGGCTGTGCCTGTGGCTGTTCGCGGCGCAGTGCCCCACAGCGGCCGCAGAACTGCCACAGGTGGAGATCCAGACCAATCAGGGGAGCTTCGTGATCGAGCTCTATCCGGAGTACGCGCCCAAGACGGTGGCCAATTTCCTGCAGTACGTGAACGATGGGTTCTACGACTGCACGCTGTTCCATCGGCTGGTGAAGGATCTCTTGATCCAGGGGGGCGGTTACGCGCATGGCATGGTGCCGAAGAAGACCCGCCCGCCGGTCGAGAACGAGGCCAACCAGGGCATCGGCAACTCGCGCTATACCGTGGCGATGGCGCGTGACGCGGACCCGAACTCGGGCACCTCACAGTTCTTCGTCAATCTGGCGGACAATCATGCCCTCGACTTCGAGAGCCCGACACCGGACGGCTGGGGCTACACCGTGTTCGGGCGTGTGATCAAGGGCACGGAGGTGATCGACGCGATGGCGGTGATCCCGGTCTTGCCGGGCGGCGATTTCATGGGCGATATGCCATCCAGGGAAATCGTCCTGGAGCAGGCCCGCGTGTTGGCGCCTGACGGCAAATAGGAGGCAATCGATGGTCAAGCTGCACACCAACCTCGGCACGATCGCTCTGGAGCTGGACGCCACAAAGGCACCGGTGACGGTGGAGAATTTTCTCGCTTACGTGAACAGCGGCTTCTACGCCAATACCATCTTCCACCGCGTGATCGACGGGTTCATGATCCAGGGCGGCGGCTTCGAGCTCGGGCTCAAGCAAAAGCCCACGCGCGAGGTGATCAAGAACGAGGCCGAAAACGGGCTCAAGAACCAAGCCTATTCCGTGGCCATGGCACGCACGCCGGACCCCCACTCGGCGTCGAGCCAGTTCTTCATCAACCTCACGGACAACGATTTCCTCGACTTCCGCGCCCCCAACGCGAGGGAGTTCGGCTACTGCGTGTTCGGGCGGGTGGTGGATGGCAAGAACGTGGTGGACCAGATCAAGAAGGTCCCGACCGGCACGCGCGGCGGGCACGGCGACGTGCCCGTCACCGACGTGATCATTGCCAAGGCGGAGGTGGTTTAGGAGGGAGGGGCTAGGGACTAGGGGAGTTGGGGCTAGGGAACCGAAGCTCGCTGCCAAACCCGCGATGCAAGAGCCGCAGAACGTTTTCCGCTGCGTTGACGGATATGCCAGCATTACTCCGCTGCTCCCTAGCCCCTAGCCCCTGCTTTGACCTTCACCGTCTTCATCTCCGACCTCCATCTGACGCCCGCCCGCGCCCGGATCACTCGCATCTTCTTCGAGTTCCTCCAAGGCCCGGCGCGGCAAGCCGATGCTCTCTACATCCTGGGTGACCTGTTCGAGTACTGGGCCGGTGACGACACTCTCGTCGACCCATTCAATGCGCGGGTCGCTTCCGGGCTGCAGGACCTCGCGGCAGCCGGCGTGCCGGTCTACCTGATGCACGGCAATCGCGATTTCCTGCTGCTGCAAGGATTCACACGAGCCTCCGGCGCCCGGCTGCTCGTGGACCCTACCGTTGCGGACCTGTACGGCACCCCCACGCTGCTGCTGCACGGCGATACCCTGTGCACCGAGGACACGCGCTACCAGGCGGTCCGCCGCAAGCTGCGCAGCCGCTGGCGGCAGCGCTTGTTCCTGCTGCAACCTCTGTGGCTGCGTCGGGCCGAGATCGAGCACGGGCGCAAGGTGAGCGAACGCGCAAAACAGGTCAAGACGGCCGAGATCATGGATGTGACGCCGTCCGCCGTGGAGCAAGCGTTCCGGGACAGCGGATGCACGCGAATGATTCATGGACACACCCACCGGCCTGCGCGCCA
>JBGPMS010000415.1:0-4140 GCA_041487115.1 Gammaproteobacteria bacterium
CGACGACGAGGTGTATGCGGTGGTCGCCTATCTGCTGTACCTCAACGCGATCCTGCCGGCCGATGGCGTGATGGACAGCGTCTCGCTGCCAGCCGTGCGCATGCCCAATCGCGACGGGTTCGTGCCCGATCCGCGTCCAGACGTGCACTGATACGTTCACGCTGATCCTTCGACTCCGGGCGCTCACACGCCCTACGCTCAGGACGAACGGAGTTTTGGTTTGCGGGCATCGGGTCTGGCCGCAGCAATGCAAATCCCCCCTGCCCCCCCTTTTTCAAAGGGGGGAGACGTCGCGTTGAAGGAGAGGGAAACATTGCGCTCCCGCCCACCAGCTCCCCCTTTGGAAAAGGGGGACGAGAGGGGGATTTGCAGTCGTCGAGTTTGACCGCAGCAATGCGAATCCCCTCTGACCTCCCCCTTTCGTAGGGGACAAGGGGAAACGTCACACTTTCACCTGCCTCTGGATGCTGCGCCGCTACCCCGCGCAGCGATAGGTTCCGGGAATCTTTCCCGAGGCTTTCCAGGAGTTTCTCCCTGCCGCGTCCAAGAGGTCCCACCTAGATTACCGGCTAGCCCACTGTGCGCCGGCTCATGACAGCTCATGAGCGGGAGGAGGCTGCAGTTCAGATCCTTGGGCTGCAGTGATGCCGCACACCCCAAAAACAACGCCGGTAAAAGAAGATGAAAGCTCGAATCCTGGGCGCCGCCTCCGCGGTGGCGCTGGGCTGTCTTTCCGTGCCTGGCTCGGCACAAGACACCTCGACAACCGAGGCACCGCCCGTCGAAGTCATATCCACCATCCCTGTCCCGGGACTCGGAATCGACAAGAACAAGATCCCTGGGAACATTCAGTCGGTGGGACAGAAGGAGATCCAGGATCTCAAGCCGGCCGGGCTCAATTCCCTGCTGGAGCAGTCGGTCGGCTCGATCACCGTCAACAACTATCAGGGCAATCCCTTCCAGCCCGACGTGAGCTATCGCGGCTTCACCGCCTCGCCGCTGCTCGGCACGCCGCAGGGGCTGTCGGTCTATCTGGACAGCGTGCGCGTCAACGACCCGTTCGGCGACGTGGTGAACTGGGATCTCATCCCGCTCAACGCCATTTCGCGTGTCGACGTGATCCCCGGCTCGAATCCGCTCTACGGACTCAACACCCTGGGCGGCGCGATCGCGTTGCACACCAAGGACGGCTTCAGCGATCCCGGCGGCGCCGTCGAGGTGACGGCCGGATCCTGGCGCCGGCGTTCGGCGTCGGTCGAACTGGGCGGCAATACCGGCGGCCTGGGCGGCTATATCAGCGCCAATCACTACCAGGAGGACGGCTGGCGGGATCTTTCCCCGACCAAGGTGGACCAGTTCTTCGGCAAGGGCAGCCTGCAGGGAGACCGCACGAACATCGACGTGACCGTCCTGTACGCGAAGTCGGATCTGATCGGCAACGGCGGCACGCCGGTGTCGCTGCTGAACCAGCGTTACGAGTCGATCTTCACCGCGCCCGACGAGACGCGCAACGAGCTGACTCAGCTTGCACTGTCCGGGACGCACTGGTTCGACGACAGCAACCAGATCGGTGCCGACGTTTACTACCGCAAGGTTCGCCGCAACACGCTGAACGGCGACCAGTTCGACGATTTCACCGACACCGATTTCGACGGCAACAGCCCCAGCCCCACCGTTATCAGCCCCGGGACCGGCACGTCCTTCGACCCGACCTTCGGCTTTGCTCCGACCAGCATCTTCAATCGCACGACCACGGATCAGAACAGCGAAGGTGCAGCGCTCCAATACACTAGCGTGACCGAGAAGAATCGCTTCACGGCCGGCATGACCTTCGACAACAGCACGGTGGACTACACGCAGACCGTGCAGCTCGGTGTGCTGGACACCACCCGGACCGCGCAGCCGCCACCCGGGCTGTTCACCTTCTGGCCGGGCGAAGTGCTGGCCAATTCCATCTCCGGCCGTTACCGGACCATAAGCGGGTTCCTCACCGACACCTGGTCGATCCGCCCCTCCCTGCATCTCACCCTGTCGGGGCGCTACAACGAGACGAAGGTGACTTCGAACCTCGACCACAACGTCGCGGCCGAGGCGATGGCGGCCTACAACGGCGCCGACGATTTCGTGAACACGAACGAGACCTTCACCTACCGCAAGTTCAACCCGGCCGGAGGATTGACCTGGAACCCGCGGCAGACGCTCACGCTGTTCGGGAACTCGAGTCAGGGCAGCCGCGTCCCATCGCCGATCGAGCTGGGCTGCGCGAACCCGGCCACGGCCTGCACGGTCCCCACCGCGCTCACCGGCGATCCGTTCCTGCCGCAAGTGGTCGCGCGCACGGGAGAAATCGGCGCTCGCGGCACGATCAGCCGATCGATGCGCTGGGACGCCGCATTCTTCCGGACCGACACCAAAGACGACATCCTGTTCGTGAGCTCGCCGACCAACCCGCAGCAGGGCTACTTCAGCAGCTTCGGCAAGACCCGCCGGCAAGGTGTGGAGCTCGGCTTCTCCGGGCGAATCGGGCGCGTCTCCTGGCAGTCGAACTACACCTACCTGGACGCCACGTTCCAGAGTCCCGCGTCGCTCGTCAACAGCGCCAACAGCTCGAGCGACGCGAATGGCGTGTACACCGTGCAGCCCGGCGATCGCCTGCCGGGGATCCCGCAGCACATGTTCAAGATCAATGCCGCCTACGATCTCACGCATGTGTGGTCGATCGGCGCGTCGCTCTTCGCGCAGTCCTATCAGTACGTGCGCGGCAACGAGAACAACCTGCACCAGTCCGGCGGGACCGACGCCGACGGGCACCCGTTCGTCAACGACGGCACTGTTCCGGGCTTCGCAGTCGTCAATCTGCGCACGCGCTACAACTTCGACAATGGACTGTCGGTGTTCGCGGAGCTCGACAACCTGTTCGACCGAAAGTACTACACGGCCGGTTCCCTGAACGTGAATCCGTTTGCGCCCGGCGCCGGCGGCACGGTCGGAGCCAACGGCTTCAACTACAACTCCGCCGGCTGGCAGAACGCGACCTTCTACACCCCGGGCGCACCGCTCGGGATCTGGGTCGGCCTCGCCTACAGATTCGGCGCCCGCAAGGCCGACAAGGACTGACGGACGCCTGCAAACAAGGGCGGCCGCTGCGTCCATCCGTCCCGAGGCAGGAGCCTCGAAACGAACTCCAGCTGTCGCAGTGCCCTCTAAGTTCCTGACCGGCGCCCGCAATGGGCTGTGCGGTTACAATGCCGGCCATCCCAACAGGAGGAGGTTCATCGTGAAATTGCACATCGTCACCCTGCCGACCGCGGTCCTGGCTCTCGCCTGTCAGGTCGCCTTCGCCGCACCGCTCGCCTACGTGCCCAACGAAGGCAGCGGCACCCTGTCCGTGATCGACACGGGCACCGACACCGTCGTCAAGGAGATCAAGGCCGGCAAGAAGCCGCGCGGCATCGCCACTTCGGCAGCCGCCGATATGCTCTACGTCAGCGATCAGCCCAACAACACCTTGCTCGTGGTGGACCTCGCCACCCAGTCCGTGGCCGACAAGATCGACCTGGGCGAATCGCCCGAGGGCGTGGGCATCTCCGCCGACGGCAAGCTGGTCGCGGCAGCGGTGGAAATCAGCAATTCGGTCGTGCTGATCGACGCGGCGACCAAAGCCAAGCTCGCCAACATAAAAGTGGAGGGCAAGAACCCCGAGCACGCGGTGTTCAGCCCCGACGGCAAGTGGATCTTCGTGAGCGCCGAGGAGGCCACCCAGGTGGACATCATCGACGTCGCTCAACGCAAACAGGTGGCGAACGTTCCGGTCGCCCGCCGTCCGCGCGGGATCGGATTTTTGCCGGACAGCAGCAAGGCCTACGTCGCGTGCGAGCTGGACAGCACCGTGTTCGTGATCGACGTCGTCAATCGCAAGGTGCTGAAGAAGCTCAAAGCCGGCACCTTCTCCAACGGCGTGGCAGTGCGGCCCGATGGCAAGCGCGTCTATATCTCCAACGGCAAGGACGGGACTGTATCCGTGATCGACACGCAGACCGACGAGTTCATCGCCACCATCGCGGTGGGCAAGCGCCCCTGGAACATGGCCGTCACACCCGACGGCAAGAAACTGTACGTGGCAGCGGGCCGCTCCAACGC
>JBGPMS010000416.1:0-4133 GCA_041487115.1 Gammaproteobacteria bacterium
AAAAGGCGGCCACCCAGGAGCGCACGCTGCGCGAAGCAGAGGCGAAGGCGGAGCAGCAGAAGCAGATCACCGCGAGCCTGTTGTCGGTCGAGATCCGAAACAACGAAGGCCGGGCCGAGCTGGCCATCGCCCAGCAGCGCGCCGAGACCACCAAGGTGACGGCGGGCGCGCGTGCCGCGCAGTTGCGGCTGGAGGGCGAGGGCGAAGCGAGTCGCGTCGAGCAGGTCGGGCTTGCCAACGCCCGCGCCACGGAAGAGCAGGTGAAAGCGTACGGCGGCGCCCAGTTCAGGCTTACGGAGCAGGTGCTGGCGCGCTTTGCCGAGGCCGTCGAGAAAGGCCACCTCGCCATCGTGCCACAAGTACTGGTGCAGGGCGGGTCCGGTGGCGAGGGCAAGGGCAGCAACATGCTGGAAGGCAACGTGATGGGCGCGCTGCTGACTATGCTGCTGGCCAATCAGGCCGGCGTCCCGACTGTGGCGAGGAAGGATTAGGGATGCACCAAGCGCTCCCTGTCGGGTTCACCGGAAGCCTCCCGCATTCTAGGCGGGCGCGGCCGCGATCTCGATCGGCCTGCGTGTCATCGTGAACAGGATTGTGGCGCCGGCCACCAGCAACAGCCCGGCGATGCCGAAGCCCCAGTCGTAGCTTCCGGTGACCTGGATCACGTAGCCCGTCACGATCGGGGCGGCGATCCCGAACGTGTTGCCGCCGACGATGAGAATGGCCATCGCCTTGCCACTATCCTCGGGATTGCGCAGCAGATCGTTCACCAGCGAAAAATTCAGTGAGATGGCGGTGGCCATCCCGGTGAGCGAAAGCATGAACAGCACCAGCATCAGCCAGATGTTCTCGACCCAGGGCGTGAACAGAATCACGGCCGACGAGAGCATCATCACCACGCCCATCGATCGGCGCCGTCCCTGCCCCACCGCGTCCCGGGTCAACAGGCGGTCGCTCAAACGGCCGAGCAGGATGCCCAGCACTGCTGCCCCGGCATAGGGCAACGCCGTAAACAGGCCGGTCTTGAGGATCGTCAGGTGCCGGGTGGTCTGCAAGTAGCTCGGCAGCCAGGTCAGAAACAGATACTGGGTATACACGGCGCAGCCTTCGGCCAGCGCCAGTCCCCACATGGTTCGGGTACGGAGCAGATCCAGCACGCGCGTCGCACGGGTGCGCCGCTCCATCGCGCTGGTCTCCGCATCGCGCTCGCGCAGGATCCTGGCGCGCTCCTCCGCGCCGAGCCAGCGCGCCCGCTCCGGTTTGTCGAACCAGATCAACCAAGCCACCAGCCAGATCAACCCGACCGCGCCGACCACGAAGAACGAACCGCGCCAGCCGACCTGGCTCGAGATCCACGCCACGAGCAGCGCGCCTACGGCCGGCCCCGCCTGGGTACCGGCCACGAAGATGGCGTTGGTGACACCGCGCTCGCCCGCGGGTATCCATTCGCGCACGACGCGGCCGCCAGCCGGGAACGTGGTCGCTTCTCCGACTCCCATGGCGAGCCGCGTGAAGATCAGTGACCCGTAGTTCCAGGCTCCGCCGGTCAACATGGTTGCTACCGACCACAGCGTGATCCCGGCTGCGTTGACCACCTTGGTACCCAGCCGGTCGACCAGGATCCCCATGGGAATGAGACACACCAGATAGGTCCAGAGGAAAGAGGAAAACAAATAGCCCATCGCCACCGGTGACAAGCCGAACTCCTCGGCGATCGGCTTGGACGCCACCGACAGCGCCACGCGGTCGACGTAGTTGATCGTCGCCAGCGTGAACAGGAACAAGTAGATCCAGCCGCGTCGCCAGCCCATTGCGCTCTCCTCCCGATCGTTGTTGTTGTCGGACCCGGCGACGTACGCTCGTTCCGAGTGCTGCGCGGCATGCTTTCACGACGGAGAAAGGTCCGTCAAGCCTCGCACGCGGCGCCAGGGGTCCGCACTGCAGCATGCGAGATGCTAGGGCATCGGCCGATCGGGATGTTCCCTATTCAGGATTGCGCCATTGACGAGCCCGCTTCCCTCACCCTGCCCTCTCCCAGAGGGAGAGGGACCTTATGTCTGCTGGAGAGGGACCTTATGTCTGCCGGAGAGGGACCTTATGTCTGCCGGAGAGGGACCTTATCTTTGCCTGCCAGGATCCGTGCATAATGCGTCGCGCGCACACGACGGAGCAGCTCAATAGATGCCCAAGGTCTATATCGGTTGTGGTGCCGGCTTCGCGGGCGATCGGTTCGACGCCGCGGTGCCCATCGTCGCGACGCTGGCCAAGGCGCAGGGCGAGCGGTTCCTGATCTACGAGGTGCTGGCCGAGCGCACGCTGGCCATCGCGCAGAAGCTGCGCCGCGATGACCCCGACAAAGGATATTCGCCCTTTCTCGACGCCTACCTCCCGCTCGTGCTGGCCGACTGCCATCGGTACGGCATCCGCATCGTCACCAACATGGGCGCCGCCAACCCGCTCGGCGCCGCCAGACGTGTGCATGCCCTTGCGCGGGAGCTCGGCATCAAGGGGCTCAAGGTCGCGGCGGTGACGGGCGACGACCTGCTCGCGACGCTGAGCGAAACGCAGGTCCGAGCCCATCCGATCATCGAGGGCATCGCGCTCGGCGAGCGCCCGATCATCGCCGCGAATGTCTATCTGGGCGCGCAGCCGGTCGCCGAAGCGCTGGCCACGGGTGCGCATGTGGTCCTGGTCGGCCGGACGACGGATGCCGCTCTTTCTCTCGGCCCGCTCCTCCACGTGCACGGCTGGCGGACGGACGAGCTCGACCGGCTGGCGCAGGGAACGGTGTGCGGACATTTGCTCGAATGCGGCGCACAGGTGACCGGAGCGTACTTTCCCGATCCGGGCTTCAAGGACGTGCCCGACCTGGCCAACGTCGGCTTCCCCATCGCCGAAGTCGGAGCAGACGGCGATCTGGTCGTGACCAAGGCGGCGAATACCGGGGGCCTGGTGAGCCGCGCCACGGTCATCGAGCAGATCCTGTACGAAGTGCACGACCCGCACAACTATCTGACGCCCGACGTCGTGCTCGACATCGGCGAGGTGACTGTCGAAGAGGTTGGACCGAACCGCGTTCGGGTCCAGGGCGCCCTCGGCAAGCCGCCACCGGCGACGCTCAAAGCAACCGTGTGCGTGGATGCCGGCTGGCTGGGCGAAGGCGAGATCTCCTACGCTGGTCCCAACGCGCTGGCGCGTGCAGAGCTTGCGGCGTCGGTCGTCCGCGCCCGCTGCCGCACGATTGGCATCACCGACCCCGTGCGCGTGGAAGTGCTGGGGACGCAGGCCATCCTCGACGGCAACACGCAACAGCGCCGCCCCCGTGTTTCGACCGCTGCCGATGGAGAGTATCGAGTGCGCGCGGCGGTGCGCAGCGGCACTCGCAAGGTCGCCCAACAAGTCGCCGACGAAGTCCTCAGCCTCTACTGCTCGGGGCCCGCGGCCGGCGCAGGCGTCCGGCAATCCGTCACCACGCAGATCGCCACCGCGTCGATCTTGGTCGATCGGACCCAAGTCAAACCTGCAGTCGCGCTGGTGGAGGCCGCATGAACACGCTCGAAGTCCCGCTGCATGCCGTCGCCCACGCGCGGGCCGGCGACAAGGGCAACCGCTCCAACATCAGCGTCATCCCCTACCTGCCCGGAGCGTTCGCGCATCTGGTCGAGCAGGTGACCGAGGAGCGCATCCTCGCCGTGTTCGCGCACAAGGGCGCCACGAAGGTCAAGCGCTACGTGCTGCCCAAGCTGCCGGCCATGAACTTCGTGATCGACGATGCCCTGGAAGGCGGCGTCAACTCCAGCCTGTCTCTGGACGGGCACGGGAAGTCGCTCTCGTTTCTGCTGCTGGGCGACGTCAAAGTGAAGGTGCCGCCGGAGTGCATCCCGGTAAACTCTCCCTATCGCAAGGCATCCGGGGCGTAGTGCCGGTGATCCTGGGCCAACGGTGAGGGCCGGATGTTTCGACGGCTAGCGCTCGCGGGGCCGACGCTCCGCTGCGAAGTCCCCCGGGGAATGTCTAGCCTGGATAATTCATGAGGGACTCGGGATGATGGCGAGTCGAGTTGCGAGTCAGTTGCGGCTCGACTGGCGCAGCCGATAGATCACTCTATCGGCAAGACAGTCGAGCCGCAAATG
>JBGPMS010000417.1:0-4125 GCA_041487115.1 Gammaproteobacteria bacterium
AGCACGGCCAGTGCAAGCAGCGCCCGTGGGCGTTGTATGGCGCATGACGAAGCGTTCATCCCTCTTCAGATCCTCCGGGTACGAATTTGTAGCCTTCGCTGCGTATGGTCCGGATGTACTGCGGATGCTCGGGGTCGGGTTCGATCTTCTTGCGCAGGCGCAAGATGCGAAGATCCACGCTGCGGTCGAACGGATCCCAATCGCCCCGCCCGCTCAAGTTCAAGATTCGCTCGCGCGACAGGACGCGGTTCGGATGGTCGCTAAGCGCCTTGAGTAAAGTGAACTCGAGCGGCGACATCGGCACTTCCTTGCCCGCCTCATCGGTGAGCCGATGCGCAGCGCGATCTAGCATGCAGCGCCCGATGCGTACCCGCTCGGCGCCGATCTCCGCACTGAAAACGACCGCAGTGCGACGGAGAACGCTCTTGATGCGCGCGAGGAGCTCGCGCGGGTCGAACGGCTTCGTTACATAGTCGTCCGCCCCAAGCTCGAGTCCGACGATGCGATCGACCACAGTGCCCGCGGAAGTCAACATGATGATCGCAAGCTTGCCATAGCGTTCGCGCAAATGACGCGCGAGGCTCAAGCCGTCCTCTCCCGGCATGGCTATGTCGAGCAGCGCCACGTCAACCGGATGCTCGGCGGCAAGTGCGCGCGCCGCAGTTGCGCTTGCGGCAATCAGGGCGGTGTAGCCTTGCGCGACGAAATACTCCTCCAGAACCTCGCGCAGGTCGGGTTCGTCGTCGACGATCAAGATCGTGGCCTTCGGGCTCATGGCTCCCTGTCTCCTCAACTGCGGGGCGAAAGGTCGCAGGTCGCAGTCGGCAAGTCGGATCATACAACTACTGCAGCAGCTTGCGGTCATGATGTCGTTGGCGTGAAACACATGAAACAAAACTCCCGCGACCGCGAAGTCCGCGTGATACACACCCTCAATAGAGTGCACAGCCAGCGTTCTACCGGCGTTGCGACGAGGGTCTGCGTTATCCCGCGCGAGTGCCCCGGCCGAGGGACAAACGGCACCATCTAAAAGGAGCTCAGGACATGAAACGCATCTTGGTATTCACTTATGGTGTTGTCGTCTATGCGATCTTCTTTGTAACCTTCCTTTACGCCGCCGGGTTCGTCGGAAATCTGTTTGTTCCCAAGTCGATCGACTCTGCGCCGCAAGCGCCATTCTGGTGGGCGCTGATCGTCGACACACTGCTTCTGGGTGTGTTCGCGCTTCAGCACAGCGTGATGGCACGGCCGGGGTTCAAGGCGTGGTGGGCTCGCATCGTGCCCCAGCCGATCGAGCGCAGCACCTACGTGCTGTTCTCCAGCCTCGCGCTGATCTTGCTGTTTTGGCAGTGGCAGCCCATGGGCGGCGTGGTGTGGGACCTGCAGGATCCGGTCGCGCGCGCCATCGTATACGCGCTGTTCGCCTTCGGGTGGCTGCTGGTATTGGTCACCACGTTTCTCATCAACCACTTCGACCTCTTCGGTCTGCGCCAGGTGTGGCTATACCTGCGCGGCAGGCCGTACACGCCGCTGCGTTTCGTCACGCCGGGCCCCTACAGGATGGTTCGCCATCCGTTGTACCTGGGCTGGTTGTTCGCGTTCTGGGCGACGCCGACCATGACGGCAGCGCATCTCGTGTTCGCGATCGCCACCACGGCCTACATTTTCATCGCGATCCAGCTCGAGGAGCGAGACCTGGTTCAGGCGCACGGCGGCGACTACGCGGCCTACCGCAAGCGCGTGCCCATGATCCTACCCTGGCCGCGCGGCTTGCGGACTCCGCGCGCGCGCATGGCCGCACAGACCCACGCGGACGGCAACTGAGAGACCACACGCTCGACGCCTGTGCTTTGCGCCCGTACTTTCGGTTGATGAAAGCGTGGGCGCGATTGTCCGTGAGATTCGAATGTCAGCCCTACAACCCGCGCACAAGGCGCGAAAGGAGAATGGTATGAAGAATTGCAATGTACCGGAGAATCAGACAACGGGTCGCATCCTCCCCATGGTGTGCGCCACTGCTCTCGCCGTAGCTTTAGCGCTCTCGCTGGCGCAGCTCGCCCACGCCCACCACGTCACACCGCCACCCGTTCCCGCCAACATTCAGGTGCCGCCGGGGAACGAGGCGTTCCTCGAGGGGCACGGCGTTGGCACCCAGAACTACATCTGCCTGCCCTCAGGCGCTGGCTTCGCCTGGACACTTTTCACGCCGCAGGCCACCCTGTTCAACGACCATGTCAGGCAAGTCACCACCCACTTCTTCAGCCCCAACCCGTTTGAGAATGGCACGATTCGCGCCACGTGGGAGCACTCGCGGGACACGAGCACCGTCTGGGGCCTGGTGGTCCAACCTTCCTCCGACCCCAACTTCGTCGCGCCGGGTGCGATTCCCTGGCTCCTGGTTCAGAGAGCTGGAGCTCAGGACGGACCCACTGGTGGCGACACGTTGACGGACACGACCTACATCCAGCGGCTGAACACCTTTGGGGGGAACGCGCCCTCGACCGGCTGTGCCCAGTTGGCAGATGTCGGCAAGAAGGCGTTCGTGCCATACACGGCCGACTACTTCTTCTACACGGACCACCACGACACGGACCACCGCTAAAGGCGACGCGGATGACGACAACCGGGATCTCTGCACAAGGGCTGCGGCATGGACGCGCCCGCGCTGTAGGGAACCTCACGGGAGTCTCGGGTTTTCCTGATTTTTCCCCGGCACTTCGATTCGCAAGGATGCGCGGCCGTTGCCCGGCCGGCTCGTGACACGCATGCGTGAGCGCGGCGCATCCGTTTGCAGACAGGAATAGAGCACCTATGAGCTGGCTATTCGTTGCCCAACTAAGGCCCTTCGTGTTGCTTGCCGGCGCGGCGAGCCTGCTGCTGAATCTCGCGCTGCTGATGCCGTCGATCTACATGATGCAGGTGTTCGACCGTGTCTTTTCCAGCCGCAGCATGGAGACGCTGGTGATGCTGAGCGGGCTGGCATTCCTGGCGCTGGCGCTCGGCTACTGCATGGATGTGGTCCGTGCGCGCGCTCTAGGCTGGTCGGGCCGCGCGCTCGATCGGCGTTTGTCCTCACCCGCGCTCGCCAGCGTCTTGCGCGAGGCCGCCGGCGTGACTGGACGGGCCAATACCGATGTGCTCCGCGATATCGCGCAGCTGCGTGCGTTTCTGAGCGGCACTGGCGTGCAGGCGCTGTTCGACGCGCCTTGGCTGCCGATCTATGTGCTGGTGATCTGCCTCATGCATCCGTTGCTGGGGCTGGTGGCGGCCCTGGGCGCGTGCGCGCTGGTCGCTCTAGGCGTGCTGAACGAAAGGTTGATGCGAGGCCGCGCCGAGCGCTCGCTGCGCTGCTCGCGCGACACCACACGTCACGCGGAAGCTCTCACGCGCAACGCGGAGGTGATCATCGGCATGGGCATGACCCGAGCGGCGGTCGGGAGCTGGGAAGCGCGTCACGACCAGCTGCTCGATGCGCAGGCGCAGCTCAGTACCGCTCACGTCAGCGTCGCCTCATTGCATGCAGACAACTTCTTGTTGTGAGATAGGGGTAGGCGATGTGCCCATCGGTATGCTATCTGTAAGTATCCGTAGGATATCGTAGGGTAAGAGTCTTGCCGCGTAGGAAACCTCCGACTCGCTGATAGCCCAGTAGAGCCACATGACACGGACGCCAGCTACAACCTCAACCCGCGCTTCCAAGGGTGGGTCAAAAATGACCCGGATTCAAACGCAATCAGGAGTCGAATGCTGCGGCTTCTACCCATGCGCTGCATATAATAGTACATGCGAAGACCATGTCGTCGTTCTCGCAGCCCAGCCGACTCGCGTTTACATTGCAAGCGCTTCCGATGTCGGCATGAAGGGAGTAATCTGAGTGGAGGTTCGAGCAGTCGAAAGGCTTACAAGGTGTTTACTCACACCAAATGAAAGAGGCGGTTAGGCTTCCAGCATACTGCGTGTGACTTTAAGGTATTCGAGCGTCGCCGACTTTCGAGCGACGCGATGGGCATGTGGCGCGCCTCTCACCTTAAGGGAGGGGACCAGCGGAGACGGCGCGCGCGGGATCGGAGCCGATCCCGCTTTGTCGTGCGCGACTGTCGTTGAGCGCTCAACGCCCTGAACGCT
>JBGPMS010000418.1:0-4041 GCA_041487115.1 Gammaproteobacteria bacterium
CTGGAGACCGGCATCAAGGTGATCGACCTCATCTGCCCGTTCGCCAAGGGCGGCAAGATCGGTCTCTTCGGCGGTGCCGGTGTCGGCAAGACCGTGAACATGCTGGAGCTGATCAACAATATCGCGACCCAGCACAGCGGATTGTCGGTGTTCGCGGGTGTTGGCGAGCGTACGCGCGAGGGTAACGATTTCTATCACGAGATGTCGGAAGCGGGCGTGATCAAGCTGGATAACCTGCAGGAATCCAAAGTGGCCATGGTGTTCGGCCAGATGAACGAGCCGCCCGGCAACCGGCTGCGCGTGGCGTTGTCGGGCCTCACCATGGCCGAGAAGTTCCGCGACGAGGGTCGTGACATTCTGTTCTTCGTGGACAACATCTATCGCTTCACGCTCGCGGGTACCGAAGTGTCCGCGCTGCTCGGGCGCATGCCGTCCGCGGTGGGCTATCAGCCTACCCTGGCCGAAGAAATGGGCCGCCTGCAAGAGCGGATCACGTCGACCAAGGTTGGTTCAATCACCTCCATACAGGCCGTATACGTTCCAGCCGACGACCTGACCGACCCGTCGCCTGCAACGACCTTCGGGCACCTGGATGCGACAGTAGTGCTGTCACGCGACATCGCATCGCTCGGCATCTATCCCGCGGTCGACCCGCTCGACTCCACTTCGCGCCAGGTGGATCCGAACGTCATCGGCGAGGAACACTACAACACCACGCGCCAGGTGCAGGCCACGTTGCAGCGTTACAAGGAGTTGCGCGACATCATCGCCATCCTCGGCATGGACGAGCTTGCGCCCGAAGACAAGCTCAGCGTTTCGCGCGCGCGCAAGATTCAGCGGTTCCTGTCGCAACCCTTTCACGTCGCCGAAGTGTTCACCGGCAGCCCAGGTAAATTCGTGTCCCTGAAGGATACGATCAAGGGTTTCAAGATGATCGTCAATGGCGAGTGCGACGCGTTGCCCGAGCAGGCCTTCTACATGGTGGGCGGTATCGAAGAGGCGTTCGAGAAAGCCAAGCAAATGCAGTGAGTACGGTGATCGGTGACCAATGATCGAAGCACAACGCCGAGCTCTGGTTCGTCATTTGTCAGGGGTCGCTGGTTGACTTAAGGGTGAGGATGGCAAATACGATTCACGTCGACGTGGTGAGCGCCGAAGAGCAGATTTTCTCCGGCGAGGCCGAGTTCGTGGTGCTGCCTGGCGAAGTCGGAGAACTGGGGATCTATCCGCGCCATACTCCGCTGATCACGCGCATCAAGCCGGGTTCGGTCCGGATCAAGGTGCCGGGCGAGACCGATGAACAGCTCATCTTCGTCGCCGGCGGCATCCTGGAGGTACAGCCGAATCTCATCACGGTGCTGGCCGATACCGCCATTCGCGGACGCGACCTGGACGAGGCCAAGGCCCTGGAGGCCGTGAAGCGGGCGGAGGAAGCACGCAGCAGCGCAAAGGGCAAGGAAGAGATCGCAATCGTCGAGGGCGAGCTGGCCATGCTGGCTGCGCAGCTTTCTGCCATCCGGCGCTTGCGCAAGAAATAACAATAGAAGAAGAGCAACAAGCAAGAACAAGCATTGCCCAGGCGCCTGCGCCGGGGCCTCACAAAAGCAGCTTCGGCTGCTTTTTTTATGCTTGGCGGGGCGCTTTCGGAGAGCGGCGTCAGCGCGTTGACAGTGAGGCAGAATGCGCATCACACATCGGCGATCTAGTGCCGCAGATATGCACGGTATCCGGGCTAGCCGTCAGACTTGGAGAGCGAAAGCCGAGGACTTGGCGCCCGATTCCGGGTATTTTCCTGTTGCACGCTGTCCTGATCGTTTGCCGCGGCCTTTTGGAGAGGAACGAATGGTCACCAAGGGAAAAGACGCCTTACAACTCACGACAGAGTTGGTCCGCATGAACACCATCAATCCCCCGGGACGCGAGGAGCCTTGCGCCCGGCATCTCGGTGCGCTGCTGGAGGCCGCCGGTTTTGCCGCGAAGTACCACAGCTATGGGGAAGGGCGCGTCAGCGTGATCGCTACCGTCGGTGGCAATGCGTCGAAGCCACCATTGTGTTTCACCGGGCATATCGATACCGTCCCGCTGGGCGCAGCACCTTGGCGTATGGACCCCTTTGCCGGCGATACCGACGGGGGGAAGCTGTACGGTCGCGGCACCAGCGACATGAAATGCGGCGTCGCTGCATTCACCATTGCGGCGGTCAATATGGCCAAGCGTCTGTCCGGCACACCGGGGCTGACGCTGGTGATCACCGCGGGTGAAGAAACCGGCTGCGAGGGTGCCTTCCATCTCTACCGGGACGGCGTGCTAGGCAAGGCAGGTGCGGTCGTGGTGGGTGAACCGACTTCCAACTATCCGTTCGTGGGGCACAAAGGTGCTCTGTGGCTCCGGGCGAGAACGCGCGGCGTAACGGCCCACGGCTCGATGCCCGAAAAGGGAGTCAATGCGGTTTACAAGGCAGCCCACGTACTCAATAAACTGGAGGCCTTCCGCTTCTCGAGTCCGCCACACGGACTGATGGGCCAGGCCACCCTCAATGTCGGGACCGTTCACGGCGGGCTCAATATCAATTCGGTCCCCGACCTGGCCGAGATCGGAATCGACATCCGAACCGTGCCTACCGTCGACCACCAGGAGTTGATCCGTATCCTGGCACAGCAACTGGGACCCGAAGTAGAGTTGGAAGCGCTGATGGACCTGGAGGCCGTATATACCGAGCCCGAGGATCCCTGGATGCAGAGTGTATTCGACGTGATGGGAGCGCTTTTGCGGGAGAAGCCCGTGCCCAGGGTGGCCACTTATTTCACCGACGCCGCGGCGCTCAACCAGGCCTACAACAATCCACCCACCGTGATTCTCGGTCCGGGGGAGCCGCAAATGGCGCACCAGACCGACGAATATTGCGTGGTGGGGCGGGTTGAGGCATCGGTAACGGCCTACGAGGAGATCATACGGCGCTGGTGTCTGGTTTAACCTGACCGACGGTCCGAATGGATCGCTTCAGCAGTGCCGGCGCCGCGGCGCGCGTCGAGGGCCTCCTCGACGCAGGAAGCTTCGAACCGCTGGTGGCGAACCGGACCAGCACGATCGCTGGCGCTGCCCGCCTCGGCGGTGAACCGGTGTGGATCGCTGCTACCGATCCGCTTCGGGCGCGAGGAGCGCTGGGCCGGGCGGAGGCCGATGCGCTGTGTATGCTGTTCCAGGCGGTACGGCGCGAACCCCATCCGCTGCTGCTGCTGCTCGACTCGGCTGGAGCGAAAGTCGACGAAGGGCTCGCAGGGCTCGGCGCTTTTCGCCGCCTGTTCCACGAATTGCTGCTGACACGGACGGCTGGTGTACCGATGCTAGCGTTGCTCGGCAAGTCCTGTTTCGGCGGGGCAAGCATGCTTGCCTGCCTGTGCAGCGCGCGCGTGTATTCGAGCGAGACGCTGCTCGCGGTGTCCGGCCCGGCCGTGATCGAAGCCCTGGGAGGCAAAGCGGAGCTGGATGCGTCCGATCGGAACCAGGTGCGTATGCTGATGGGTGGGGAAGCTCGCACGCGACTGCGTGGTGAAGAGCTGTTGTGCGCAGATCGAATGGGTGCGTTTGGTGCGGTTGCCATCGACTGGTTGCGTTCGGGACATCCGATCTTGCTCGGGTCCGACACGACCGAGCGACACCACAGGCTAAGACAGCGACTCGAAGCGGCCGGCTCACATGCTGATGTCAGTTCGCAGGATCGGACCCAGCAGGGGTTCGAGCAGCTGATTCCCGCGAGCTACGCCTCTACTTCACGCGGCGCCGTCTCTATGGCGCTTCCGCCGCACGGCTCCGGCGATCCCGCGTATCTGGGCGTAGTGACCGGTACCGTGGTTGGCGCGCAAGCGTGCTGGACACTCGCGGATGAGCTGCTTATTCTAGTAAGCTATCAAGATGATACTAATTATGGCATGCTCCGTGTTGTCTCAGACGACCGGAGAAACGCATGGCAAGACCTCGACAGATAGACATGGCGTTGGTTGCGCAGGCGCAAGCGCTGGCCATCGAAGCGGAAACTCTGGA
>JBGPMS010000419.1:0-4041 GCA_041487115.1 Gammaproteobacteria bacterium
AAGGTGCCCAGGATGCGCGGCTTGTCCGCGTCGCCCGAGTGCCGCGTGAGCAGCTCCTCGGCCTCCTCACGGCCATCGCGGCCGAAGTAGGCGTGCAGCAGGTACACCATCGCCCACAGGTGGCGGCCTTCCTCCACATTCACCTGGAACAGATTGCGCAGGTCGTAGAGCGAAGGGCAGGTATGGCCGAGCAGGTGCTGCTGCTCGACCGACGCCGGCTCCGTGTCGCCTTGCGTCACGATGATGCGGCGGAACTGAGAGCGCAGCTCACCGGGCACCTGCTGCCAGGCGGGCTGGCCGAGGTTGTCGCCGAACCCGATGGTGCGCCCGGCCACCGGCTCGGCCAGGAAGATGCCCCAGCGGTAGTCGGGCATCTTCACCGCCCCGTAGCTGGCCCAACCCTGCGCGTCCACCCCGGTGGCGGTTCGCAGATACACGTCGGCAGCGGCGAAATCGTTCGGCCCCATCTCCCGCCACCAGTTCAGAAATCTAGGCTGCCAGTGCTCGAGAGCGCGCTGCAGCGTCCGATCGTTCGCGAGTCCGACATTGTTCGGGATTCGTTCGTTGTAATCGATAGTCATGGCGCGCTCCGCTAAACCCGCTCCCAGTTGAACTTGGCCTTGGAGCCTGTGCCGAAAACTTTGAGAGCCCCTTGTTCTCCAACGGCGTTGGGCCGATTGAAAATCCAGTTTTGCCACGCACTGAGGCGGCCGAAGATACGCGTCTCCATGGTTTCGGTGCCGGCGAAGCGCAGGTTCGCCTCCATGCCGGTCAGGGCGTCCGGCGACAGGCTCGACCGCTCCTCGATGGCGATGCGGACTTCGTCGGCCCAGTCGATGTCGTCGGGGGCGAAGGTAACCAAACCCAATTCCTCAGCGAGCGCGGCGTGCAGCTTGTCGCCGATTACGGCGTGCACGGCGGATACCGGTGTCTGCTCGCCGCAGAAGTGCGTGGCGATCCGTGTCAAATGGTTCACCATCGGGTAGTCGCCGAAGTTCATCTCGGACAGCGCCACTGCCGGTGCGCTGGCCTCTTCCTGGGGCAGCAGAAGCATATAGCTGCGATCGGCCGCCAGTGCCAGCTCCAGCAACGTGCCGGCGAAGCATGATCCCTGGTCGATGATGGCGAACAGGGTTCGAGACGATACGTCCAGCCGCGCCAGAGTACGGCGAAGCATGCCGGTGGTCTCGCGTACGAACCAGTCAGCGGCGTACTGCTTTAGCGTCGTGTCCGCGCGCAGCACGGCATTGATGTCGCCGCGGGTTTTCAGGACCCACAGGCCGATCTCGAGGTCGTTGGTCCGCAACAGGAGGATGGCGTCGTCCAGCTCCCGCGCCATGGCTAATGGCCACCAGCTCGCGCCCGCCGCGTGAATCTGCTCGAGGGTCTCCGGCTGCTGGTCCCGCGGAGAGGCTACGGTGATGGTGGCCGTGCGCGCGGTGCGGTCGATGGCGACGTCGACGTGGCGATAGTGATAACCAGCCGCGTCGATGCTTCGTGCGAGTGGGGGCAACGCCACGCCGTTGCCCGCGCCCGGGCGGCTGCTGTGCCGGGCCAGCTTTGCAGCCCGTTCCTTTGCCGCCTGGGCGAACTGCTGGGGCTTGGCGATGTGGTCGACCAGCTTCCACTGCTTGGCGCGGTCGGCGCGCACGCCCTCGGCGGTGCTGCAGAACACGTCCGCGAGATCGCGCCGGACTTTGCGCTTGTCGGTGAGGCGCGTGAGGCCTCCGGTGCCCGGCAGCACGCCGAGCAGCGGCACTTCGGGCAGGCTCACCGTGGACGAACGGTCGTCGATCATCAGGATCTCGTCACAGGCCAGCGCCAGCTCATAGCCGCCGCCCGCCACCGTGCCGTTTACTGCCGCCAGGAACTTGAGCCCTTCATGCCGGCTGGAGTCCTCCATGCCATTGCGGGTCTCGTTGGTGAACTTGCAGAAGTTCACTTTCCAGCCGTGGCTGGAGAGCCCCAGCATGTAGATGTTGGCGCCCGAGCAGAACATCCGCTCGCGGGCGGAGGTGAGCATCACGCATCGCACTTCCGGATGCTCGAAGCGGATGCGCTGCAGGGCGTCGTACAACTCGATATCCACGCCCAGATCGTAGGAGTTGAGCTTGAGCCGGTAGCCCGGCTTGATGCCTTTCTCCTCGTTCACGTCCATGGACAGCGTGGCCACCGCGCCGTCGAAGGACAGCCGCCAGTGCACGTAGCGGTCGGGGTGCGTGTCGTAGGTCACCAGGACCCGGGGCGTTGCCGGTTCCAGAACGGCGCTCATCAGTTGCTCCTTAGGCGCGTAACGCCTTCCTGACCTCTCTCAGACTTCGTTCGACCGTCCGTCCGGCCGTGTCCACCATCGCATCGGCCTGGGCGTACAGCACGGCGCGGCCATCCAGAATGCGGCGCAGGTCGTCCATCGCCTCCGCATTGCCCGCCATCGGGCGCGTGTCGCCTTGCGCGATCACGCGCGCCATGTGTTCTTCGGGCGCCGCCTTGAGCCAGACCGTAAAACACGTAGACAGCAGCAGGTCATAGGTGCCCGGCTCCGAGACGATGCTGCCGCCGGTGGCGATGACGCAGCGTTCGTGCTCGTGCAGCGCCTTCTCGAGGCAGCGCCGTTCGTAGCGACGATAGCCCTGTTGGCCGTATAGCAGGAAGATTTCGGACAAGCTCGTGCCCGCCTCGCGCTCGATCGCGCGGTCCAGTTCGATGAACGGCACGCCGAGCTGCTTTGCGAGCAGCGTGCCGAGCGTGGACTTCCCCGCGCCCCGCAACCCGATCAACGCAACGCGCTTCATCCGGTCGGCAGGGCTGTTGCCGAAGTCGCGCATGAGCTGGGCGCGCACATGGGGGAGCTGTTGCGCGGGCAGCCGCCTGAGGAACTGCTGGATCAGCTTCAGCTCGACCGCCTGCTCGTCCTGTTCGAGCAGAACCTCGCCGAGGGGGAGGTCGAGCGCCGCGGCCACCTTCTGCAGCAGCAGCACCGAGATGTTGCCCTGGCCGCCCTCGAGGTGAGCCAGATAACGCTCCGACACGCCCGACTCACGCGCCAGGTCCTTGCGCGTCATCCCGCTGCGAGCCCGTGCCGCGCGCACGCGCTCGCCCAGCTCCTGGAGAAAGCGGCGCTCGCCGTTCGCAGGCGTACCCGCTCTTGTGCCTCGACGCTGGGCAGGCGGCCGGGTCCTCAGGGCCTGGTTGGCGGCCATACGATATGATGTGCAATATAATGCTTGTAATGATCCATGACCGCACTATAATGCATGACATCCCGGAACGTAAAGCGGTATCTCACTTCGGAGAGCGCCTTGCCGCTAGGTATCACGATTCTCGTCGGCACCATGACGGGCACGGCCCAGCTCGTCGCCCAGGAGCTCGAGCTGAGGATCGACGACGGCGACACCCGCGCACAAGCCCGTCTCATGGACGGCCTGGATGCCGGTGCCTTCGACGGCGGGGGCCTGTTCCTCATCTGCACCTCCACCTACGGTCAGGGCGACGTGCCCGATAACGCCAAGCAGCTGTACGAATCCCTGCAGACGGCGCGCCCGGATCTATCAAGTGTCCGCTACGGGGTCATCGCCCTGGGCGACCGCACCTACAACGAGACCTTCTGCAACGGCGGCAGGCGCTTCGATGGGATACTCTCCGAACTGGGAGCGAAGCGTATCGGCGATATCCTGCTGCACGACGCCAGCGCGGGCACCATGCCCGAGGAGGTCGCCGCCGAGTGGATCGACGGCTGGGTCGCCCTTTGCCGCGAGCAGCTCGCAGCCGAAGCCTCGGCGTGACCGGCAGACATAAGGTCCCTCTCCCTCTGGGAGAGGGTAGGGTGAGGGACAGGAAGGGCAGGGAATACTTGGCGGCCGCGCGCGGGACCCACAGCAAAGTCTGAAGGATCGGAGTTTAATAACGCGGAGGAAAAGGCGTGCCAGGCTCGAGCAGCGCTGACCACAGTGTCAGTCCCCCCATCATCGACATCCCGCGCGACTACAACGCGGCGCACGACCTGATCGAACGCAACCTCGCCGCCGGCCGCGCCGGCAAGAC
>JBGPMS010000420.1:0-4009 GCA_041487115.1 Gammaproteobacteria bacterium
CCTTCACCCTTCACCCTTCACCCTTCACCCTTCACCCTTCACCCTTCACCCTTCACCCAATCATGTCCGTCCTGATCTTGGAACAAACCCTCAACGGCCTGCAGTTCGGTCTGATGCTGTTCCTGCTGGCCGCCGGCCTGACGCTGGTGTTCGGGATCATGGACATGATCAACCTCGCCCATGGGTCGCTGTACATGATCGGGGCTTATCTGGCCGCGTCCGTGGCTCAGGCGACCGGCTCCTTCACGCTCGCGGTACTGGGGGGGGTGGCGGGGACAGCGGTGATCGGCGTGGTGCTCGAGCTCTCGATCCTGCGCCAGCTCTATGCTCGTGACCATCTGTCTCAGGTGCTGGCGACCTTCGCGCTGCTGCTCATCTGCAACGAAGTGGTGCGCATGATCTTCGGGTCGCAGCCGCTTATGCTCAACATGCCTGCGGCGCTGTCGGGACCGGTGGAGCTGCTGCCGGACTTCTACTATCCGGCCTACCGTCTGGTCGTCATCGGCGTCGGGCTGGCCGTCGCCGTGTTGCTGTATCTGCTGGTGGCGAAAACCCGCGTCGGCATGCGAGTGCGGGCCGGCGCCTCCAACCGCGAGATGGCCACCGCGATGGGCGTCAACGTCAGGCTGCTGTTCACACTGGTGTTCGCGGTCGGGGCGGCGCTGTGCGCGGTAGCCGGCGCCATGCTGGGCCCCCTCCTCGCGGTGCAGGTGGGCATGGGCGAGAGCATTCTGATCCTCGCCTTCGTCGTCATCGTCATCGGCGGCATCGGTTCCATTCGTGGCGCGATGGTCGGGGCGTTGCTGGTCGGCATGGTGGACACGCTCGGACGCGCTCTGCTTCCCCCTCTGCTCCGCAGTATCCTGCCGCCAGCCGTCGCGTCCGGCCTCGGCCCCGCGCTCGCGTCGATTGCGATCTATGTGCTCATGGTCGCCGTGCTGTTCTGGCGCCCGCAGGGTTTGTTTCCTGCCAGAGCTTGAGCCGCTGAGGCGTGAGCGGGCACAGACTAAAGACACAAGTTTCGGACACACCGCTGAGCGCCCCCTCTCCCCTTGTGGGAGAGGGCTGGGGTGAGGGGTGATGCCAACAGCTCCGGCTACCGAATCCGACGTTACAGTCCACTAGTGAAACACGATGCATAGAAGCCTGACGATCGCCGTGCTGTTACTGCTGCTCGTATTCCCTTTGGCGGCGAAGCACTGGGGCCAGCTGTTCTATGTGAGCTTCGCTGCGCGCATCCTCATCTTCGCGCTGGCCGCTACCAGCCTGAATCTGATCCTGGGCTACGGGGGCATGGTGAGCTTCGGCCACGCCGCTTTTGTCGGTGCCGGCGCCTACACCGTGGCGATCCTCATGGCCGAAGGGGTGCGCAGCGCCTGGGTGAGTTGGCCGCTGGCCGTGCTGGTCTCCGCGGCGTTTGCGCTTGTGATCGGCGCCATCTCCCTGCGCACACGCGGTGTCTACTTCATCATGATCACGCTCGCCTTCGCCCAGATGATGTACTACGTGTTCATCTCCATGCGCGCTTACGGCGGCGAGGATGGCCTCAACCTGGCGTCGCGGTCGCGCCTGGGCTTCGGTGTGGATCTGGCGGACGATCTGGTCTTTTATTACGTGGTGCTCGCCATCGCGGCGTCGACGCTCTATCTCCTGCATCGGCTGCTGAACGCCCGCTTCGGTCAGGTGATCCAGGCCATCCGGGAGAACGAGGCGCGCATGGAAGCGATCGGCTTCCCCACCTATCGGTACAAGCTGATCTGCTTCGTGATCGCTGGCGGCGTGGCGGGGCTGGCGGGGGCGCTGATCGCCAACCAGAACAGCTTCGTGAGCCCGAACCTGCTGCAGTGGACTCAATCCGGCACGCTCATGCTGATGGTGATCTTGGGCGGGGTAGGCTATCTGTACGGCGGTGTGCTCGGCGCGCTGGTGTTCCTGGTGCTGGAGGAGGTGCTGTCCAGCTACACCATCCACTGGCAGCTCGGCGTGGGTGTGGTGCTGCTGATCATCGTGCTCTATGCGCGACAGGGCCTCGTGGGGTTGATCGCCGCACTGGCGCAGAGGAGGACGGCCGGTGGCTGAGATACTGCTGCGGGTGGAGAAGCTGTACAAACGGTTCGGCGGCCTAGTCGCGACTGATCGGTTGGACTTCGAGGTCGAGCGCGGCGAGCTGCACGCGCTCATCGGCCCCAACGGCGCAGGCAAGACCACGTTCATCCACCAGCTTTCCGGCGCGCTCGAGTCCGACGGCGGCAGAATCCTGTTCGACGCGCAGGAGATCACCACACGGAGCCTGCACGAAAGAGTCCGCCTGGGATTGGCCCGCTCCTATCAGATCACCAGCGTGTTCCGCCGTTTCAGCGTCCTGCACAATTTGATGCTCGCCGTGCTCGCCCGCAGCGGATCCAGCGTGCGTTTCTGGCGGCCGTTGTCGCAGGAACCAGCGCTCTTCGATGAAGCAAAGGCAATCGCCGCCCGGGTCGGTCTCGTGGGCCGCGAGCACGTGATCGCAGCAACGTTGGCGCACGGCGAGCAGCGCCAGCTCGAAGTCGGACTCGCGCTGGCCACCGATGCCAGCCTGCTGCTGCTCGACGAGCCGATGGCGGGGATGGGTCCCGACGAGTCCCAGCGCATGATCGAGCTGATCGCAGGCCTCAAAGCGGTTGTGACCGTGCTGCTGGTGGAGCACGACATGGATGCGGTGTTCCGCCTGGCCGATCGCATCTCGGTGCTCGTGTCGGGACGGATCATCGCGACCGGAGCACCGGAAGCGATCCGGGCCAACGCGGAAGTGAAGCGTGCCTACCTGGGGGATGAGGGGCCCGCATGATACAAAGGACGAACAGCGAGCCGCTGTTGTGTGCCGAGGGGCTGGAGGCCGCCTACGGCATGAGTCAGGTCCTGTTCGGGATCGACCTCGAGCTCAAGCGCGGCGAGGTCGCCACGCTGCTGGGGCGCAACGGCATGGGCAAGACCACGACTATCCGCGCTTTGCTGAGTCTCACGCCGCCGCGTGGCGGAACCGTCACCCTGCGCGGAGAGCGCGTCGAGCGGCTGCGACCGGACCAGATCGCACGGCGCGGCGTCGCATTGGTGCCCGAAGGGCGGCAGATCTTCCCCAACCTCACCGTGCGCGAGAACCTGCTCGCTTTCGCCGGCAACCGCGTCGCAGCTTCGGCCCCGTGGACGCTGAAGAGGGTGCTGGCGTTCTTCCCGGGCCTTGCCGCGCGCATCCAGCACATGGGCAATCAGCTCTCGGGCGGTGAGCAGCAGATGCTGGCCATCGGACGTGCCTTGATGACCAACCCGGAACTGCTGATCCTGGACGAAGCCACCGAAGGGCTCGCGCCGCTGATCCGCGAAGAAGTCTGGCGTTGCCTGGCGGCGTTGAAGGCTGCCGGCCAGACCATTCTGGTGGTTGACAAGTACGTGGAGCGGTTGATCCCTCTCGCGGACCATCACACGATCATCGAGCGCGGGCGAGTGGCTTGGCGCGGGACCTCAGCCCAACTCGCGGCCGATCACGGGCTCTGGCACCGCTACCTCGGGGTCTGACCGGCGGGTTCGACTAGCGGTATCCCGCTTCGCCTGGAAGGGGCGTGCGACGAGGCCTGAACTCGGGTTTGAGCTTGAGCTTCCATTCGACCTTGGCAGCGGTCGCGTCTTGCAGCTCTACGCGCTTGATCGTCGCGTCTTCGGATCCTTCCATGAGCGGATGCCAGACGCGAACTCGATAGCGCCCCGCAGGGAGCTGGTCCAGATCGACGCGGCCCTGCGCCGTTGTCTTCCCGAAGTAGGGCGTCTCGGCCACGTAGATGTATCCGATCATCCAGTCGTGGATGTTGCATCCGAGCTTGACGATGCCGACTTTGTCGAACAGCATGGGCTGGGACGGTGTGCCGCTGTACAGCGGCAGCTCGAACTTCTTGGGCGGAGAAAACGAATAGACGTGGTGCCGGATGTTGTCCTTGTTGGGGAACTTGACGTAGGAGCCGACCCGCACCGCCTTCAC
>JBGPMS010000421.1:0-3989 GCA_041487115.1 Gammaproteobacteria bacterium
AGGCATCGAAACGCAAGCTCTAGCGGTAGGAGACGTGAACGGCCCGAGAGGTTCAGTCCCGGGGCACGCTAGTCGAAGGAGGGGGGGCTGGGATGTACGCGCCTGCCACAAGCACAATAATTTAGCCTGGTTGGGGCATTATTTTAGCGTCATTACCAGAATTTCACAAAGATTTCTCAATCGCCGCCGATGGTGCAGTGCGGCTGACAACAGCGACAAAGTCGCGCAACGCGGGACTCTGGAAGTCGTGCTAGCCGATCCAACGCCGCGCATTGCGGAACATCCGCATCAACGGCCCGTCTTCGCCCCACTCCTCCGGGTGCCAGGAGTTCTGGACCGTGCGGAACACGCGCTCGGGATGCGGCATGACAATGGTAAAGCGGCCGTCGGCCGTGGTGAGGCCAGTGACCCCTCTGGGCGAGCCGTTCGGGTTGAGTGGATAGAGCTCGGTCGGGCGGCCGCGGTTATCCACGAAGCGCAATGCGACGAGCGGCCGAGCTGCTTCGAGCTGCGCCTTGTCCGCGAACTCGGCGTAACCCTCGCCGTGCGCCACCGCCACGGGCATGCGACTCCCCGCCATCTCTGCAAAAAACAGCGACGGTGTCTTCTCCACCCTCAGCATCGCGACGCGCGCCTCGAACTGCTCCGAGCGATTGCGCACGAAGCGCGGCCAGTGTGCCGCCCCCGGAATCAAGCCGCGCAGGTTGCTCATCATCTGGCAGCCGTTGCACACGCCCAGCGCAAAGGAGTCCCCGCGCCGGAAGAAGGCTTCGAACTCGTCGCGCGCGCGCGGGTTGAACAGGATCGACTTGGCCCAGCCCTCCCCGGCGCCGAGCACGTCTCCGTAGGAGAAACCGCCCGGCGCGACGAGGCCGGTGAAGCCGCCCAACGATTCTCGGCCAGAGATGATGTCGCTCATGTGCACGTCTACCGCGTCGAAGCCGGCGCGGTGGAACGCGGCGGCCATCTCGATCTGACCGTTGACGCCCTGCTCCCGGAGAATGGCCAGGCGCGGGCGCACGCCCATGGCGATGAACGGTGCGGCGACGTCCTCGACCGGGTCGTAGGTCAGCTTGGCGTGCAAACCCGGATCCGCTGCATCGAGGATCCGGTCGAACTCTTCCTGCGCGCACTGCGGGTTGTCGCGCAGACGCTGCAGGTGCCAGGACATCTCGGACCAGGCGCGCTGCAGCACGATCCCCGACTCCGAGTAGATCTCCTTGCCGTGGGCCTCGACCACGAGCCGGCCGAAGCGATTGAGCGTACCCAGGGGATGGCACTCGCGGCCGAGACCCGCTGCCGCGAACGCCTCTTCCACTTCGACCAGGTCGCGCCGCCTGACCTGCAGCACCGCACCCAGCTCCTCGCTGAACAGCGCGGCAAGCGTGTCCCGCCCGCTGATGAGGCCCCCGGTCTCGACCGTCACGCCGACGTGGCTGGCGAACATCATCTCGCACAGCGTAGAGAACAACCCGCCGTCCGAGCGGTCGTGATAGGCGAGCAGCCGGCCCGACTCGTTCAGGGCCTGGATCACGCCGAAGAACGCCTTCAACTTCTCCGGCTCATCCACGTCCGGCGCCTGGTTGCCAAGCTGCGCGTAAGCCTGCGCGAGTGCCGAGCCACCGAGGCGATCGCGTCCGGAACCGAGGTCGATCAGCAGGAGCACCGTGTCCTCGTCCAGTGCACGCAACTGCGGCGTGAGCGTCCAGCGCGCGTCCAGGCTGGGCGCGAATGCAGTGACGATCAGCGACAGCGGCGCCGTGACTTCCTTTTTCTGTCCTCCCTGCTCCCAGCCGACCTTCATCGACATGGAATCCTTGCCCACCGGGATGCTCACTCCCAGGGCCGGACACAGCTCCATCGCAACGGCATGCACGGTGTCGAACAACGCCGCATCCTCGCCCGGATGACCGGCCGCGCACATCCAGTTGGCCGACAGCTTCACATCGCCTAGCTTGGCGATGCGCGCGGCGGCGATGTTGGTCAGCGCCTCGCCCACCGCCATGCGGCCCGAAGCGGCGGGATCGATCAAGGCGAGAGGCGTGCGCTCGCCGATGGCCATGGCCTCCCCGCGATCGGTGGCGAAGCCCATCAGAGTAACCGCGACGTCGGCTACCGGCACCTGCCACGGACCCACGAACGGATCGCGGCTGCACAACCCACCGACGGTGCGATCGCCGATGCTGATGAGAAAATTCTTGCTGGCTACCGCCGGAAAGCGCAGGACCCGCAGTGCGGCCTCCGCCAGCCCGACCCCCGACAGGTTCAGTGCCGGCAGCACGCGCTCTCGATGGACCGCATGCCGCGTCATCTTCGGCGGCTTGCCGAGCAGCACCGGCAGCTCCATGTCGACCGGCCGGTTGTGAAACAGCGAGTCTTCGACGACCAGCTTCTGGTCCGCGCTCGACTCGCCGATCAGGGCGCAGGGACAGCGCTCGCGCTCGCAGAGCGCCTGAAACGTGACCAAGCGTTCCGGATGGATCGCCAGCACGTAGCGCTCCTGCGCTTCGTTGCACCAGATCTGCATCGGCGTCATGCCCGGCTCTTCGCTCGGGATCGCACGCAGGTCGAAGCGCCCGCCCGCGCCGCCGCCGTCGACCAGTTCGGGCAGCGCGTTGGACAGACCGCCGGCCCCCACGTCGTGGATGGACAGGATGGGATTGGCTTCGCCCAGCGCCCAGCAGCGGTCGATCACCTCCTGGACGCGGCGCTCGATCTCGGCGTTGCCGCGCTGGACCGAGTCGAAATCCAGGTCCTCGGTGTTCTCGCCCGTGCCCATGCTCGAGGCGGAGCCCCCGCCCAGCCCAATCAGCATGCCCGGCCCGCCCAGTTGCACCAGCACACTGCCGGGCGCCAGCGGCAACTTTTCGATCTGCCCGGCGGCGATGTTGCCCACCCCGCCGGCGATCATGATCGGCTTGTGATAGCCACGGCACTCCCCGTCCACGCTCTGCTCGAAAGTGCGGAAGTAACCCAGCAGGTTGGGACGTCCGAACTCGTTGTTGAAGGCCGCGCCACCGATCGGCCCCTCGAGCATGATCTGCAGCGCGGATGCGATGCGCCCTGGCTTGCCGTAGTTGTCCTTCTCCCACGGTTGCCCGAAGCCGGGGACGCGCAGGTGCGAAGTGGTGAACCCGGTCAACCCGGCCTTGGGCTTGGCCCCGCGCCCGGTCGCGCCTTCGTCGCGGATCTCCCCGCCCGAGCCGGTGGCGGCGCCGGCAAACGGCGAGATGGCGGTCGGATGGTTGTGCGTCTCGACCTTCATGAGTATGTGCGCGGGCTCGGCCGAGAACCGATAGGTGCCGTCGCCGCGCGGGTAGAACCGGTCCACCGATGCGCCAGTCATAACCGCGGCGTTGTCCGAATAAGCCACCAGCGTGCCGTCGGGATGGGCGGCGTGGGTGTGCTTGATCATCCGGAACAGGGACTGGTCCTTGAATTCCCCGTCGATCACCCAGTCGGCGTTGAAGATCTTGTGCCGGCAGTGTTCCGAGTTGGCCTGCGCGAACATCATCAACTCGACGTCGGTCGGGTCGCGGCGTACGCGGCTGAAATAGTCCAGCAGGTAATCGATCTCGTCGTCCGACAAGGCCAGTCCCAGGCAGCGGTCGGCGGCTTCCAGCGCGGCTCGCCCTTGGGCCAGGACATCCATCGTAGTGAGCGGCGCAGGTCTAGCCTCGCGGAACAGGGCGTCGGCGGCCGCGAGCGAACCCAGCACGGTCTCCGTCATGCGGTCGTGGATGAGCGGCAGGAGCGCGCGACGCTGGACCGGTGTCAGCTTGCGTGCCGCGACTCCATCGAACTGATAGGCGGTCCCGCGTTCGATGCGTTCCACCGCCTCGAGTCCACACTGGCGGGCGATGTCGGTAGCCTTGGAAGCCCAAGGAGAGATGGTGCCCAGGCGCGGGACGACAAGCAGCGCATCGGCTTCCCCGCGCGCGGTCTGTCCCGTCCCTGGTCCAAGGGAGGGTCCGTACGGGAGCAGTTGC
>JBGPMS010000422.1:0-3974 GCA_041487115.1 Gammaproteobacteria bacterium
CGGCGGTCAAGGGCTGCGCACCAGGCTCGAGCGGGCCGCACCGCTCACCAGATACGGCTGCGGGTCCGGGCAGGGAGAAGCCGTGATGAACTGCGCGTGACGAGCACCGGGCTCGTTGCCCTGCAGCCAGCCGTGCTTTCGCTCGAACCAGCGGAGCCGGGCCAGCTCTTCTCCCGTTGGCCGGTAGACGAACAGCAGCTCGTGCTTCCAGAAATGCGCTTCTTCGGTGTCCAGCTTCGTGGTGTCGATCAGGCCGAGTCCCTCTTCGGCGGAGGGCGCCGAGATCACCTTCCCGAACACCATGCCGCCTTCTTTCGAACAGGCAAGCCGCGTCCGATACTCGTTGTAACCCTCGTCGGCGAAGAGCAGCGCGGTGAGGATCGCCGCGACCGGCAGCCACGCCCAGCGGCGCGCTCTCTCCGGCAGGAAGCGTCCGATGAGGGGACGGGTGGCGAGGAAGACGCACGCGAGCAGCGCCAAGAACGCAACCACCAGAACGACTCCCGACAGCAAGCTCACCCCCTCACGGCTGCACGCCCCCGATCTTAGACTATTCCTGCCTCGGGACCGCGCCGTTAGGCAACCGTGACAAAGTTGTTACGGGCTGGGCGTCAAGCCCGGGCCACCGCGGCGACTAAGTCACGCAACCATGACGTATGGCCTAGTACCGGCAGCATATGCCCCACGCCATTTGCACCGGCTACAGTGCGTAGCCGGAGCAAAAGCAAAGCTATGCCGTGCGTCACGGTCCACCCCGGCACCGGTGGGGCACGGTGCGCCGCAGACCTCAACCGAGGCTTCAGATGATGCGCAGGATGATGGGAACGATAGGACGCGCTGTCGGGCGCTACCTCAGCCAACCCGTGAGCAACATCCAGCATGGCTTCGAATATCGAGGCGTGACGAGTGACCTCCCTGGCAGCGGCTATGCCGCGATCCCGGGCTCCCACGCGCTTCCGGTTGCCGAGCCGGACTTCGCGGCAGCCGACGCCACACCCGCACTAGCTTGAGGCGGTCCGTCCGGCCCCAGCATGGGCCCGATTTGCTATAGGATTCGCCCTGCGTTCGGTTGCATGCTGATCCCGCGGCGTCCGGTAGGCCTCCCCCGAAGTCGATCTCGTCCCGCTCGAAGCGTTTCGATTGCAAGACCTGCGCCGACGCGACTCTTTCAATCGCCTTCTCCAACCGCCGATCATGCGGATGTTCCTTTCCGGCGCCGTCCTGCTCTTCGCGGCCGCCGCCAGCACGCTCGTCGCCATCCCGTCCGCCGCGGCGGACGTGTTCGAGCTCGAACCCGACTACGTGTACGGCAGGAACAGAAAGCCGCACCTCGGTTACCGCAAGCCGGAGGTGTTCGATCCCCTGAGCGACCAGCTCTACCAGTCGGGCTACCGCGATTTCCCACCCACCGCCATTCCGGACGAGTTGAGGCAGGTCGACGCCTTGACCCGTACGCAGAAGATGGGGCGCATCATGATCTGCGCCGACGGTTGGTTCTTTCCCTTCTCGCGTACCGTGCACAAGAACGAGCCCCCGGGGATCGATATCGAGATCCTGCAGTCGATCGCCAAGAAGCACGGCTGGGAGGTGGACATCAGCTGGGTCAACATGGCAACGCGCTTCGGGCCGGGCGGGCCGGGCGGCGCGTACGGCAGGAGCATCGACCGCGGCATCTGCGACATCGTCACCGGGCTGGCCGAGACGGATGACGATCATCACATGCCGGGGCACAAGCTCGTCTTCAGCCGACCCTACATGAGCACGGGGTTCGTGCTGGTTACGCAGGGATCCGCGAAGGACTTGCGTACGCTCGACCAAGTCAAGGCGCAACACGTACGCATCGGCGTGCCGGCCTACTCGCCCATGCACGAGTACGTGCAGGCGAATGGATTCGAATTCGTCACGTTCTTCCAGAACTACCAGGTGGTGGATGCACTGATCAGACGGGAGATCGATGCCGCCATGATCTGGTCGGGCGCGATCTCCAAGGCCAGGCTGGAACATCCCGAAGCGGAGTTCGAGATGGCGAAGGGCTACGTCCCCATCCCCGCGATGCGCTGGAACAGCGTCTGGGTGATCAAGGAGAAGGAGACGGAGTTGAAGCAGTTCATCGACGAGGCGTTCGCCGCCATGCTCGAGAGCGGCGAGATCAAACGCATCGTCGAGCGGTACGGAGTACCGTTCTATCCGCCGTTCGACCCATGACGGACTGGCGAAGCAACCGAGGAAAAAGGACCAAAGTCCATGATCGAGAAACTGATTCAACTGAGCATCCTGTCGGGCGGCCTGCTGCCGCTGATGGCCGTGTTGCTGCTGTTCACTCTGGCGGTGATCGTCGAGCGCGCGTACTTCTTCCACCGCGTGCTCAAGTCGGGCCAGGCGATGGAACACGATCTCCAACTGGTCGAATACCAGAACGTCGAGAAGCTGGAAAAGCTCGCTGCCCACTACGATGGCTCGCTGCAGCGGTCCATCCTCTCCTCCGCGCTGGCCTCGCGCGGCGAGGATGTCGACACGATGGAGCGGCACATCGAGGAAGCGGTCATGTGGCAGTTGCCCAAGATCGACAAGCATGTCTGGGTGCTGGACACGGCGGTCACGCTGGCGCCGCTCATGGGCCTGCTCGGCACTATCGTCGGCATGGTCCACGCATTTGACGTTCTCGGCACATCGGGCACCGGCGGCGCAGCCACCAAGATGGTCACCGGAGGCATCGCCGAAGCCCTGGTGGCGACCGGAGCGGGCCTGCTCATCGCCATCATCGCCGTGCTGTTCCTCAACCACTTCAACAAGCGCATCCGGCTGGCACTCCACCAGATGGACCTGCTCAAGGTCATGGTGATCAACCGGTTCTATGGCGGCGGCTCGACCCACCAAGGGGTCCCGGTGCGAGAGGCGCATGCGGCCAAGGTGACGGGGATCAAGGTCGGGAGAGGCCAATGACGCGCCGGGACCGGCCCAGCTACTTCGACTCCCATCGCCCGCGGGTGGAAGTCATCCCGATGATCGACATCATGATGTTCCTCCTGGTGTTCTTCGTGGTCATCACGCTCAAGATGATCGCGGGCACCGGCGTCGAAATGGATCTTCCGGGATCGAGCACCACGCAGGAGATCAAGTCCTCCACCATCACGGTCGGCGTGACCAAGGCCGGGGATACGGTGGTTGACGGCAAGACCCTGACGCCGGACGCGCTGAAGGACAGGCTGATTGCGCTCAAGAAGGACAAACCCGTCGAAGTGGTGCTGGCGGGCGACAAGGAAGTGTCGCTGCAGATCCTGCTCAAGGTGATGGACAGCGTGCGCGGGGCGGGGATCACGACGGTGGGCATCGCCGCGAAAGCAGAGAAGCGATGACGGCGGCGCCAGCCGGCAAGCGATGACCTCCGAGGCTCTCGCGGCCAGAGGTCCGCTCTGGGCGCGGTTGCGCGATGACGAGGACCAGGCGCTGCCGCTGTGGAAAGCGGCGCTGATCGCGCTTGGGCTCGAGCTCCTTGTGCCGCTGCTCGTGTTCGGAGTGGATTGGTCGTTTCTGCCCAGGTTCGAAGAGCCACTCCCGACGCCGGTCATGTCGGTACGGTTGGAGGAGCCTCCGCCCGATACGCAGCCGGAGCCTCGGCCGCCGCCTCCCGAGGTCAAACGGAAGGAGATGCCGCCGCCCAAGAAGATCCAGAAGCACAAGCCGGCGATCCCGATCGAGTTGCCCAAACCGCTACCCAACGAGGTGCCGTCGCGGATCGAGCTCCCCAAGCCCGAGCCGGAACCGGAGCCGCTGCCGCCCAAGGAAGAGAAAGAGCCCGAGCCGGTGCCCGAGGAACCACCGCCCCTTCCATCGGTGTTTCGCGACGTGAAGCCGGTGCGGAAGGTCAAGCCGGTCTATCCACGGGAGGCGGAGGACCAGCACATTCAGGGCAGGGTCAAAGTCCGGCTCGGCGTCGACCTGGAAGGAAACGTGACCGACGTGCTGGTGTTGTC
>JBGPMS010000423.1:0-3945 GCA_041487115.1 Gammaproteobacteria bacterium
CGCCATGGCGCGGCAACAGCAGCCGGAGCGCGTCCCCGTCGCCATCAGCGAGGTGGTGTCGGCGGCGCTCGATATCACCGGCTATGCGCTCAAAACCAGCGGTATCGAAGTGGCGCTCGATCTGGCCGAATATGTCCCGCCCGTCCTTGCCGATGCCGACCAACTTCATCAAGTGTTCATGAACTTGATCATCAATGCTCAGCAGGCCCTGCAGGACCAATCCCTGCCTCGCAAGTTGAGCTTGACCAGCCGTTTCGACGCAAACGCCAACGCGATCCGCATCGCCGTCGCCGACAACGGACCTGGCATCCCCGAAGCCGTGCGCAATCGGATCTTCGAGCCTTATTTCACCACCAAGTCTTTGGGAGCAGGCACAGGTGTGGGGCTTGCGGTGTGCCTTGGGATCGTCGAGGCGCACGGAGGAACGCTCACGGTCGAGAGCGGTGACGGGTTGGGAACAGTTTTCACCATCGTGCTGCCGGCAGGGAGTCTGGATGAAGGCAGCGCCGAGGAGACTAAACCTCTGAGCGCAGCCGCCGGACAACGCTCCGCTCTCGTTGTCGACGACGAGGTGGGAGTGCGCGAAACCCTCGCCGAGATTCTGATGAGCTCCGGCCATCGCGTCGTGGCTGTGGCATCCGGGCGCGAGGCATTGGAGCGGATGGCTGAGGAGAGATTCGATGTGATTCTGGCCGACATCCGCATGCCCGACTTGGACGGGCGCGCGCTCTACCGGGAGATTGAACGGCGCTGGCCCGAACGGACCGCGCAAGTCGTCTTTGTAAGTGGAGATACGCTCACTTCCACGCTGCGCGAATTTGCCGAGGAGAGTGGCCGTCCTGTGATCGAGAAGCCGTTTCTACCGAGCGAGGTGCGCCGCGTAGTCGGCGAAGCGGTTACCGGCCTTGAGCGCGACAGCGGAGGCTAGTATGTGAAGTGCAGCAGGTTCCGACATGCTGCGCAAGATCTCGGAGGGTTGGCCGCGCGTGTTGTCCAGCTTGAAGTCGTTGCTGGAGACTGGCCGACCACTTCAAACCTGGGCCGGGCATTGAGCGCCCAGCTCGTCGCGATGGGAGCTCCAATTTCGCACCGACGTACCGCGCCAGAGCGATTGTGACCGGCAAGCTTGCTAGCCGACGCCGTGTTACCGCTCGCCTCGGCGACACGCACGTGAAATAGGCGATCGGCAGGGTGACGCAGGTCGTAGCGTTGAGCGTCGTTGCGTATCGCGTCAACGGTTTCTTGGATTGCCTCGAGGTGTTCTGGGGTCGCGTTCTTCGCGGCTTCCGCGGCGATGGTGCATTCCACCATGCGACGCGCTGGCCTCGCAGGTATCCTCGAGCTGGGCTGGCTCGGCACGATCACCACGGGGCTCGGTCAGGGAATGGAGTTGACCGTCATCGCCGCGACGGTGATCTCCCGCTCTTGTCTGGGTCGACTCGCGCGGGCTTGCGCCGCTACAGCGCGAAATCTTTGGCGTACAACCGCTCCAGCGCGTCCAGGGCCGGTTGCGGAAGAGCCCCCAGCGCAGCCCCTGACAGCGCCTCTTCCAGATGCGCGGGCTCCGCCAGTCCGACAATGGCGCAGGATACGTCAGGATTGGTCAGCACGAAGCGCAGCGCAGTCTGCGCCCGCGTGCCGTTCGCGTCGCCCAGTGCGGCCAACACGGCCCGCGTCCGGCGCTCCTCGGCGGTAAGCTCGGCGGCGCGCGTGATTACGACCTCGCGGCCATGCCGGACATCGCTGGCGAGCACGCCGGCGGCGAACACGCGGATGGCCATAACCGCCGTGCCCTGCGCTTTGCATGCGGCCATGAGGTTGCCGAAATCATGACCCGTCCAGCGCACAGGCATCGGCCGGGCAGCGCTAGGGTTGAGCAAGTTGTAGTACACCTGCGCGGCATCGAAGCGCCCGCTATCGACGAGTTGCCGGCAGCCTGCCGCGTCACCCAGTGCGGTGAAGCCGATGTAGCGGGTCAAGCCCTGCTCGCGCATCCGTTCGAGCGCATCGGCGGCGCCGTTGGCGCGCAGCACGTGATCGGGGGTAACTGCGCCGGCCGTCACCGTCGCTTCGATCTGGTTGTGAAGGAGCAGCAGATCGACGGATTCACGCTTCAGCCGCTGCAAACTTTCGTTCAGACTGCGTTCGACTTGTCCCGGAATATCGTCCAGCCGGTCGGCGTCCAGGGCGACCTTGGTGGAAAGATAGGGTTTAGTGTCGATCTCTTCGAGCAACCAGCCCAGCGCCTGCTCGGATTGGCCCTTGCCGTAGGCCGGCGCTGTATCGATCCAGTTGATCCCGGCGCTCATGGCACGGTGCAGGGTAGCGAGTTTGGTGGCGTCGCTCTGATGGATCAACACACCGCCGACCCAGCCTCCGCCGAAAACCAGTTCCGAGACCTCCAGGTGAGTCCGACCAAAGGTTCGATAGCGCATCGCCCGATCTCCTCTTTGCGTTCGCAAGAGTATCTTACGCTTACCAACAAGTAGCTTCTCGCTGCTCCGCGCGAGCGCGGATCTAACGTAACAGTCCCCGCGAACGTTCCGCCGCTGCAGTGCAAGCCGGTCCCGGGGCCGTGAGCAGTCAGTGGTGACGCACGGTGTGGCATGATTCAGGTTCCCATCCTTGCAACCCTATCCCGACGCGGTGAGACGAGGCAGTGAAGATGACCTCTCGAGTCGTTCTGGCTACTCTCGCCATGCGCGATTTCCCGAGCCTAGCGCTCATCCTGCGGTGGAGCAATGTGCTGGCGCTGCTGGCTTTGATCATCGCCGCCAGCCTTCTGTCGCCCTACTTTTTCGACCTGCGCAACATCATGAACGTGCTGCGGGGCGCCAGCGTGTTGTGCATCGTCGCGGTGGGAATGACGCTGGTGATCCTGAGTCGCGGCGTGGATCTGTCGGCGGGATCGATCCTGGGAATGTCGGGCGCCACCCTGGCGCTCATCGCCGCCACCGATGCCAAGCTTGCGATTGCGGCCGCGCTGGCGGCGGGCGTTACGGTGGGCCTGGTCAACGGAGTGCTCATCGCGTGGCTGGGACTACAACCCTTCATTGCGACGGTAGCCACCCTCATCGCGACCCGCGGTCTGGTCTACATCGTGAGCGACGGGGCCAACATCATCGTGCGGGATCCGCCGGCGTGGTTCGAGGCCATCGGGTCGGGACACCTGGGGCCGGTACCCATACCGATCCTCATCGCCGCGGCGGTGGTGCTGGTCTTCATTTTCCTGCTGACACAAACGCGCTTCGGCCGTCACGTCTACGCCGTGGGTGCCAACGAAGAAGCGGCGCGTCTGTACGGGGTGAACGTCAAGCGGACGAAGATTCTCGTCTACTGCATCAGCGGATTGTTGGCCGCGCTGGCCAGTATCATACAAGTGAGCCGCCTCACGGTGGCGGAGCCCAACGCGGGTCAACTGATCGAGTTGGACGCCATCGCGGCGACTTTGATCGGCGGGACGACCTTCGACGGCGGCGTAGGCGGCGTGCCGGGTACCGTGCTCGGAGTAATGATCCTTGCCGTCCTGGGCAATCTGCTGAACTTGAAGGGAGTCTCGCCGTTCGTGCAGATGGTTTTGCAGGGCTTCATCATCGTGCTGGCAGTAGTGGTAAGCGAACTGAGGCAGCGCAGGCGGTAGCTTTCCGGCGTCGGACCAAGCACGTTCGTCGGCTGACTTCGCGCGTGAGCGCAATCCGCCAAGGTGTCGGCTGGGTTGCTGCGCGAACCTGCATTACGGTACTCATACGAACAATCGGAGGAGGAAATGCCCGTTAACAAAACGAAGGTCTCACGACGCGATGCGCTGAAGGCGAGCGCCGTTCTCGCCGCCCCGTTCATCGCGAAGTACTCGCGCGCCGCCGGCCCCATGGCGGGCAAACGCATGGGGTACTCCATGAGTTTCGCCACCATCGAGTGGCTCGTCACGCAGCGCCGAGGGGTCGA
>JBGPMS010000424.1:0-3904 GCA_041487115.1 Gammaproteobacteria bacterium
CAGTTGCGGCTGCTCGATCACCAAATCGGTAATGCGCTCGAGCAGCTCGGGCGTAAACTCCTGGCCACACACCAGCATTGCGCAAGAGTAATGGAACAAGGCCGCGGTGTCCAGCCCCCAACTTATGGGACAAAATCAGCACAAGGGGAGAGGGGATCGTGTTGTGGGCTCACGCCACGGTGGGTCTTAATTCTTCGGCATCGTCATTTCGCTATCGGCTCGGCGGCCGCGGCTTCGGGCACCGGGCGGACCATCGGCGTGAGCTTCTGCGTCTCGCCATGCTTCATGAGGAAGAATTGCTCGGGCGGAACACCGGCGGCGATGCGCGCCGCGGCGAGCTTTTGCGGCGGCTCGTCCAGCGGCTCGTCGGTGAGGATGAACGTACCCCAGTGCATCGCCACGGAGTAGCGGGCATGGAGATCCTGATGGACCTGCACCGCCTCCTCCGGGTTCACGTGCATGATGCTCATGAACCAGCGCGGCTCGTAGGCACCGATGGGGATGGCCGCCAGATCGAAGGATCCGAAGCGCTTCCGGATGTCCTTGAAGACCGGCGAATAGCCGGTGTCGCCGACGAAGAAGAAGCGGAACCCGGGCTGCTCGATGACCCAGCCGCCCCATAGCGTCTTGTCGCGGTCCCAGGGGGTGCGCGCGCTCCAGTGCTGCACCGGTACCAGCGTGATCTTCAAACCCTTGTGGTCGGACTCGTCCCACCAGTCGAGCTCGGTCACCTCGCCTATGCGTTGGCCAGCGAACCAGGCCTTCAACCCCAGCGGCACGAAGAAGCGCGGCGAGCCCCCGGCCTGCGACGCGAGCCGCCGCACGGTCTCGCGATCGAGGTGATCGTAGTGGTTGTGCGAAATCACCACGGCATCGATGTACGGCAGGTCGCGAAAGTGCACCGCCGGCGGCACCACCCGCTTGGGGCCGGCGAAGCCGAGCGGCGATGCGCGGTCCGTGAGGTGCGCATCGGTGAGGATGTTGAGCCCGTCGAGCTGCAGCAGGAACGTCGCATGCCCGATCCAGGTGAGCGTGGGCTCGGTGCGATTGGCCTTGAGCCAGGGCACGTCCGGCGTGAGCTGCTCGAAGTGGTAGCCGCCCTCGGGAATCTTGGGCAGCCCCTTCTCCCAACGCTCGCGCTGCCACTTCCAGAAGCTGCCGCGCGGCCCGGTGGAATAGTTGTTACGGAAGCCTTCCGCGGTATGATGCGGCTTGTTCGGGTTGCACATCGGGTTCGTCGTCTGACAAGAAACGAGAATGACTGCAGCGGCGGACGCTGCCGCGAGCGGCCAGGATGCTGTACCGTTGCACGCCGGACATGCTCTGAGAGCTCTCGATCGGCGACCGCCGAACCGTCCTGGTCCTGCAACACGCCGCTCGCGATCCGACCCGGGCAGCAACGCTCTGCAAGCTCTGTTGACCGTGCCCCGTGACACTGCCCATCATACATTTCTCCCACGCCGACGGCTTTCCCGCGCCCTGCTATCGTAAGCTGTTCGGGTTGCTCGAGAGCGAGTTCCGGATCGGCTATCTGGACCGCATCGGTCACGACCCGGCGTTTCCGGTCAGCGACGGCTGGGTGTACCTGGTGGACGAGCTGATCGCGGCCATCGAGTCGCGCTGGAGCGAGCCGGTCATCGGCATGGGCCATTCCCTGGGCGGTTACGTGACCGCACTGGCCGCGGCGCGCCGTCCGGAGTTGTTCCGCGCCGTGATCCTGCTGGACGCTCCGATCCTCGGGGCCTTCACCGGCAGCGCCGTGCAGTTCCTCAAGCACATCGGGCTGATCGACCGCGTGACACCTGCGGGCAGCGTGAAAAATCGCCGCCGCCACTGGCCCTCACGCGAAGATGTCGTAGCCCACTTCCGGCGCAGAACGCTCTTCCGCAATTTCGATCCCGAGTGCCTGGAGGACTACGTGCGCTTCGGCATCGTGGAGGATGGCAACGGCGTGAGGCTCTGGTTCGATCCCGACATCGAATACCAGATCTACCGCACGATCCCGCACGATATCGCCGGCTCGCTCAGGAAGCTCGCGGTGCCCGGCGGCTTCATCGGCGGCAGCGAATCCACGGTGCTGAAGCGCGTGGGGCTGGGGCACACGCGGCGCCGCTTCCGGCTTGCGCTGGTTCCTGGTGGCCACCTGTTCCCGTTCCAGTTGCCGCGCGACGCGGCGCAGGCGATTCGGCGCATGGCGGCGGACCTCGGGGCGCTATAAACTGCACGCTTTTCGAAGACGGAATCCGACTGGGTCAAGGAGAGAAAATGGCAAAGAAGAAGGGCAAGAGCGTCGGTGTGATCGGGCTCGGGTCCATGGGGCTGGGAGTCGCACGCACGCTGGTGAAGAAAGGGTTCCAAGTACATGCCCACGACGTGCGGCCGCAGGTGCTGAAGGCCTTCGCCAAGGAAGGCGGCATCGCCGCGGCCAATCCGGGAGAAGTCGGCGCCAACGCCTCGGTGTTGATCATCCTCGTGGTCAACGCCGACCAGACCGACGAAGTCCTGTTCGGGCGCAGCGGCGCCGTGCCGCACATGGCGCGGGGCTCGGTGGTGATCGCCAGCGCCACGGTCGCACCAGCTTATGCCGAGCAACTAGGGCACCGGCTGGCGCAGCACGGGATCTACCTGATCGACGCGCCGGTGAGCGGTGGCGCAGCGCGTGCGGCCACCGGGCAGCTCTCGATCATGGCCTCCGGCAACAAGGTTGCGTTCCGCTATGCCCAGCAGGCGCTCGACGCCATCGCAGCCAAGGTCTACCGCCTGGGCGAGCATCCCGGCATGGGCTCGAAAGTGAAGATGATCAATCAGCTCCTGGCCGGTGTGCACATCGCCGCGGCCTGCGAGGCGATGGCCCTGGGCATCCGCGCCGGCGTCGATCCGAACGTGCTGTACGAGGTCATCTCCAACAGCGCGGGCTCCTCCTGGATGTTCCAGAACCGCGTCCCGCACATCCTGGCGGGCGACTACACGCCGCTGTCGGCGGTGAACATCTTCGTGAAGGATCTCGGCATCGTGCTGGACTCGGCCAAGAAGCTGATTTTTCCCTTGCCCATCACCGCCACCGCGCATCAGATGTACCTCATGGCCGGCGCCGCCGGACACGGAATGGAGGACGACTCGGCGGTGGTGAAGGTGTTCCAGACGCTGTCCGGGATCCCGCTGCCGGCCAAGCGCGCGCGGGCGAGGCCCGCGGCGACACGCCGGCGCGCGCCGGCGAAGACGCCGGCGAGCAAGCCGGCGAGGAAGGTTGCGAAGAAGAAGGTCGTAAAGAAAAAGGTTGCGAAGAAAAAGCGGTGAGCCGCAAGGCCCCCTCACCCTGCCCTCTCCCGGACCCTCACCCTGCCCTCTCTCCCACTAAGGGAGAGAGGACTGGTCGGTGGTCTGCAACGATTGTGCGCTCTGCGGGGTGTAGAAAGACCCCCTCTCCCTTGATGGGAGAGGGTGGGGGTGAGGGTGAGGGTGAGGGTGAGGGTGAGGGTGAGGGTGAGGGTGAGGGTGAGGGTGAGTGAGGGTGAGGGCCAGGGTGAGGGGATGCTTGCCTGAGCACCCCTTACCCCTCCACAAAAAATCCAACAGGAGAGTACGCATGACCCGATGCACACTTCGCGCCATACTTCTCATTGCTAGCGCCTGCCTGATGCCTTGCACCGCTCCGCCGGCATCGGCACAGAACACACCCCGCCTTGCCGTCGATCCTAACTGGCCAAAGCCGCTCCCCAACAAATGGATCCTGGGCCAGATCGGCGGGATCGCGGTCGACTCTCACGATCACATCTGGGTCTACCAGCGGCCCCGTACCCTGACCGACGATGAGCGCGGCGCGGCCTTGAGCCCGCCGGTATCCAAGTGCTGCTTTCCCGCCCCACCGGTGCTGGAGTTCGATCAGGAAGGCAATCTCATCCAG
>JBGPMS010000425.1:0-3901 GCA_041487115.1 Gammaproteobacteria bacterium
CGCTCGATGACCGCGTAGTCCCAATTCACTTCGGCACCGGGGCGTTTGACATCCTGCCTTATGCGACTCGGCGCTTCGCCCGCCACCGGCGTCCCGCTCTCTGCCAGCCAGTTCTCCGCACGGCCCGCGCGATTGCGCTGCATCCAGTAGTCGGGTATCACCAGTACGCTGCGGTCGGGAATGACATCGCTTACGCGCATCCCCTGCTTCCACTCGAAACGCGTCGGCGTGGCAACGTTGCCGCGCAGCGTGACCGCGTTCACGACCCGCGGCGAAAGCGTGAACACGTTGACGATGTCGCCGTCAGCGAGTAACCGCGCCGAGCCGGACTGATCGAGCGCCAACTCTTCCACTACGCGGTTCTTGCGCTCGTATATGCGCTCCAGCGTGACCTTCTGACCCGCAGCGCTGGTCGAAAGCCCGCCGCCCATGGCGAGCAGGTCTTCGAGCTTCTGCGCCTGCTTCAGTTCGTAGATGCCCGGCACGTTCACGCTGCCGCTGATTGCAACCAACGGACCGATCGGCGGCACGAAGATCACATCGCCGGGGAGCAGCGGCGCGTCCTTCGACTTGTCACCCTTGAGCAGAAGATCATAGAAATCGAACTCGGTGACGACCTTGTCGCCGCGCTTGAGTTGCACGTGCCGCAGCGAGCCTTTGGTGGTCGGCCCGCCGGAGGCGAACAAGGCGTTCACCAGCGTCGAGAGCGAGCCCACGGTGTAGCTGCCGGGCTTGCGCACCTGCCCGACCACGAACACCTGGATGGATCGCAGCTCGCCGAGCGTGACGACCATGTCGAAGTTCTTGAAGGTACGCGACACGGCGCCGCGAACTCGCGAGTCGAGATCCTGATAGCGGGTCGCGGCAACGCCGATGGCGCCGACTTTAGGAATGTAGATGCGGCCGTTGCGGTCCACGGTCGCGCGCACGTCCACGTCTATCTGACCCCAGGCCCGCACGACGATTTCGTCACCTGGACCGATGACGTAGTCCGAGGGAACCGGCACCTTGTCGAGCGGCGCGAAGGTGCTGAGCGCGCCGTCGAACAGGTTATAGCCGAACAGCGGCAGATTGTGCCCGGTGGTTTTCAGCACGAATTCCTGATACTCGTTGCGTTCGAGCGGCACAGGCTTTGCCAAGGAGGGCGCCGGTTCCCGCTCCCTGGGGGCTTGCGGTCCCTGGTACAAGATCTTGTCTGTCGCGCCGGCCGGGCTGGGCGAGACGACGGTAGGCGACTGGATCGGCAGCGTGGGCGCCGGCTGGGAACTAAGCGAGTCAAGCCTCAAGTCGTTGGGCTGTGTTTGCTGCTGCGCGAACGGCGTGTTCGAAAACAGCATCAGCGCGATGAGTGTCCAGACCCCTGTCCTTCTTTTGAAACTCATCGGCATAACCCTCGCAAATTGGCGATTTTTCTACTTATTCTTCCGAGGGGAGTATACGGCGGGCGCCCTTGGCCAGCAACGGCGCAAAGGGTCGTAACGGCCTTGTTGCCTAAGTGAGCTGTTGTTTCACGTCGACATCTTAATCTTTTCCGCTTCGCTGAACCGCAGCAGATCGAATGAACCGAATTTCAAGATGCCGGCGATGATGACGTCGGGGATTTGCCCTTCAAGAAAGCTTCGTCAGTCCCACATGCGCAAGACTCACGTCATTTCAATCGGCTGGAGTTGAAGGCCGACGGGAAAAGGTAGCTTTTTACCCTGGCTCCATCTCCAGAGCGAACGCCTTGTGCAGCACGCGCACGGCGAGCTCCATGTACTTCTCGTCCACCACCACGGAGATCTTGATCTCGGAGGTGGAGATCATCTGGATGTTGATGCCTTCCTCGGCCAGGGTGCGGAACATCTGGCTGGCGATGCCTACGTGGGAGCGCATGCCCACCCCCACCATCGACACCTTGCACACCTTGTTGTCCCCGACGATGTCCTTGGCGCCGATATGCGCCTGAACCATTTTCGCGATCTCCATCGCCTTGCTGTAGTCGTTGCGATGGACGGTAAAGGAGAAGTCGGTGATCCCGTCGGCGCTGGCGTTTTGGATGATCACGTCCACGTCGATGTTGGCGTCGGCGATGGGCCCGAGGATGGCGTAGGCGATGCCCGGCCGGTCGGGAACGCCCATCACCGTGATCTTGGCCTCGTCGCGACTGAACGCGATGCCGGAGATGATTGCCTGTTCCATCTTGTCGTCTTCCTCGTAGGTGATCAGCGTGCCCGACTGCGCTTCATCCTCTACCGGGATCATGGGATCGGTAAGACTGGACAGCACCCGCAGGGGCACCTTGTATTTGCCGGCGAATTCCACCGAGCGGATCTGCAGCACCTTGGAGCCCATGCTCGACATCTCGAGCATCTCCTCGAAGGTGACCTTGGACAGCCGGCGCGCCTCGGGCACGATGCGCGGGTCCGTGGTGTAGACCCCGTCCACGTCGGTGTAGATCTGGCACTCGTCGGCCTTGAGCGCCGCGGCCAGCGCAACCGCCGAGGTGTCCGAGCCGCCTCTGCCCAGCGTAGTGATGTTGCCGTCCGGGTCCACGCCCTGGAAGCCGGCCACCACCGGGACGATGCCTTTGGCGAGGTCCGCACGCAAACTCGCTTCGTCGATGGATTGAATACGCGCCTTGGTGAAGGCGCTGTTGGTGACAACCCTCACCTGTGCCCCGGTGTAGCTCCTGGCTTTGACTCCGAGCTCGATGAGCGCCATGCACAGCAGACCGATGGTGACCTGCTCTCCAGTGGACGCGATCACGTCCAGCTCGCGCGGATCCGGCTGCGCCTGGATTTCCCTGGCCAGGGCGATGAGGCGGTTGGTCTCCCCCGACATGGCCGAGGGCACCACCACGAGGTCGTGGCCCTGGGTCTTCCACTTCGCCACGCGCCGAGCCACGTTAGTGATGCGCTCGATGGTGCCGACCGAGGTCCCGCCAAACTTTTGGACGATCAATGCCATGTTGCCAATCGGGAGAGTGACGAAAACGCGCGAATTGTAGCCTATCCGCGACGCGGCAGACCCATGCCGGGGCGCGTGCTCAGCGCTGTGTACCGGGTGCTGCCGTTGGGCAACTCACCGCGTGGGCGAGCCGAAGGCGTAGCCGACAGACAGATCGAGCACGGTCGAATCCACTGAACCTTTGAACGAGTGGATATACCCGACGCCGCCTCTCAGGCTCCAGCCCTGGCCGATGTCGATACCAGCATAAGCCATCGGCTGCGCGATGGCGCCCCCGTTGGTTTCCACGCCGCCACCGCCGGCCGCGCCGATCATCAGTTCCAACCCGGCAAACAGCCCCATCGCGCTGTGAGGTGTCTCCCATCCCCCCCCGGCCAGACCAACAGAAAAGCCACCGGCGCCGCCTGCCACGGCGCTATGGGCTTGCGCGCTCAGGTAGACGCCACCGCTCAGTTGGCGATCGATCTTGAAACCAACCAGGTCCAGGCTGTCGCTGCTGCCGTCCCGGCGCGCGGCAGAGGAGTAGTGCTGAACGCTGCCGCTCCATTGCCAGCCTTCTATCGTCGCGTAACTGCTGCCTCGATGCGGGTGATCGAGCTCCATCCCGATCTGAAGCGTGCCGAAAAGCGCGCGGAATTCCCCGCTGAGTGCGTCGACGTATCCTCCCTCCAGCGTGACATAGAGATCCCGGGTGAGCGGCGCAGTGGCATACAGGCTGGCCTTGGCCAGAACGCCGCCTCCGGTCGACACCGCACCGCCGCCCCCCATTCCCACGGCCAGCCGCCCACCGAACGAAAGGCGGTCGGGGATCGCTTCCAGTTCCAGCGCCAGAGTGCCCAGCACTTCAGCATAGCCATCCGCCGATCCCCTGGCGGCGGCCGCGGCTTCGATCCCCCAGCGCAGGTACTCGTCGAACGACTGCTCCGCGCGGAAGCCGGCAAGCCCGATATGC
>JBGPMS010000426.1:0-3888 GCA_041487115.1 Gammaproteobacteria bacterium
CATTGCGGGTCTGCTCGATCAGGGCAAGAGCCCGAACACCGAGGCTGCACTAGTGAAGGACGTCGGTACTGCGTTCGAACGCGAGCTGCCTGAGATGGCACGCCGCCTCATCCCGGTCGAGCCGAGTCTCGACCAGCCGGACGATGCCTTCGCGGAGACGCTCGCGCACGTGGTACTGCACGCGCCCGCCTACACGCTGCGTGGCGGCACGCGTGAGATCCTGCGCGGCATCATTGCGCGCGGCCTTGGACTGCGATGAAGAGCGTGCGCCCATGACCGAAGCGCTGACGCGAATGGACACCGGGTCCGAAGAGCTGTCGGCGGTGGTGATCGACCAGGCCGACCGTCTGTTCCGCGGGGAAGTCACCAAGGAACGGATGGCAGCAGCGGGCGGCGGCGAATGGCCATCGGCCATCTGGGAAGCGGTCGAGCAGGCTGGCCTGCCGTGGGCGCTGGTGCCCGAAGCGCAAGGCGGACCTGGGTTGTCGCCGCCCGACGCGCTGCGATTGATCCGGCGCGCAGGCTACTACACGCTGCCGGTTCCTCTGGCCGAGACCATGATCGCCGCTGCGCTCTGGGCCGAGGCATCCGGCGCTCCCATCGCGGGCACAGCCTCGCTGGCCCCAACGACAGCAGCAGATCGCATCGGCATCGAGCGGGAGGCACAGGGTTACGTATTGAATGGGCGGGCACAGCGCGTCCCGTGGGGCAGGCAGGTGGGCCATGTTCTGATCTATGCCGAGGACCGGGCTGGATCCGCACACCTCGCGTTGCTGCCGCGCGGGCTCGCTCCTGTACAGCCTAACCGCAATCTCGCCAACGAGCCGCGCGACACGCTGCTCCTCGACGGCATCGTCCTGCCCGAAGAGGCAGTGCGCCCGGCTCCGCCAGCCTGCAACGAGGGCTTCCTGCTGTTCGGCGCATTGGTGCGCGCCCAGCAGATGGTGGGGGCGATGGAACGCTGCCTCGACTACGCGCTCGCCTATGCCATGGAGCGCAAACAGTTCGGCCGCCCGATCGGGAGGTTCCAGGCGGTGCAACACATGCTTGCCGACGCCGCCGGACAGTATGCCGCTGCTGCTGCCGCCGCGGAGCTTGGCGCTGAAGCCTACGGCACCGCCGAGCTCGCCTTCGCCGTGGCTATTGCCAAGGCGCGCGTGGGTGAAGCGGCGGGCAAGGTCGCGGAGGTCTGCCACCAGGTGCACGGCGCCATGGGTTTCACCCAGGAGCATCCGCTGCACTTCGCCACGCGCAGGCTATGGTCGTGGCGCGACGAGTTCGGCCACGAAACCTTCTGGCAGGAACGCATCGGCCGGCTGGTGTGCGAGGCCGGTGGCGCTGCACTCTGGCCTCGGCTGGTCGGTTCCTGAGATCGTCCCGTGACCACCACCCCCGCAGACGGACCGCTCGCCGGCATCCGCATCCTCGACCTGACCAGCGTGATCATGGGCCCTTTCGCGACCCATATCCTGGCCGACCTCGGCGCGGATGTGATCAAAGTCGAGAGCCCGGAGGGAGACTCGCTGCGTCACTACGAGCCGCTGCGCAATCCCGGCATGGCGGGGAACATGCTCAATCTTCACCGCAACAAGCGCAGCATCGTGCTCGATCTGAAACGGCCGGAGTGTCGCGCAGCGCTGAACCGGCTGATCGAGACGGCCGACGTGTTCGTGCACAGCGTGCGGCCGAAAGCGATCGAGCGGTTGGGCTACGGCTACGAGCAGGTGCGGGCGATCAAACCGGACATCGTCTATTGCGGCGCCTACGGCTTCGGCGCCGCAGGTCCCTACAGCGACAAGCCGGCCTATGACGACTTGATACAGGCCGGCTCGGGCGTGGCCGCGCTGTACGGCGAGGTGCATGGCGAGCCAGCCTACGTGCCCACCGTAATCTGCGACAAGCTGGCCGGGCAGGCGATCGCCTACGCCGTGCTCGCTGCCTTGTTCCAGCGGGAACGCGGCGGCGGCGGTCAGGCCATCGAGGTGCCGATGCTGGAGACCACCATCGAATTCAACCTGGCCGAGCACATGTACGGTTCCGCGTTCATCCCGCCGCTCGGCAAGCCCGGGTTCAAGCGCCTTCTCACCAAGCAACGCAAACCCTATCGCACGAAGGACGGGTACGCCTGCATCCTGCCCTACTCCGACCGCAACTGGCAGGACTTCTACGACTTCACCGGACGCACGGAATTCAGGGGCGACCCTCGTTTCGGCCGGCTGTCCGATCGGGTCCAGAACATTGCCATTCTCTACGAGATGATCGGCCAGGAAGCGCCCAAGCGCACCACCGCCGAATGGGTCGCCTTCTGCGATCGGGTCAGCATCCCGTGTATGCCCGTGCTGTCGCTCGAAGAGTTGCCGGAAGACCCGCACGTCAAGGCGGTGGGACTGTTCGGCACCGCCGACCATCCGAGCGAAGGCCGTTACCGCACCGTGCGCCCGCCCGTGTCATTCAGCGGTGCGCCGTTCCGCATTCGCCGCCACGCGCCTCGTCTGGGTGAGCATACGGCCGAGGTTCTGGCCGAAGCCGGGTTCTCCAGCCAGGAGATCGACCAGCTGGCTGGCACCGGCACTGCATCCAACGACCCGGAGCGACAGGAGACGACCCAGCCATGACCGAGCACCTCGAGTTCTCCATCGCCGATGGCATCGCCCGGATCGTGCTCGACCGCCCCGAGCGGATGAATGCCTTCACCTTCGAAATGATCGATGCCTGGACGGCAGCGCTGCTGCAGTGCCGGAGCGATGATGCGGTCAAGGTCGTCCTCGTAACCGGCACGGGTTCGTCGTTCTGCAGCGGCGGCGACATCGTCGAGATGGGCGACCGTCTGGAGCACACGCCCGAGCAGCGCAAGAACGAATTGTTCCACCGCATCGAGCGCATCCCGCTGGCGCTGGAGGACCTGGACAAACCGGTCATCGCGGTGGTGAACGGCGTGGCCACCGGCGCCGGCATGGACATGGCGCTGATGTGCGACATCCGCTACGCAGCGCAGAGCGCGCGCTTCGCCGAAACCTACGTGAAGGTCGGCCTGGTGCCAGGCGCCGGTGGTGCCCACTTCCTGCCGCGGCTGGTTGGCGTTTCCAAAGCACTCGAGCTGTTCCTCACCGGCGATTTCATCGACGCGCAAGAGGCGCTTCGCATCGGCATCGTCAACAAGGTGTTCCCGGACGAGACGCTGGCAGAGGAAGCCGACAAGATCGCCCGCCGGATGGTGAAGGCACCGGGCTTGACGCTGCGCATGACCAAGCGCGCGATCTATCAAGGCATGCGCAATGATTTGCGCACCAACCTGGACTTGATCTCGTCGCACTACGCAGTGATCACCTCGACACGTGAGCATCAGGACCTGGTGCGATCGTTCATCGACAGCCGCACGAAGAAGCGCGACGCGTAACACGCTCGGCCGTGGCGGGCCGGCGGCGCGCGCGTGAAAGGGCTGCAGCGGCGGCTCCGACGGTAAGCTTCCCGAAAGGCATGTCGCGTACTGTCCGCGGGGTCCCCTTCTCCAATGCATATAGCATGGCTCCGAGCACGGACGTGCCGTCGCGAGAAGGAGCCGTAACGATGGCCAAATCCAAGGACAGCGTCGCAGAGCGAATCCGCAGGTTCAACGCCGCCCGCGATCCTGACCGGCTCGCCATCAAGTATCGCGCGATGCGGGCCAACGCGTTTGCGTTTCTGCGCGGCACCTGCCATCTGTTCTACGAACGACTCCCTGAGTCTCGGCTGTTGAGCAACGCCCCGCTCGTCTGGGCCTGCGGGGACTTGCATCTGGAGAACTTCGGCAGCTACAAGGGCGACAACCGTCTGGTCTACTTCGACCTGAACGACTTCGACGAAGCGGTCCTCGCGCCGTGCACCTGGGACGTGCTGCGCTTTCTCACC
>JBGPMS010000427.1:0-3888 GCA_041487115.1 Gammaproteobacteria bacterium
CATCTCCTTCGGCCAGACGATCACGCGCTGGCCGTTCTCCTGCCACTGGCACACCAGGCCCTGCACCAGGCCGGGTCCGGACTTGAGGTCGTGGCTGTCGTCGAGCTGGATGCGTCCGGCGGGGCCGAGGTAGTCGGTTTTCTCCAGCTCCTTGATCACTGCCTCGGCCTCGGTCGTCTGGGCGCGCTGCACCGCTTCGGCGTAGATGTACACCGCCGCGTACGCGCCGAAGGACGTGTACACCGGGCCGGCTCGGCCGGTCTTCTTCACGAAAGCATCCCAGAACGGAATCGTCTTCGGCGTGATCGGGGCGCGCAGCGCATAAACGGTAGGCATCTGGCTGATGGACTTGCCACCCACGCGAGTGAAGAAGTCCGCGTCCTGGCTTTTCACGTCGATGCCGCCGATGGGGATAGGCGTGCGGGCGTCGTACCACTGCTTGACGAACACGTCCGAGGAAGCGTGGGACAGCAGGTGGACCAGGAACTGGGCACCGCTGTCTTTCACCTTGGACAGCAGGGGCGAGAAGTCCGTGGTCTGTGCATCGAAGAACTCGACCAGGCGCACGTCGGCCCCGGCATCGATCGCACCCTTCTTGAGTACCGGCGCGAGGTCCTGCACCCACTTGGCGTTCTCGCCCACGATGGCGATCTTCTTGTAGCCCATCTCCCCCACCACGAACCCGCCGATGAAGCCGGCGAGGTCGCGGGCCAGATAGATGGAGTTCTGTGGCCAGACGCGGAACACGTACTTATAGTTCTCGTAGTCCTGCTTGACCCGCTGCGTGATGGCGGGAGACGATGCCCCAATGCCCAGATAGATGGTCTTGGCGCGCGAGATATGCGGAAGCTGGGCGAGCGTGACTCCGCTGGTGTACCCGCCGATCAGCACGTCCACTTTGTCGTCGCCGGTGAGCTTCTTGACGGCGTTGATCGCGGTCTCGGGATTTTCGGTCTCGTCCGCCACCACCATCTCGAGTTTGCGGCCGAGCACGCCACCCTTGGCGTTGACCTCGTCGACCGCCATCTGCATCGCGTCCACCGTGTCGCGGCCGACCTGCAGTTGCACCGCAGTGGGAACGCCGATGCGGATCGGCTTGTTCTGACTCGCAGCAGGCTGGCTTGCGGCCAGCGCGGCAAGCGATGATGCGACGGCGACACCTGCCCTCCACCAGCATATCGTCATGGTCTTCTCCCGTTGTGGGCCTTGGTGGGTGCTGCCGACCCTGCGTTCAGTATAGGCCGGGCAATGGGCTCCTGCTTACGACTTGCTCCCACGCCGAGGACCTCACGGCACCATGTGCCGCCCGCAGCGGCATGGTCTAATAGGGTCCGCGCAAAGAGCGACAAGGAGAGGCAGCGATGGCAGCCAGCAGTCTGCGCATCACCGATATCCAGGCCTACCCCACTTCGTTTCCGGTCGATCCGAAGAACAGCGTCACGCTGGGCATCGGCCGCGCGGTGAAGCGGGACGCGGTGATCGTGAAGGTCAGTACCGAGGCGGGCATCGTCGGCTGGGGCGAATCGCATCACGGGCGCTGCCCCGGTGCGGTGGCGCAGCTGGTCAACACCACGCTCAAGCAGCTCGTGATGGGCATGGATGCCCACGACGTGGTGGGCGTATGGCACAAGATCTACGTGCGCCAGCTCGGCAGCCACGGCATGGGCGCGGGCACCTGCCTTGCGATGAGTGGCATCGACATGGCGCTGTGGGACATCCGCGGCAAGGCGTTGGGCGCGCCGCTGTACCGGTTGCTGGGCGGAGCGTCGAAGCCCATCCCCGCCTATGCCGGCGGCGTAGCGCTCGGTTATCAGGAGCCCAAGGCGCTGGTCGCCGAAGCGCAACCCCTGGTCGAAGCGGGCTACAAGGCGATCAAGCTGCGCGTCGGCGATACGCCTGCGCGCGACCTGGCGCGCGTGAGCGCGGTGCGCAAAGCGCTGGGCGAGGACATCGCCATCCTGGTGGACGCCAACACCGGCTACACGGTGGCCGACGCGCGCAAGGCCATGCCGGGTTACGACGAGCACGACGTGGGCTGGCTGGAGGAACCGTTTCCCGCGCACGACTATGAAAGCTATTCGCTGGCTGCATCCTTCGGCAGCGTGCCGCTCGCGGCAGGCGAAAACCACTACACGCGCTTCGAGTTCAACCGGCTGATCGAGGATGGCTCCGTCACCATTTTGCAGCCGGACCTGTCGAAGACCGGCGGCGTCACCGAGGCCCTGCGCGTGGCGCACCTCGCCTCGGCATGGAAGTTGCCAATAAATCCGCATACTTCGATGACAGGACTCAATATGGCGGCTACCATTCACTTCCTGGCCGCCATCGACAACGGCGGTTATTTCGAAAGCGACGTGTCCAAGAACAATCTGTTCCGCGACCAGCTCGTGAGCCAGCCCTATCAAGTGGGCAGCGACGGCTGTGTGCGCCCGCTGGAGGGAGCCGGCCTCGGCCTGCAGGTGGACGAGAAATTTCTGCTGGCCCATCCTGTCATCGAAGGGCCGGGCTATGTGTGAGCGCCCGGCAAATCGGGCCGAGCAAGGCCCGATGCCAAGGTAACCGTCGGTTCAGTTCGATCCGCAGGAGAAGACGATGAAGATGAGATCTCTGTTTGCGTGCGCGACCGTGGCTGCGGTCGCGCTGCTCGCCGGCTGCGCCAGCCAGCCCCTCGCCAAGCCCGAGTCGGACACGCTGGCCAAGCTGATGCAGCCGGTCCCCGACAAGGCGGTCATCTACCTCATCCGCAACGAGCCCTTCAGCGCACCGTGGCCGATCCAAGTGACGCTGGACGGCAAGGACATGGGCGAAACCGGCGCGGAGACGTACTTTCGCTGGACCGTCGAGCCCGGCGAGCACATGATCGTTTCCCACACCGAAAACGCAGCAGGACTCCTGATCAACGCGGAGCCGGGGCGCATCTACTACGTCTGGCAGGACGTTCGGATGGGCCTGTTCCAGCCGCGCTCCAACCTGAAGCTCGTAGACCGCACCACCGCAGAGATCGCGCTGCGCAGCTGCTATCTGCTGGAAGGCAAAAGCTGACTCTCGCAGCCGGCAGTGCACCGGCTCGCAAGCTCTTGGGCCACGCCCGGGGTTTGCACGGGGGCCTGCCTCGCCCAGTTCCGCGCACCGGCGCCCCCACGAGAGACTCGTGCATGCGCCTTCAGGCTGACCGCTAGCGGAAATGCAAGGCGGCTTCGGGTGCGTGCGTAGCGGAAAGGAAGATCCGCCAGCCCGCGCCGGTCTCGCGCAGCCAGTAGGTGACGCCCAGGCGTTCCAGCACGCTGCCGTCTGATTTGTAGCGCACGGTGACACCGCTGGCGATGGCCGTCTGCGCATCGAGCAGGCGCACCTCGACTGCTTCCCATTCGCTGCGCGCATACCCCCGCTCGACCAGGCCGCTCACCAACCCGGCAAAGAACGCCTCCTGATCCGCGCGCGTCGGCCGGACGATCGGTCCGCCGCGCGACACGCGCATGGCGGGTTCGTAGTAGAAGGAGGCGATGGCTGCAGCATCATGCCGCCCCCACGCCGCCTCGTAGGCCTGCAAGGTATCGCTGACGGCAGTCGAGGCCTCGAGATCCGAAGCGGCCCAAACCGGGCCCGAGAGCAGCAAAGCTGCGAGCAAGACGATCGGCTTTCGATTCATCCGGGTTCCTCCGCAATGGCGTTCGCTCCCCTCTGGAGGGAGCTTTCGCTATTATGAGCCTGTCGGACCGCCAATCTGTGCGGGCAGATGACGAATTAGGCGAAGGGTCAAGGACGCAGCCGTACACCTGGACTGAACATGCCGGACACCATCCTGATCGAGCACCGTGACTCCACAGCGGTCGTCACGCTCAACCGTCCCGAATCCCTGAACGCCGTCAACGTCGAGATGCGCGAGGC
>JBGPMS010000428.1:0-3871 GCA_041487115.1 Gammaproteobacteria bacterium
ACCCGCACCCACTCCTGGAACAAGAAGCTGATCCGCGTCGCCGTGCGTGCTGCCGAGGAGGCGGATGCAGAGGTGACGCTGATCGACCTGCGCGATTTCCCCATGCCGTTATTCGATGGCGACCTGGAGCAGGCGGAGGGGCTGCCGCCCAAAGCGCGGGAACTCAAAGCGCTGATGGTGGCAAGGCAGGCCTTCCTGCTCAGTTGCCCCGAGTACAACAGCTCTATCAGCGCGGTGCTGAAGAACACCATCGACTGGATCTCGCGCCCGCAGCCCAACGAGGCGCCGGCAGTCGCGTTCAAGGGCAAGGTGGCGGCGCTGGTGGCGGCCTCGCCGGGCAACCTTGGAGGGGTCCGCGGGCTGCTCACCGTCCGACAGGTGCTGACGACCTTGGGCGTCCTGGTGCTGCCTACTCAGTTCGCCCTCGCCCACGCCGCCGCCGCGTTTCACGAGGACGACACGCTGAAGGAGGATGGACATCGCGCTGCGGTCGGCGCAGTCACGAGTGAGCTCGTGCGGGTGGTAAGCCGGCTCAATCCGTAGACAAGGATTCCTACGGCGAGATCCGCTGTTGCGCTTCGCGACGGCTCAGTTCACCGGGCGCAATGACAACGTAGCGCCGCCGTTGCGGCTCCGGCGCAACTGAAGGTTGGGCGTCCCCTGCAGTGCGTTGTTATGCGGCATTTGATTGCGTGCTGGATTGGCCTCTGATTGTCGGGTTGCGACCTGTTGCAGAAACTTACAGGCGCTACCTTGAACTACTGAGCCTGGTTGTAAACGAGTATGAGCAGCAACCGTCGCAGCCTGGAAACGGCTGAACGCCGTGCCAGCCTTTAGCCTTACGACCGTCAACCCGTCACCGGTAAGGAAAGGAATAGATCCACTCACACTTGGCGATGGTGACGTTCCAGTTGCCCGGAAGATTGTCCACCTTATACTGGCACTGGCCGTCGACGCCGGCAAAGCGCCCACTCCCACCCGTCAGGTGCAGTGTGCCTTCGCCCGAGGTACCTGCCGCGAGATCGCCCGATTGGCGTTTGAAAAGAAGCAGCAGGGTGTCTTCCGATGAGAATGTCGCGACACCATCAGCCTCCAACTCGAACCCGGAGGGAGTTTTCTTCGAGAAGCTGGCGTATCGAACCGTTGCGCTGGCACCTTCCACAAACGGGGCTCCGCTACTGCGAACGAACGTAATAGTCCCGTTCCCTCCCCTTGCCGTGACGGTCGTATCCGCCATTTGGACGGTGTACACATTCGAAGTGGCTGCAAGAACGATATCGACCGTGCCGCTTTCCGCATGGCATGGCGCAGACACAAGCGAAAAAAGTCCTGCGGCGACGAAACACGCTAATTCAAGGTTTTTTTTCATGGGCTCCTCCCAATTTCAAAGTTAGTCATCGGTCATCATTGCTTGAGCTCGATGAGAACCACCTCCAAATCGTCGAGCGCCTCGTCCGAGTGAGTCACAGGCGGCCGCAATAGTGTATCGCCCGTCTTTAGTTCCGCATCCCGTATGCTTCCGTCCGGCATCGTAAACCTGACTCTGCCGCCCTTGATGACGTAGACAACCGTAGAGGGATGTGAGTGAACTGGCGTCTTGTCGCCCTTCGTCGGCGTGTACTTCAATACTCGCACCTTGTCGTCTTCCGCTAAGACTTGCAGGTGCTTTAGTCCATATTGCATCGCGTCTTGCGCGAACAGGAGCGAGGGAAGCAGGAGGAACAGACTTGCAATCATACCAGCCAGCGCTCTCATCTCATTGCCTCCTCGCGATACCCGGATCGGAAAAGAATAACACGTGCAAGCTCCATCCCAGACGCCCAACGCAGAGCTAATCGGCAGCCGTAACGCGAAGCGCGGAGGGCGCCACGAAGCAACGCTCCTTGGTGGTCCGGTTGAACGGCTGGTCCGGCTGGTGATGCATGGTTGAGCGATACTCAGGCGGCGAGCCCCAAGGAAGGCCTGGCCTGGCTCCTCCTCCTTGTGATCGCGTCGCCGGGCAACGCTTCTCGTGCCCGCTACTGCACCGGCACGGTCATCGGCTGCCCCTTGTCGGCGATCAAGCAGCCAAGAATTCGCGCCGGCTCTGTCATGCTGGCGTTTCTAATGTAGTGCACGCCCTTGTGGGGATTAATGCCGGCTTGTCCCTGCCTTAGCGTGACCGGTGGCGTACCTTCCGGTTCGTGGGTAACGGCGACTTTTCCCGCGCGTGATCGGCTACACTGCGCGCGAGGGGATCCGAGCTGTCCGCATGCGCATTTTTGTTCTTACCCTGGGCACCCGGGGCGATTTCGAGCTGTTCTTCAGCCTGGGCTGCGAGCTGCGACGGCGTGGCCACTCTGTCCTGCTGGGATCGTCGGGCTTCTATGCGGAGCGCGTGACCGCCGCGGGCTTGAAGTGGGCGCCGATGGGCGATGGCAGGCACGAAGACCTGCGCGTGCTGCTGCGCTCGCTGTCGACGGTCGACGACAAAGCGAAGCGCGTACGGCGGGTAGCCGACCAGTGGTTGCGGCCGCAATTGACCGCAGCGCAGGCGCAGATCTCCAAGGCCGGACTGATGAGCGACTACTTCGTCAGCAACCTGAAATTGATGTTGAAACGAGGCGACTCCATTCTTCCGGGCGCATTCGTGTCGTACGACCCGCCGGGCTCGATCCAGGACCTCGCGCGCTACGGTGCCGCAGGGCAGGGCGGTCGCATCGTCGAGCTGGTCGCGATGAGCAAGGGCCTGGTCGACCCCGAAGACCGCTGGGGCAGCCAGTTTCGCTTCACGGGCTTCTGGCGGACCGAAGGCAGCGGGGCCTGGACTCCCCCCGACGAGCTGGCGGAGTTCGTGGAACGCGGCGATCCGCCGGTGGTGATGACGATGGGTTCGATGGTCATGTTTTCGCTCGAGGCGCTGCTCGAGGCTCTGGCCGAGGCGCTGCGCATCAGCGGACGTCGCGGTGTCGTCATCGGAGGCTGGGCGGCGGCGCCTGCGCTCGCCGACGAATCGCTGATTACGGTGCAGGAGGCGGACTACGAGTGGCTGTTCCGACGCGCCGCCTGTGTGATTCATCACGGCGGCAGCGGTACCGTTGGCGCCGTTCTGCGTGCCGGACGCCCCTCGGTGCTCCTGCCGCAGATTCCGGCGCAGGAGGCCTTCGCCCGACTGTTGATGCGGGCCAAGCTCGCCAGCGCCAGCTTGGAGACTCACGGCATCGCATCTCGGGAGCTCGCTCTCGCCATCGATCGTGCTGCCACCGATCCCGTGCTGAACGAGAACGCACGCCGGTGGCGCGATGTTGCGCAAGCCGAAGGCGGCGTGACTGCGGCCGCCGACCTGATCGAGGCGCACTGGCGGCAGATCAATTCGAGCGCGAGCGCGCAGTCGTGAAGCGCCCGATCATCCAGCGCGCCGTCAACGATCTGCTCTACGCGGAAGACGGCACATGACTGCCACCAACGACGGCGAGCTGGCCCGCGAGATCGCTGCGCGATGCTTCGGGCGCGAGGCTTTGATCGAACCGCTGGGCGGATCCAATAACGCCGTGTTCAGGCTGCGCTTCGCGGACGGCGTGCACATCCTGAGGCTGGCGCGCAACACTGAAGCGCGTCCGCTCCGCAAAGAGCACATGCTGCTCGATCTGTTGAGCCGCTACGGCATCCCGGTTCCTCGCGTCGCGCACAGCGATCTGGATGCAAAGACGGTCGGGCGGCCGTTTCTGATCCTCGCCAGCGCCGGCGCGCTGCGCGTGGCCGACTATCTCCAGGTGCACACGCCGCAGTCGCATGATCTCTGCCGCGAGATGGGCGAGCTGCTCGGTCGCATCCACACCCTGGTGCTGTCGGGGTCCGGCGATCTGCAACCGGAGGGCTACGTGCCGCGCGA
>JBGPMS010000429.1:0-3781 GCA_041487115.1 Gammaproteobacteria bacterium
CCATCGAAGTGGATACCTATCGAGGCTTGGCTAAATGCCTAACGCCGCTGTCGAGATGCTCCGCTTCGCGCGCCACCCCGCCCGCCTTGGCAGGCACCCCTCCTTCGCAGGAGGGCAGAAGTGCCTTCCCCTCCTCTCACGGGAAGGGTCGGCCTGAGGCCTGTGATAGTGTGGCGTGCCGCAGCGGGTTCCTCAAGCGGTAGCGTCCTTACCCCACTTCCGAATCGCCGCTTTACGTGGTCCAGCTCGAGCAGACCCGCTATCGCTCACTCCACTTGGGCAGCGGAACGAACTTTGCGGATGACACGGCGAATCGCTCCGGCCATACGGTCACCAGCCTGCCTTCCTGCCATTGCAGCATGTAGTGCTGGACTCGCTCCAGCGTATTCTGCCCGTCGTCCCTGAACTTCACGCCCCAACCGTTGGGCGCCCCTCCGAGCGGGATGTCCAGCTTGAGCGCTGCCGCGCGCACCTTGTCGGGGCTGAGATCCCCGGCTGTCAGCTTGAGCACTTCGGCCAGGATCCAGACACCGGCGGCGCCGAGTTGTGCGGACGCGGCGTACTTCTCGCTGAACCTGGCTTCGTAACGCTTCGCGATCTCGGCCTCCAAGCTAGCCATCTCTTTGGACACGGCCTTGGGGTTCAAGCCGGCGGGCTCCACCAGCGCGAACACTCCCTCGGCGTCCTTCCCCAGGCTCTTGCCAAAATCCGGCGAGCCAAAGCTGACGCTGCCGGCGCCAAGCACGGCTTTCACCTGCAAGTCGAGCTGCTTCGCTTGTTTCCAAAACAGGATCGCGTCGTTCGTGTAGCACGAGGCGACGATCACATCAGGCCGGACCGATTTCAGCTTGAGGATGATGGGCGTGAAGTCCGTCATCGTGTTGCGGTTGTAGAGATCGATCGACACGATCTGCATCCCCAGTTCCTGGGCGCGCTTCTTCCCGGCTTCGGTCGTGCCCTGGCCGAATGCGGAATCCTCGCTCAGGAAGGCGACTTTCAGATCTTTGAGCTCGATTCCGAGCTTCTTGTGCAGCGTGTCGCGGATAAACTCGATGTTGTACCAGCCGAAGCCGTTGGCATCGATCTCGGTGCGAAACACGTTCTTGTAGCCGCGGATATTGAAGCGCGGGTCTACGCAGGAGACTTCCCAATAGACGATGTTGTTGCGCGCGGCTACCTCGCTCGCGGGAACGCACAGGCTGCTCGACAGCGTACCGGAGAGCAGCTTCACACCCTCCTGGCTGATCAGACGGGCTGCCTCGTTGGTGGCGGCAGTCGCGTCGGGAGCATCCGCGACGACCCAGGACAGCTTCTTGCCGCCGATGCCGCCGCGCTCGTTGACCATGTCGCGCACGATCTCCATGCCGTTGAGCTGGCGCCGCCCCTCGGCCGCCATCGGTCCGCTCAACGGCTGCAGGATCCCGATTTTGATCTCACTCTGGGACGCAGCCTCGGGTGCGAATCCAACGCTCGCACCAATCATCGCCAGTAGCGCGACGAGCCGAATGGTCCTTTGCCTTCCGGTCTTCGCTGCAGCCATGAGGTCCTCCTCTATGCATTTCGGGTTCACCAAGCCTAAACCGCGACCTGCGCCCGGTCAAGCAAGAGTATACCGGTCGGTCCCGGTGTTTGGGCCGCGCTTCCATGCGCAAATCTGAGCCCGCTATCGCAGCACCGAGGGCGTGCCGGCATTCCATGAGGTGCGCGGCCCCACCGCCGCGGAGCTAGAGGCGCTGCTGCGGCCTGCGCCTAGCGCATTGCGCTTAAGGCACCAGCCGCTCGTGGATGTCGGAGCAGTCGGTCTCGGCGAGCAGCGCCGGCGCGTGCAGGTTGATCTCGGTGTTCACCGCCAGAGGCTGTGCGAGGTCCTGCTCCTTGCCGGCCTTGAGCGACTTGACCGCCGCGTTGAGCATCTCGGTGTAGAGGTTGAAGCCCACCTCTTGCGTCTGGCCGCTCTGGGATTCGCCCTGCACTTCGCCGGCCCCGCGGATCTCCAGATCGTGCATGGCGAGGTAGAAGCCCGAGCCCAGCTCTTCCATGAGCTGGATCGCCTCCACGCGCTTGCGCGCGTTGGTCGTCAGGGCATCGTCGTCGGGCGTGAGCAGGTAGGCGTAGGCCTGGTGATGCGAGCGGCCGACCCGGCCCCTGAGCTGTGCAGCTGCGCCAGGCCGGCCAGCAGCCTGAGGCTGCACACATGCAATCAGCGACGCTTGCCTTGGGGCCTGACCGCCGCGCATAATCGCTTGCGTGAACTCTTTACCACCAGCATTGTCATGACCGATCTTTCCGAGCTGTTTCGAGACATTGCGGAAGGGCCATCCGAGCCGACCGACGTGAGGGCCTTGCTCACCGAAATCGCAGAGATATCGGCGTCGGTCCCGCTGGAAGAGTGGCGGAAGCTCCCGACAGACCTGGCAGCCCAGCATGATCTCTACATCTATGGTGGCCTGACGCGCGAATGAGGCGCGTCTTCGCCGATACGGTTTTCTGGATCGCCGTGCTTGACCCGGGCGATGCCTTGCACCGCTCGGCGACCTCTGCCCTGGACGCAGTCGCGGATGCCCAACTCGTGACTAGCGAGATGGTGTTGGTCGAAACGTTGAACGCCTTCAGCGTTGCCGGCACTCAGATGCGCTCAGCGGCCGTTCGCATGTGCGGCTTGGGTATTGGAGCTGAGTAAACCAAAACTCCGTTCGCACTGAGCGTGCTTCGACTCTGCAGCTGACGCTGCGACGCTCAGCACGAACGGTGGCAGAGTCGAAAGTGGCATGCAACGCTTCGACTCCGTGGCTGAGGCCGCTAGTCCGTTCGTCCTGAGCGTAGGGCGTGTGAGCGCCCGGAGTCGAAGGATCAGCGCGAACGGCCTATTGGAGGTAGCCCACAAGCTGTTTCTTCACCTCGCCTTGCCTCGCCAGCGACGCGGCTTAGTGGGCTCAACACGAACGGAAGCAGCAGAGACGAAACACGCTCAGCGCGAACGGGGTCTTGTTGCCAGTGGGGTTCGTGCTAACGCGCAGCCGCCTTCGCCGCCGCAGGCTGAGCGAGCTCCCGGAACAGCTCACGCACGCGCGCCACCCGGGCGTTCACCTGCGGGTGCTTCTCCTCGATCCGCAACCGGTCCTGGCCGGACAGCTTGAAGTTGCGCCGGGTCTGGATGAGCTGGATGATGCGGGCCGGGTCGATGGGCGGGTCCTTGATGAACTGGAGGACGACGCTCTCCGGTCCGGCATCGACCTTGGATATGCCGAGCGGCTTCGCCTCGATGCGCAGGCGGTGGCTGTCGACCAGCGCCCTGGCTGGATCCGGCAGCAGCCCGAAGCGATCCACCAGCTCCTCCTGCAACAGTTCCAGCTCGTCCGGCGTCTCGCAGTTGGCCAGCCGCTTGTACAGCACCAGCCGCTCGTGGATGTCGGAGCAGTAGGTCTCGGGGAGCAGCGCCGGCGCGTGCAGGTTGATCTCGGTGTTCACCGCCAGAGGCTGTGCGAGGTCCGGCTCCTTGCCGGCCTTGAGCGACTTGACCGCCGCGTTGAGCATCTCGGTGTAGAGGTTGAAGCCCACCTCTTGCATCTGGCCGCTCTGGGATTCGCCCAGCACTTCGCCGGCGCCGCGGATCTCCAGATCGTGCATGGCGAGGTAGAAGCCCGAACCGAGCTCTTCCATCAACTGGATCGCCTCCAGGCGCTTGCGCGCGTTCGTCGTCAGGGCATCGTCGTCGGGCGTGAGCAGGTAGGCGTAGGCCTGATGATGCGAGCGGCCGACCCGACCCCTGAGCTGGTGGAGC
>JBGPMS010000430.1:0-3772 GCA_041487115.1 Gammaproteobacteria bacterium
GGCCGGCAGCAGAGCGTCGAGGTGGGGACGAGTCGGAGTCGCTGACACCGGGCGCGCCTGCTCGCGGCTTTCCGGACTATTCAGCGACAGCCTCGATTTCATTGGAGGGTGCGCTCTGCTTCCCCTCGGCATCGACGGCGACCACGACGATGTAGTACCTGGTTCCCTGCATGAGCTGCGTCAAGGTGACCGTTCCTTCGTTCCCCACATTCACCGCATCCGTGTAGCCCCTGGGATGCGGTCCGATCAGAATCTTGTACCCCGTCACGTTCGGGCTGGGACTCTTGTCCCATGCGAGTTTGATGGATGCGGGTCGAGAGGACGTCTCGGGGACACGAATGGCCGTCAGCCACAGGGCACCGCCAGCGCAAAGTGCGATCAGCACAAAGAGTGCCACCAGCAAGCCGGCTATCTTGCCTGCCTTCCTCTTCTTTACATCATCGTCCACGATGATCCCCCGCGCATCCACCGCCACCGGTGACCAGTGGCCCCCGCACGTGGCCCAGCGGCCCGCGACCAGGCGGCCATCGCCCGCGCTTTACGCGCTTGCCCCTCGATCGATCTGAAACGGCCCGAACGACTGGCGCACCGGCATCAGCTCTAGGCGATTGATGTTCATGTGCGGCGGCAGGGTCGCCACCCAGAATAGAGTGTCCGCGATGTCCTCGGCGGAGAGCGGATTCACCCCCTGATACAGATTGTCGGAAGCAGCCTGGTTGCCGCCGGTGCGCACGAGCATGAATTCGGTCTCGGCCATTCCCGGCTCGATCGAAGTTACGCGCACGCCGGTGCCGTGCAGGTCCGAGCGCAAGCCGAGCGAGAACTGCGACACGAACGCCTTGGTCCCCCCGTAGACGTTGCCGCCGGGGTAAGGATAGCTCGCCGCCACCGAGCTGATGTTGATGATCGCTCCCTTGCGGGCGATGAGCGTCGGCAGCAGCCGATGCGTGAGCGTCACCAGCCCGGTCACGTTGGTGTCGATCATCGTGCGCCAGTCATCGATGCGCGCCTTGGGCGCAGGAGCCGTGCCGAGCGCCAATCCCGCGTTGTTGATCAAGAGGTCGATATCCTTGAAGGCGTCCGGGATACCTGCCAGCGCTGTCTCCATCGCACCGGCATCGCGCACGTCGAAGGGCAAGGCAAAGGCCGACTCGGGGCTGAGCTCCCCGATCAGCGCCTTCAACCGGTCGGCGCGACGGCCCGTGGCGACCACACGCCAGCCTGCTTTTGCGAAGCGCCGCACGGTCGCGGCTCCAAAGCCGGAGGTTGCTCCGGTGATCATTGCGGTCTTGGTCACTGTTCACTCCTCGAGGTCACTTGCGTCGAATACAGCATACCTCACTCTCGCCGGCGCCCTCCCTCATCACCCCCCTTCGACAAAGGGGCGCTGGGGGGGCTGGGGGGATTTGCATTCACCCCTCACTCGACCGCGAGCCGTAACCTTCCCGTCACAATGGCCGCAAGCCGGGCACGTCCACTGACTTCCACCAGGCCTTTCCTTGGCCCTACTATTTGCGTCCCCGCAGACTTGGTGGATCCCATGCCGCGGCGTTCTACCAGGGGCACTGGTTCTACATCGATGCGGCCGACAACGAAACCAAGTCGACGTTCTCGGACGTTACAGTCCACTACTTCATACGCCGCAGGATGATGACGTTGCCGGCCATGGAAAGGGCGATTCCAAGCCAGGTTTCCGTGCGCCAGGCGTAGCCCTCGAACGACGCCGAGATCACCAGCGCGACGATCGGCACCATGACGCCGATATAGGCGGCGCGGGCGGCGCCGATGCGCTCCAGCAGCGTCAAGTATGCGGCGAAGGTGACGACCGAGCCGAACAGCGCCAGGTAGAGCAGCGAGGCGGCATAGCTCGCCGACCATTCGAAGCCCAGCGGCTTGCCGGCAGCCACGGTGATGATCAGTGAGCAGGCTGCACCGTACAGCATGCCCAGGGTCAGCGCCTGCCGTACCGGCACTCCGCGCTTGCCATTGCGGCTGGCGATCATGCTTCCGGCCGCCGACGTCAGCACGGCCAGAGCGGTGTATACGGCCCCCCGCATCACGCCAGCGTCGGCCGACAGCGTCCCGAACTCGGGCCAGAAGACGAGCACGATGCCGGCTATCCCGAACAAGGCTCCCACGGCCACGCGCAGGCTTATCGGCGTGCCGAAGGCCAGGCGCACCCCCAGCATGTTGAGCAGCGGGCTGGCCGAGTATCCCACCGCCACCAGGCCGGAAACGACCAGCGCCTCGGCGTGATACACGAACATGTAGCTGAGGCTGAACATCAAAATGCCTTGCGCGGCCAGGGCCAGGTGCTGGCGCCAGCCGTAGCGCAGGCTCAGCCCCTTCCAGCGGCAGAACGCCAATAGAATTCCCGCGGCCAGAAGAAAGCGGTAGAACACCGAAGCCTCGGGTGCGACGCTGCCGAGTTGATAGGTGATCGCGATCCAGGTAGAACCCCAGATCCCGACGCACATGGCAAATAAGTAGAGATGGGTCAGTGGCACCGCGGCAGGCGCAATGCTAAAAGCGCAGGCGCACGACGATCGGCATCCGGAAGACAGCGGATGCACGCCATGATCAAACGCCAGAAGCCGGGGAGATAGACGGTGCTCTTGCGCAGCCTCATGGCGCGGACGATACCGGCGGCGCCCGTATGCCCTCCCAGGGGCCAGGTAAGCCAAGGTGCGGTCGATGGCTACGGGAACGGGGCGGAAGAATGATAGCGGAAATCCCGCGCTTGGAGACTCCTGCGCCGACGCGGCATGGATGTAGCACCGGTCACCAATAGAATCCGGTGCGGTTGAAGGCAGGGTAGCGCGCGGTGCGCGCTTATGCGCTCATGCGCGGCCCTGCATACGCTGCAATCCTTCGGCCAGCGTCCCTCGTAGCGGATGATCCTGCGGCATGTGCCGCGCGGCATCGAGATGCCGAAGTCGCAGCACCAGGGGCGATTCTGCAACCGTGCCACTCGCGGTCTGATGCGGCTCGTTCAGCGGCACACGCACTGCCCGCACTCTGAAGCTCTTGATCCTGTCGTCGCCAGCGTCATGGCATCGTGGCGGACCGTGGTTGCGAGCCACCTGCCACACCGAACCCGTGCGCGCAGGGAATCCTTTGCCGGGCTGGTGATCTCGGCGATCGAGGGAGCATATATCCGAGGCCGGGCCGAGCGGACGAGGACTGCGTTCGTCGAAGCCGGCGAATGGCTCGCGCGCTTGATCGAACAGGAGGCGGGCTAGGCCGGAAGCGTCCCTTCCTTGCCCGACAGCGCCCGGGGGGCTTTAAGGGTTGGGAGCACCTTGCCAGGCGGATCTGCTTAAGTCGGTGAGGAGTGTCACAATCGACCGCTCTCACCAGACGGAGCGACATCGATGGCCCTCAAGCGCCCCAAAGGCCCCTCCGGCACGCTGGTCGTGCTCGAACACACGTCGAAGATCCTCAAGGACAATCCGCTCGGCGATCCGCACGTGCGCAAGCTCGCGGTGTGGCTGCCACCGCAGTACGACGATGGCCCGGGCAAGCGCCGTTTCCCGGTGCTCTACGACTTGGTCGGCTTCACCGGCTCCGGTCTCGCGCACACCAACTGGAAGCCGTTCGGAGACAACGTCCCGGAACGCGCGGCGCGGCTCATTCGCGAGCAGAAAATGGGGCCGGCGATCTTCGTCTTTCCGGACTGCTTTACGGCGCTGGGCGGCAACCAGTACGTGAACTCGTCCGCGATCGGCAACTACGCGGACTATCTCACGCGCGAGATCATCCCCTTCGTCGA
>JBGPMS010000431.1:0-3769 GCA_041487115.1 Gammaproteobacteria bacterium
GAGTGGCGGGACTTCGCGACCGGCCTGCTGGGGATGCAGGTGCAGGCCACCGACGCCGGCGTCACTCTGCGCATGGACGACAAGCCGCACCGCTTGCTCGTGCATCCGGGCGATCGGAACGGCGCCGCCTATTTCGGCTGGGAGGTCCAGGACGCGTCAGAGCTGGACGTTGCGGCGGCCCACCTCGATGCACACGACGTGCCGGTACATCGGGCGCAGCCGGCCGAAACGGAGATACGGCGCGTTGCCGACTTGCTGTGGTTCGAGGATCCGCTGGGCAACCGCATCGAGCTGTTCCACGGCCTGGCCGAGGCGGAGCGAGCGTTCGAACCGGCGCGCCCGTTGAGCGGCTTCCGCACCGGCGCGATGGGACTGGGGCATGTGGTGCTGACGGTGCCGAGCATGGATGAGGTGCTGCCGTTCTATCGCGACGTGCTCGGTTTCCGCTTGAGTGATTACGCCAAGAAGCCATTCCACGCCGTCTTCCTCCACGTCAATGCGCGGCACCATAGCCTGGCCTTCATCGAAACCGGGCGAGCCGGTCTTCATCACGTCATGGTGGAGGCGCTGTCGGTGGACGATATCGGCAAGGCGTACGACGTGGCGCTGGAGCGCCAGAGTGTAGGCGTCACCCTCGGCCGGCACACCAACGACCACATGCTGTCTTTCTATGCCTGGTCGCCGTCGCGCTTTCTGGTCGAATACGGTTGGGGTGGCCGCAGCGTAGACGATGCCACCTGGACGGTGCAGGAGATGGTGAACGGCCCCAGCCTCTGGGGCCACGAGCGCTCCTGGCTCGACCACGAACAACGGGCCGAGGCGCGGCGATTGCGGCTGCAGGCGGCTGCCGCAGGGCAGCGTGCACCGGTTCACGTCGCCGCTGGCGAGTATGACGAGGCCGCGCCCGGCTAGCGCAGCAGACATAAGGTCCCTCTCGGGCAGACATAAGGTCCCTCTCGGGCAGACATAAGGTCCCTCTCCCTCTGGGAGAGGGTAGGGTGAGGGTACTGGGAGAGGGTAGGGTGAGGGTACTGGGAGAGGGTGAGGGACCGGAGAGGGTAGGGTGAGGGACAGCAGAGTAGGGTGTCTTCGATGCGTGGGCTAGAGTTGGGATGAGGAGTGATGCAACACCTAACGATCACGAAGCCGGACGACTGGCACCTGCATCTGCGCGACGGCGGCGTGCTGCAAGCGGTCCTGCCCGACACGGTAAAGCGCTTCGCTCGCGCCGTCGTGATGCCCAACCTCAGGCCGCCGGTGGTGAATACCGGGCTGGCGCTGGCGTATCGCGAACGCATCCGTGCGGCGCTTCCGCGCGGCGCGCGCTTCGAGCCCCTGATGACGTTGTACCTGACCGACATGACCTCTCCCGAAGAGATCGTGCGCGCGCGCGCGAGTGGCGCCGTGTTCGCCGTCAAGTACTACCCCGCGGGAGCGACCACCAATTCGGACTCCGGCGTGACCGACATCCGCAAATGCCTCCCCACGCTGGAGGCCATGGCCGAGATCGGCATGCCGCTGCTGGTGCACGGCGAGGTCACCGATCCACAGGTCGACGTGTTCGACCGCGAGAAAGTATTCGTCGAGCGCACGTTGAGGCCGTTGATCCCGCGCGTTGCGCGCCTCAAGATCGTGCTGGAGCACATCACCACCGCGCATGCCGTCGAGTTCGTTCTCGCCGCGCCGGACAATGTGGCGGCGACCATAACCGCCCATCACCTGCTGCTCAATCGCAACGCGCTGTTCCAGGGCGGCATCCGGCCCCACCACTACTGTCTGCCGGTACTCAAGCGCGAGGAGCATCGCCTGGCCCTGCTCGAGGCGGCTATCTCGGGAAACCCGAAGTTCTTCCTGGGCACCGACAGTGCGCCGCACGCACGACACACGAAAGAGAACGAGTGCGGTTGCGCCGGAATCTACACCGCGCATGCGGCCATCGAGCTGTACGCCGAAGCTTTCGACGCGGCGGGAGCGCTGGATAAGCTGGAGGCGTTCGCCAGCTTCCGCGGCGCCGACTTCTACGGGCTGCCGAGAAACGAGGAACGCCTGACGCTGGCGCGACGCGATAGCGCGGTGCCGAAGGAGTTGCCCTACGGCCCGGATACGCTGGTGCCATTGCGCGCGGGCGGCACAGTCGCCTGGTCGGTGATCTGAGGAGAGAAAGGCGATGCTGTGGTTCGAAGGCGGATGTCTGTGCGGCGCGGTGCGCTACCGCGTTACCGGCAAACCCTACCACCTGACCCATTGCCATTGCGGCACGTGCCGGCGTGCCAGCGGCGCGGCGTTCGTGACTTGGTTCAGTGTAGAGCCGGACGATTTCCAGCTGCTGCAAGGCGTGCCGATGGAGTTCGCCTCGTCGTCGAAGGCTATCCGCAGCTTTTGCTCGAAGTGCGGGACGCCGCTCACGTACCGGCTCGTGGCGCAGTCCGAGGAGATCGACATTACGCTGTGCAGTCTCGATCAGCCCGGCGCGCTCGCGCCGGAGGACCACACATGGGTGAGCAGCCGCCTGCCCTGGGTGAGAGTGTGCGATGGGCTGCCCGAACATCCTCGTACTCGTGAGGGCTGACGGCAAGCTGAGCGCCGCGGCTGCAGGCGCAATCCTGCTTGCCGCGGCCGCACCCGCCACCGTGGCGGACGTGCCGGATTCGCAGCGTGCCGAGCTCGCCCACCTGTTCGCCTATGTGCGCACCTCCGGTTGCCGGATCGAGCGCAACGGAAAACTGTATCCGGCGGCAGAGGGCGAGGGCCACATGCAGAAGAAGTACGAGCATTTCCACGACGAGATCGACTCCACCGAAAAGTTCATCGACCTCGCCGCGAGCCGCAGCGAAGTCAGCGGAAAACCTTACCTCGCCCGGTGCGAGGGCCGGCCGGCGGTGGCGACGCGCGATTGGCTGCTGGCGGAGCTGGCGCGCTTTCGCGCCGCGCGTCGATGACGGCCGAGCAGATCATCCGGCTCGGCCTGATCTCGGACACCCACGGCCTGCTGCGCCCACAAGCCGTGGAGTCGCTGCGCGGTTGCGATGCGTTGCTGCATGCGGGGGATGTCGGATCTGCGCAGGTGCTCGATTCGCTGCGGTCTGTGGCTCCGATCACGGCGGTGCGAGGCAACAACGATACCGACCCCTGGGCGCGCGATCTCGCGGAAGCCTTGACCATCGAGCTGCACGGGGTCCGCATCCATCTGTTGCACGACGTCAAAATGCTGGCGGTCGATCCCGTTGCCGAGGGATTGAACGTGGTCGTTTCCGGACACTCGCACTGTCCGATGATCGAACGGCGCGCGGGTGTGTTGTACTTCAACCCGGGCAGTGCCGGGCCGCGACGGTTCAAGCTGCCAGTCGCGATTGGGATCCTCGAGATCTCCCGCGGCAAGCTCGATGGGCGCATCGTCGAGCTCAGCGTGTGAGGCGCAGGATCGTATTCAAAGTCCGGAAAAAATCCGGCCCCGCAGTGCGGGGCCGGTATCGCGCGTCGAGATGCACGCGCGGAAGCGCCGTGATACGGCGCGTGAGTGGGCAGCAGGAGCTGCCGCGAGGAAGCAGCGATCAGGGAAACACGGGTATCGTCGGCTCCGTTCCTCCAGATACGGCTTCGGGATGCCGGCGCGTGACCAACTCGGTGATGCGCTCGGCCTGTCCGAAGGGCACATCCACCATCAGCAGCAGCTTGCCCTGCTCGATCCAATGCTGAAACTGAGACAGTCGCGAGTTCGGCACGGACGCGCCCGCCAGGCTCGCTACCCACAGCCCGAAAACGGCTCCTA
>JBGPMS010000432.1:0-3715 GCA_041487115.1 Gammaproteobacteria bacterium
CACCATCAAGGAGTACATCGCCTTGCACAACAAAAATCCCAAACCCTTCGTCTGGACTGCCAAGGCCAAGGACATCCTGGCCAAAGTCATCCGCGCCAACAGTCGGTTAAGTTCCAAACAGAACGAAGCACTACACTAGCGCTTCCGGTCCCAGGGCATGGCGGGATGCTTCTTGGCGGGAGTTTCCAGCTGGCCTTTGACGTTCGACAGCAACTTCACCTCGCGCGTCTTGTTGTTGAATTCTAGGCCAACCGACTTGACCGTGCTATTGCCGCTCACCATCGTGACTTCGCGGTCGGTCTTGACCAGGTCCTGGTTCGGGATGGCGTGTAGAAATGTCGTGAACAGGGCCATCTCCGCGTTGTCGCCGTAGGCTGCGCGTCGCACCTGGACGTCGCCGGTGAAATAGGCATTCTCGCCGTTGCTCGACAGCAGGCCCTGATTGGCCCGGATGCTGACGGGTGCGGTCTCCGGGTCGAAATGGGTCAGCGTGGGCTGGTCCAGCACCGCGCTGTTGTCGCCCGGGTAGTGCACCATTTTCTTGGCGACTATGGCGTAGCGCTGGAGGCCTTCATCGTTCATGCGCGTGGCCTCGAAGTTCTCCACCACGACGTCGGGGTCGTTGCGCGAGGCGCTGTCTCGCGCCGGGCCGAGCGGCTGCACCTTCTTGTCCAGCCACCAGGTCAGAGCCGCGAGCGCCGCCAGCATCAGCGTCGGCACCCAGGCACGCCAACGGTTCCTCATCTCAGGTACTCCTGCAGTTTCGCCTCGAGCGTACCCTGGGCCGCCATCAGAAGCTCGCACACCTCGCGCACCGCGCCGGCACCGCCCGGGCGGTCGGTGACATAGTGGGCATGGCTGCGGACCACGGCCGGTGCCTCCGGCACGCACGCGGCGAATCCGCAGCGGCGCAGGACCGGTAGATCGGGCAGGTCATCGCCCATCGCGGCGGCCGCGGCCGGAGCGAGGCGGACGTGCGCGAGCAGTTGATCGAAGACCACGAGTTTGTCGGCGACGCCCTGGTACAAGTAAGGCACGCCCAGATTCTCGGCGCGCAGTTCGACCGCACGGGAGGTGCGGCCGGTGATGATGGCCACCTCGACACCGGTGGCGCGCAGCATCTTGATGCCGTGACCGTCCTGGATGTGGAACGCCTTGAGCTCCACATCATCACCGCCGTAGTAGAGCCGGCCGTCGGTGAGCACGCCGTCCACGTCCAGGACCAGCAGGCGGACGCCTTTGGCGCGTTGGTTCAAGTCTGGCGCCACCGCCATCAGATGACCATGGCGCGGAACAGGTCGTGCGTGTTGAGCGCGCCCACCAGGTGATACTCCTCATCCACCACCAGGATCTGGCTTATCCGGTAGTCTTCCATCAGCTTCACCGCCTCGGCCGCGAGCCGGCTCGGCAGGATCGTGCGCGGGCGCTCCGTCATGATTTTCTCGACCTCGGTCGCGCGCAGGTCGATAGGCTTCTCCAGAGTGCGCCGCAGATCGCCGTCGGTGAAGATGCCCGCTACCCGCCGGTCGGCTTCGATCACCGCCGTCATGCCCATGCCCTTGCGCGACATCTCGAGAATGGCTTCGGGCAACAGCGCCCCGCGCGCTACGACCGGGACCGCATCGCCCTTGCGCATGACGTCGCTCACGTGCGTGAGCAGGCGCCGGCCCAGGCTCCCGCCGGGGTGCGAGCGCGCAAAGTCCTCGGCGCCGAAGCCGCGCGCTTCGAGCAGCGCGACGGCCAGCGCATCGCCCAGAGCCAGTGCGGCAGTGGTGCTGGCGGTGGGCGCCAGCCCCAGAGGACAGGCTTCTTCCGCCACGCCCGCATCCAGGTGCACGTCGGCCTCCCGCGCCAGCGTGGAGCGCGGGTTGCCTGTCACGGCGATCAGCGACGCGCCCCTACGTTTCGCGTGCGGCACAATGGCCAGCAATTCGGCGCTCTCGCCCGAGTTGGACAGCGCGATCATCACGTCTTGCGCGGTGATCATGCCGAGGTCGCCGTGGCTGGCCTCGGCCGGATGCAGGAAGAAAGCGGGTGTGCCGGTGCTGGCGAGCGTGGATGCGATCTTGCGCGCGACGTGGCCGGACTTGCCGATACCGCTGACGACCGCCCGGCCGCTGCAGGCGAGGATCAGATCGACGGCGCGGGCAAAGCTGTCGTCCAGTCGCGCGGACAGTGCCTCCACCGCGCGCGCTTCGATCCCCAGAGTACGGCGCGCGCTTTGGAGCGGCGATACGGCGGATGCGCGTTTGGGGAGTGTGCTCATTGCGTTGCCGGAGTATACCCGAAGGGCCAGGGCAAGCCCGGCGGACGGCCTCGTGGCGCCGCGATGCTCGCGCTGTCGGCGACGGGATGCCGCGGGCCGGTAAAACTGCTGTGATAAAGTTGGCGAGGACGAAACTTGGTCTTCGCCTTCCCGCGTGCCTCCGTCATGCATAGCACCCTCGAACTGGTTCTGATCCTGCTCGCCACCGCCGTCTTCGTCGTCGTGGTGTTCCGCCAGCTGCGGCTGCCGGCGTTGATCGGCTACCTGCTGGTGGGGATCTTGATTGGCCCGCACGCGCTGGGCTGGGTCGCCGATCGCGAGGACACGCGCTACCTGGCCGAGTTCGGCGTGGTGTTCCTGATGTTCAGCGTGGGGCTCGAATTCAGCCTGCCCAAGCTCGTCACCATGCGCCGCGTGGTCTTCGGCCTTGGCGCCGCACAAGTAGGCGCCACTACGTTGTTCGTGATTCTGCTTTGCATCCTCTTCGGCCTGGGCTGGAGAGCGGGCCTGGTGTTTGGCGGGGCGTTAGCCATGTCGTCCACAGCCATCCTCGCCAAGATGCTGGCCGAGCGGCTGGAGCTCAACTCCCAGCACGGCCGTGCAATCATCGGTGTGCTCCTGTTCCAGGATCTGGCGGTGGTCCCGTTCCTGATCTTGATCCCGGCCCTGGCGCAAAGTCCGGAGGACTTGGCGAAGCTCCTGTCCTTCGCTATGGTCAAGGCGGCAGTGGTGCTGGGTGTGGTGTTGTTCTTCGGCCAGCGGCTGATGCGCCCCTGGTTTCACTTGGTGGCGCGCCAGAAGTCGCCTGAACTGTTCATGCTCAATCTTCTGCTGTTCACACTGGGCCTTGCCTGGGTGACCGCGCAGTCCGGGCTGTCGCTGGCGCTGGGCGCATTCCTGGCCGGGATGCTGATCTCCGAGACCGAGTACCGCTACCAGGTGGAGCAGGACATACGGCCGTTCCAGGACGTGCTGATGGGGCTGTTCTTCGTGACCATCGGCATGCAGCTCGACCCCTTCGAGGTCTTCCGCCGCCTGCCGTGGGTCAGTGCGCTGCTCGTGGTGTTGATCCTATTCAAGTCGCTGCTCATCACCGGCCTTGGGCGGTTGTTCGGATCCGATCCGGGTACCGCGCTGCGCACCGGTCTGGCGCTATGCGCGGCCGGCGAGTTCGGCCTGGTCCTGCTGTCGCAGGCCGCCGGGCTGAACGTGCTTCCGCCGCCCGTCGTGCAAGTGGTGCTGGCGGCCATGATCCTGTCCATGCTGATCGCGCCCTTCATCATCGAGAAGAGCGAGCACATGGTGCGGCGATTCAGCGCGGCGGACTGGATGTACCGGGCGATGGCGCTGCACAACATCGCGGCGCAGACCCTGGCTGCGGAGAAGCACGTGATCATCTGCGGTTACGGCCGCAGCGGACAGTACCTCGCGCGCCTGATGGAGCAGGAG
>JBGPMS010000433.1:0-3715 GCA_041487115.1 Gammaproteobacteria bacterium
GAAGACATCGCCTCGGTAGACCACGAAGGGTAGGGGCAGCACATAACCCGTGCGCTGATCCGAACCGCGGTAGTCGGGGAAGTCGATGGCCGCTAGACCGACGCCGGCTTCCCACAGTGGCAATTGGTCCGCGCAAGAGTCCACCGTGGCGCCGGCCAGCCCCAGGGCGCAGGCCAGCGCGACTGCCTGGCGGACGGTACGGGTCATCCGACGGGGCGCCAGCCGTTAGCCTGGATGATTCCTGAGTAGCCCGGCGCAACATCTTGTACCCGGCATGAATCGCTCACCAGCCTCGGCGCGCGCCATCTTCGTTATCTTCGGGGGCGTCTTCATGAACTATCCAGGCTAGGCCTGCGCCCGACCGGTGCCTTCGACCATACTGTCTTGGTTAACTTGCCTGCGGCGCCGCCACGCGCCCACGCAGCGCCGCAAGTCGAGGAGGCTGGCTGCGTAATAAACGCCCTTGAATGCGCGCAGGCTCCAATAGATCGGCGTACCGCGGAACAGGTCGCCCGCCAGCAGACTGAGCAACGCTTCCTGGGTGCGCAGAAAGTTGCCGGGGCGCATGAACAACGCGCGGATGGCCGGGCTGGTCATGCGGTAGATGAACCAGGAGAAGTGGCGGATGCCGTGGCGCACGGTGCGATCGAACGCCTTCATGAGCGGCCGCGCCAGGGTCGGATCGCGCAGCCACGTGTCCACCACCTCGGCGCCATGGAAGGCGCTGTTCATGGCCAGGAACACGCCGGAGGAGAATACCGGATCGACGAAGGCGTAGGCGTCACCCAGCAGGATGTAGCGCTCGCCAACCATGCGCTCCGACTCGTAGGAGTAGTTCCCGGTGGCGGTCACCTCGCTGATGAGCTTCGCCTCACTCAGCCTTTCCCCCAAGCGTGGGGACAAAGCGAGCGTCTCCAGAAAAAAGCGTGTGGGGTCGGTCGTCCGCGACTTCAGATAAGGGGGCGTGCACACGGCGCCCACGCTCGTGGTGCCGTCGCGCAGCGGTATGAACCAGATCCAGCCATGGTCGAACCAGAAGATGCTGATGTTGCCTTCTTCGCGGCCGGGAAGGCGCTTGGCACCGACGAAGTGGCCGAACATGGCCGCGCTGTTGTGCTTGCGGTTGCGCTGCTTGATGCCGAACTTATTCGCGAGAAAGGTATCGCGGCCCGAGGCGTCGACGAAGAACTTGGCCTCCCACTCACGCAGCGTACCATCCTTCTCTCGGCCCAGAGCGCGTACGCCATCCTCGTGGATCGTCACGTCGGTGATCCGGCACTCCTGGAACGCTCGAGCGCCCTTCTCGACGCAGTTCTCGAACAGGATCTGGTCGAACTCCGAGCGGCGTACCTGATAGGCGAGGCCGTAGGCTTTGTCCCACGCGTTGCAGAAGTCGAAGGTGACGGGTGCGTCGTGGTGCGCGGAGATGAACTCGGCGCCGTACTTGCGTATCGCGACCGCCTCGATCTTGTCCTTGAGACCGAGCTTGTCGAACAGGGGCAAGTTGAGCGGCAGCAGCGATTCGCCGATGTGAAAGCGCGGGTGGCGCTCTTTCTCCACGATCCCGACCGTCCACCCGCGCTCGGCGAGCAGGGCTGCAGCGGTGGACCCGGCGGGCCCGCCGCCAAGGACCAGCACGTCACACGCTTCCGGCAGCGGAGCCTGTCTGGACATCTCGGTCGCCATGGTGCATCACCTCGATCGGGAGTAGTCGACGGAGCCGCATACGCCCCGCCGCGTACGCCCCTTCGGCTATTATAGGCGTCTGGTGCCGGCTGACAGGCCGGGACCGATGTTCGAGTGTTGCTTGCCCCCGACGGCCAAGAAGGAGACCCGGATGATTCGTCGCGTTCCGTTGCTGTTTGTGCTTCTGCTGGCGGGCTGTGCGACCGGCAGGCTGGAGAACGTTCCGCTGGTCTGGAAGCCGACCTCCACTCTCGGCGCTGCGGGTCATATCGATCTGGCGGACGTGCGTGCCGCCAAGGTCAAGGTGGCACCGATGGTCGACCCGCGCCAGACGCCCAGCCTGATCGGCGAGAATCGCGAAGAGTCGACGCCGCGAACGGTGACGACGCGCGACGATGTGGCTGCGTTCCTGACGGCTCGGTTCAAGATGCTGTTCACCAACGCCGGATTGGACGTCGTGGACAGCGGCGAAACCGCAATCGTAAAGGGGGAGGTCAAGCAGTTCTTCGTCGCCGAGGCCAGTACCTACGAGGCCCAGGTGCGCGTTCTCATCACGGTTGCCGATCCTTCCGGGAAGCCCCGGTGGTCCGGGGTAACCGACGGCAGCGCAAGCCGGTTCGGCCGCTCGTACCGAGCCGAGAACTACTACGAGGTGCTGAGCGATGCCGTGATCACCGCCGTCGCCAGCCTGCTCACCGACGAAGGCTTCCAGAAGGCAGTGGCCGGGAGACCCTAGCCGCCGTTGCTCTCCGACCGATGCTGCTGTTCGAACTGATCGCTGAGCAGAAGATCCGGGAAGCCATCGAGCGCGGCGAGCTCGACCATCTCCCCGGGCAGGGCTGGCCGCTGGATCTCACCGACGACCGGTTGGTGCCGGAGGAGCTGCGCATGGCCTACCGGTTGCTCAAGAATGCGGGCTTCGTTCCCCCGGAATTGGAAGCCCGACGGGAGATCCGCGACCTCGAGCAGTTGATCCAAGGGCTGGGCGTCGGAGCACAGCGATCGAAGGCGCTGCGCAAGCTGCAACTGCTGCGGGCAAGCGTCGCTGAATCGCGGCGTGGCCGGGAAGACCTGCGTTTGGAAGCGGACTACTGCGACCGGCTGATCGAACGTTTCTCAAAGAACTAGCGCGGGTTTGAGGCGGGCGTCCGGTCATCTCGAGCGTGATTCCGACGCGAGCAAGTTCCAGAATCGTTACCGCGAACGCAATCGCGTTCAAGGTGGTTGATCCCGAGCCTGGCACCTGAACAGGCACCTGATTGAGAAATCGCGATTCAGCTTAGCCCCGAAAAACTACATTGATGGTTGATCATACGTTGGTCCCCCCGGCCGGAATCGAACCGGCATCTAGCGCTTAGGAGGCACTCGTTCTATCCATTGAACTACGGGGAGATGCTGGGTATTCTAATATCAAATCGCAGGGGCAGTATCCTGAGCCGACGCTCAGCTCGAGAATCCTAATACGCAGTGCACCCTCGATGGCCGTTCGCACACCTGCGCGAGTGCGTTGTAGAACGCCTGGGAGTCAAAGCCCTTCTTCCTGTCGTGCGCTGGGTCTGCGACGAGACCAGTTGGTTTCGACGTCACCATACACAGCACTCGTCGCAGAAGTCGGTCTGAAGACAGACTGAAGCCTGGGCAGGTGGAGCCTCGGGGTATGCCACACTGGTTTGACGGATGACGAGCGCGGCGAGGCTGCGACCTCGATAACTCACGCGAAGGCGCAGCCAAAGCGGCGGCGCCGTCCGTGTTGAATGCAGCATGTAACCTCCGTCAAGAGTGACTTAACCGCGACACACAGGCCCGATGCGAACCCCGCGCGAAGTCAAACGGGAGGCTAATTGCGGAATACGCAGAAAAGGATGCGCGGTGGAGGCCTGGTCAAGCGATCGCCATCGGTCTCGGTGACTCGTGAAATCAATACCGCACGATGCCGATCAACCGGTGGGATAACTAGACCCGTAAACAGAGCGAGCGGCAGGCCTGGCAATTCGCCGTGGCTGAGCGCAACCTCGACTTTGCAGTGGTC
>JBGPMS010000434.1:0-3697 GCA_041487115.1 Gammaproteobacteria bacterium
ATCGCTCGAAGGGTCAGATCGAGATCTGAAGCACCAGTCAGTTCACGCCCCGAGTGCCTCCGCGCACCACGCGCGGCGCTCCAAACCCATCAGCAATTTCAGACCGGCCAAATTCAGCCAGGTTGGCACCGGCGGCCACACACATTACGTGTACGGACTCCAGTATCGCGAAATGCTTCCTCATCGACCCTACGCTTACCCTACCACGCCAGACCTTACAGATCGCATACCGATGCCTTCTGCCAGTGATGTCGAGAGTCTCCTGGAACCACACTATGCGGCAATTTTTGCAGTTGACTATGACTCCACCACGCGGGAGCACGATTCCAAATACCGGCTTTTGCGCACAATGAGCCGCTCCGACATCCTCACCGGACTTCCACGAACCGATGTGATGCAGCCACGTGCAGAGGTGGGGTACTCCAATCTCGAATATGGCTGGATCGGTCGCCGCGATAAAATGGCTTAGTGGCCAAGCGGACCCAGGCAGGAATCAGCCGACGGGCAGGCATCGCCTCTCGGCTTAGGGTGATGAAAACCATAGATATATGACCCAATACTTTCTGCATTTGTCGCTCACTGTCCAGCTGTGCGCCGGCTTTCTGTTGGTTTTCACGCTGTGGGTCAACCGCGTGTGTGTTCGAGCGGTCCGTCACCAGTTATGCACTGTGGACCTGAGACCAGGACCTAGGTCAAGAGCGCGTGCAATCGGGCACGCGAAAACTCGGAACACGACGCCGGCAGGATCTCGTCCAGCTCGGGTTGTTGTGTCCTACCGGAAAGAGAGTCGACCTCGTGATACCTCAAGCCGAGCTACCGCCGAACGAACCACAGCATGAGCGACACGAAGTCACCGGGCCACGGCAGCAGTCGAACACCCGGCCGAGGCGATAGAGGCACCGCTTCCGCGCAACTCCCGCGATCCAACACCTACAACCGCCCCGATCGCGAGATCGCTCGCACGAGACGCAAGGTGAACGACAACGCCAATGCGTAGCCGACCAATGCCAGCAAAGGCATGTCCCAGATTTGGGGCCCGATGCTGTGCTGCATGAGCAGCGACGAGGCGATCCACAGGCCCAGTGTTACCAAAGACAGCGCCATACGGTTGCTGGACCGGTCGATGTGTTTCTCCAGATCCTCGAGTCCCTGATGCTGCAGCCGCACGCCCAGGCCGCCTGCACGCGCTCGATGAAGCAGCTTGCCCAGGGCTTGTGGGATGCCTTGAACCGCCATCAGAGCTTCATACTTGAGGCGTTCCGTCGTGTCCTGGCCCGCGCCACGGCTCCGCCCTTCTTTGAGGGCCGTGGCTGCGCGGCGGAGCAATCCATCCATCAGGTTGAAGTCCGGATCCAGCAGGCGCACGGTGCTCTCCATCAGGAAAGCGGTGCGCATGAGAACGAGGAGATTCGGCGGGACGCGAATATTTTGTCCGCGGCCCATGCGCGAGATCCGCAGCAGCGCCTCGGCGAAGGACCATTCCTTCAACGGCAGCCGCGCATAGTCCTGGATCAGTTCTTCGAGGCCCCGTCGGAACTCCTCGCGGTCGATGTCGCCTGCGAGCACGCCCAGGTCCAGATAGGAGTCCAGCAGCCAATCGGCATCCTGGTGGACGAAGGCCTGCATCAGCGCGGCCAGGTTCTGCCGTGTTTCGCGGTCCAGAAAGCCGATCAGGCCGAAATCATGGAGGCAAAGCCGATTGTCTTCCATGACGAACAGGTTGCCGGGATGTGGGTCACCGTGAAACACGCCGACTGCGAAGAACTGGTACAGATACGCGTCCATGAAGTTCCCCGCCAGGATCGGGCCCCGCTCTCCGAGGCGCGGATCGTCCACGCGCAGTCCATGGCTCATCACCTGCACCAGCACCGACTCGGCCGCGAGCCCGTCGATCACCGGTGGAACGTAGATCGTCGGCGAGTCGCGGAACAGCTCGCAGAATCTGCGCACGTTGCGAGCCTCCTGTCGGAAGTCCATCTCCTTGCGCAGGTTGCCGAGGACCTCGTGCACCAGACCCAACGGGTCGAAGCGCTGCAGGTTAGGCGCCAGCAGGAGCAGGACCCGCACGAGCAGGCCGAGGATGAAGAGGTCCTGCTCGGCCTGGCGTTTGATTCCCGGCCGGCGGACTTTCACGATCACCTGGGTCCCGTCGTGCAGCCAAGCGATGTGGACCTGTGCGACCGATGCCGCCGCCATCGGCGTGACGCTGAACTCGCTGAACAGCTCGGCGACTTTCCCTCCGAGCGCGGCCTCCACCTCCTGCACTGCGAGCTCGCCCGGAAACGGCACGACGTGGTCCTGCAGGCTGGTCAGCGCCGCCACGTAGTCGTCGGGGAGCAGCTCGCGGTGCATGCTCAAGCCCTGGCCGAGCTTGACGAAGGGCGTTCCGAGCCGCTGCAGCGTTCGGCTGAACTCCTGAGCCGGCGTCAGGCGGCTGCGCCACAGCCCCAGGCGCACCAGTGCCCACCAGAGCAAGTGCCCGTAGACGGCGATACCAATCTGCAAGAAGCGGATCAAGGTGGACAACACGGACTCCCAGTAGAGATTCCGAGGCTGGTGCGATCAGCCCAGTCATCAGTCCGATCGGCGTCCCCGCAGCGCATGGCCTCAGTCGAAATCCTGCGGCGCATCCAAGTCCGAATTGGACCCGGCGATGCCGGTTGCGATGATGGCGCCAAGAACCATCAAAGCCGCACTCCCCCAGAAGAAACGGTCGCCAAGCGGCCCGTAGAGGACGCCGACGGCTGCGGAACCTAGACCCTGACCGAGGCTGGACAGGGCGGTCTGGAGGCCCAGCGCCGCGCCCAGCGGCAGGACCGTCTGAACCGAGACCATGTGGGTCAGGGCCGGCATCACCATACCCGAGCTCGCCGCGATCACCCCCACGACGAGCAGCATCGTGGAGAAACTCATAGCTCCCGGAATGAGCGTGAAGCCGACAGCGAGGACGAGAAATGCAGGCACGACCAGACGATGTCCCGGCAAAGCCTTGAACGCCGGCGTGAACAGGACCACCTGAACGGCAATCATGACCAGGCTGCATTCCGCAAACATCAGCGCGAGCGTGGAAGGTTCCCACCTAAGCGTTTGCTGCGCCTGGAGCACCATCCCGACTTCGAAGCTGCCCAGTCCGAAGGTGACCAGCAGGCTCAGGGCAAGGAGCCTGAAAAGCTGCGGCCGGCTACCCAGGATTCCGCTGCCTCGGGCTCGGGGTTCCAGTTGATGCACGGGCACCGTCTCTGGAAGCCTCGCATAGACTCCCGCCCAGACGGCCGCACATAAGACTGCGGTGGCGTACAACGGGAAGGAGATCATTCCGTTGCTCGAAGTTCCCGCCGCGCTCAAGGCTTTGCCCATTTGGGAGATCCAGCCGCCCACGGCGGGTCCGACCAGGAACCCGGCCAAGCTTGCCGAGCCCATCCAGGCCAGGCGGCGCGCCCGTTTCTCGTCGGTCGCGGTCTCGCTGACGAAAGCCGAGGCGACCGGCACTACCGCGGCTATGTAGGCGCCGGCCAGTGCCCGCATCAGATACGCGAACCACAGGCTGCGGGAAAGGCCAAGCAGCACCAGCGTCAGGGCATAGCCAGCCAGGCCCAGAAGAATGACCCGCCGCCGCCCGATCCGGTCCGACAGGTAACCCCACAGGGGAGCAAACAAGAACACGGCGAACATGTAGGCGCCGGCCAGCATCCCAATG
>JBGPMS010000435.1:0-3673 GCA_041487115.1 Gammaproteobacteria bacterium
ACGCCCTGCGCGGGCGCTTCGGGTTCGGACAGGACGTGGACCAGATCATCAAGCGCGGATTCATCGTCCCGCTGACGCCCGTGCGCGACGCGTTCTACGCCTCTATCAGCAAGGGCGCCGATATCTACATCGAGGACGTGAACGCGGAGAACATCCGCGAACACATTCCGAGCTGGTACCGCAAGCTGGTGCCCGCGCGCTCGCTGGTGCTGTTCCCGATCATGATCAACAAGAAGCCGGTGGGACTGTTCTACGCCGACTGCGACATTCCGGGATCGATACGCTTCGAAGCGACCGAGCTGAGCCTGCTCAAGACCCTGCGCAATCAGGCCGTGCTCGCCATCAAGACGCACTCTTGACCTTCACCCGGCAATCCTCAGCACCCCCTCCAGCACCTCGATCACCGACTGCCGCCGCACCGCCTCACGATCCCCCGCGAAGTGATGGGTGAGCGCGATCCGCTCTCCGCCGCGCACACCCCAGGCCAGACATACGGTGCCAACGGGCTTGGCCGGCGAGCCGCCGGTCGGGCCGGCCACGCCAGACACCGCCAGCGCGAGGTCGCCATTACTGCGCGCGAGCGCCCCCGCCACCATCTGGCGTACCACCGACTCCGACACCGCGCCGTGCGCCCGCAGCGTGGCGGCCTCGACGCCAAGCATCTTCTCCTTGGCCGCGTCGGTGTACGTGATGAAGCCGCACTCGAACCATTCCGAGCTGCCCGGTACCATCGTCACCACCTCTCCCACCCAGCCGCCGGTGCAGGATTCCGCCGTGACCAGCAGCCAGGCCCTGTGTTTCAGAGCCTGGCCGACCTCGACCGCCAGCTCATACAGTTGTGAGTCCAAACCAGTCTCCCAGCCAAGGTACCAGCAGTTTGAACAGCGTAAGGCAGACCAGGGTGAAGAAGGCCGCCGCCAGGTCGTCCGCCATCACGCCAAGACCGCCGCGCAAGCGTGCTTCGATGATGCGGATAGGCCCAGGCTTCAGGATATCGAACAGGCGGAACAAGACAAAGGCGCCGGCCTGCCACAACGGCCCCCCCGGGGTGAAGAAGAGCACGATGAGAAACGCCGCCGTCTCGTCCCACACGATGCTCTTGTGGTCCTCCACGCCGAGGTCGCGGCCGGTACGTTCGCACACCCAGATGCCGCCCACGACCATGCATCCCAGCACGATCAGGAACGCGGTGGAATCCAGATGCAGGCTGAGCACCCAGAACATCGGCAGCGCCAGCAGCGTGCCGAAGGTGCCGGGCGCGACCGGCGCCAGCCCTGTACCGAACCCCAGCGCGATCAAATGAGACGGGTGGTTGAACAGAAAACGCAGATTCGGCCGCGCGCCGAACCTAACGGAAATGATCAAACCCCGTCTCCGCGAGGGCGAGCGGCTTGCCGCTCTTGTCCAACACGATCGCGCCGGCACCCGGCTCGATCCGGCCGATCCGCGTCAACGCCAAGCCGAGCCGGCCGCTGAGTTCCCCCAGCGCAGTGCGCAGGTTGGATGGCGCGGTGAATGCCAGCTCGTAGTCGTCACCTCCCGCCAAGGCGGCCTTCTGCACCAGCGGATGCTGGCGGTAGCGGCCCGCCACTGAAGACAACGGCACCGACTCCCACTCGATCACCGCGTGGACCCTCGAAGCTTCCGCAATATGCCCGACGTCGGCCGCGAGCCCGTCCGAGATGTCGATCGCAGCGGTCGCCAGCCCGACCAGACCCTGGCCCAGGGCTACGCGTGGCTGCGGGTGGTTCAGCCGCTTCATGGCGTAATCCCGATCCTGCGCATGCAGATCGAAGTCGCCGCGAATATGCGCCAGCGCGAGCGCGGCATCTCCCAGGGTGCCGGAAGCCCACAGGTCATCTCCCGCGCTCGCGCCCGAGCGGCGCAGCGCCTTGCCCGGGGCCACCTCGCCCATGATCTGCACGCAGATGGCCAGCGGACCGCGCGTGGTATCTCCGCCGATCAGATCCACTTCATGCGCGCGCGCCAGGTCGAGGAAGCCGTAAGCGAACTGTTCCAACCAGCGCTCGTCCGCCGTTGGCAGCGTCAGCGACAGCGTCGCCCATCGGGGCCGAGCGCCCATGGCCGCCAGGTCCGACAGGTTGGTTGCCATCGATTTGTAGCCTACGCCGTAAGGTTCGGCGTCCTCGAAGAAGTGGCGGCCCGCAACCAGCACGTCGGTCGATACTGCGAGCTCCATCCCGGGCGTGACGGCGACCAACGCCGCATCGTCGCCCCCCGCCAGCACCGTGTGGTCGGTGGGGGGGCTGAAGTAACGGCGGATCAACTCGAACTCGGTCAATTCGACAAGTGCTTCAGCAGCGCCTGGTATTCGTCTTCCTTCATGGTAAAACTGTGCTCGGCCCTGGGGAACTCCCCCTTGCGCACGTCCTCCTGGAAGTCGGCCAACGCCTTGCTGATCACGTCCCAGCAGTTGGCGTAGCGCTTGACGAACTTCGGCGTGAAACGGTCGAACAACCCGACCATATCGTGCAGCACCAGATTCTGACCGTCGCAACTCGGCCCGGCGCCGATGCCGATGGTGGGGATCTGCAGGCGCTCGGTGATGATCTGCGCGACCCGGTCCGGGATCGCCTCCAGCACGATCGCGAAGCAGCCGGCCTTCTCCATCGCCAGCGCATCCTTCAGCAGTTGCGCTCCGGTCGCCGCATCCTTGCCTTGCACCTTGAAGCCGCCCAGCTTGGAGACGAGCTGCGGCGTAAGGCCGATATGGGCCATCACCGGCACGCCCGAACGCACGACAGCCGCGGCGATGTCGGCGAAGTCTTCGCCGCCTTCCATCTTCACCACGTCCGTGCCGCCTTCCTTGAGCATGCGCATGGAGTTGTTGATCGCATCCGCGGTCGACGCGTGGTACGCCCCGAGCGGCAGATCGCCGACCACGATGGCGCGCTTCACGGCGCGCGTGATCGCCTTGGCGTGATGGATCATCTCGTCCATCGTCACCGGCACGGTGCCGGAATAACCCAGCGCCGTCATGCCGAGCGAGTCGCCCACCAGGATGCAGTCGACGCCGGACCGATCGACCAGTTGCGCCGTGGGATAGTCTACGGCGGTCACCTGGAACACTTTTTCGCCACGGTCCACCTTCGCCTGCAAGTCGAAGATGGTCAGCTTTTTCACCGCTGCATCAGCCATTTTCTTTTCTCCTCGAGGCATAACCCGCAGCGAACCGCCCCGGCGGTTCGACTTGCCGCTTCACGCTTTCCTGGTCTCGGCCGGCCGCACCTGGGAAGCCAGCTTGTCCAGTACGCCGTTGACGTACTTGTGGCCATCGGTCCCGCCGTAGGCTTTGGCCAGCTCCACCGCTTCGTTGATCGCCACCCGGTATGGCACGTCGCGCACATGCATCAACTCGTAGGCGCCCAGCAGCAGCAGCGCGTGCTCGATGGGGCTCAACTGCTGTGCGGGCCGATCCAGGAACGGCTGCAAGGCGGCTTGCAGATCGGCGGCGCGCTCGATGACGCCATGCGCCAGCAACTCGAAGTAGGTCTTTTCGGCTCGCGCGTAATCCTCTTTCTCCGCCGCCTGGAGGCACAGCGCGTCGGCATCGTCGCCGTTAAGCAGCCACTGGTACAGCGCCTGGAGCGCCAGCTCGCGCGAGCGCCGGCGACTGCCCCGGACCGCGCGATCCTTGCCCCGGGCGGGGGCT
>JBGPMS010000436.1:0-3664 GCA_041487115.1 Gammaproteobacteria bacterium
GACGCCTTCGCGCGCTGGGCCGGCAAGCGCCTGCCTTCCGAGGCGGAGTGGGAGGCAGCAGCGGCGTCCTTGGCCGTAGAAGGCAATTTCCAGGACAGCGGATGGCTACAGCCGAACGCGGCCGGCAATGCGTCGCACCAGCTCTTCGGCGACGTGTGGGAGTGGACCAGCAGCGCCTACGCACCCTACGCCGGCTTCGAGCCGCTGGCCGGCTCGCTGGGCGAATACAACGGCAAGTTCATGGTAAGCCAGCTCGTGCTGCGCGGCGGGTCTTGTGCCACACCCCGCTCCCACATCCGCGCCACCTACCGCAACTTTTTCTACCCTCCCGACCGCTGGCAGTTCATGGGGTTGCGGCTCGCGCGCTGAGTACTGTCGTCCTTGGACGACGCAGCCGCGATGAGATTCGCCCCGTGCGCCCCGCGCGAGGCATAATCCCGCGCTTGCCTCAAGTCACAACACGGAACGGGCTCAACCGAACGCCCGTCCCGCGCCGATGGAGATCGCGGTGCCTCGCACGAAAACAATTGCAGCTGTACTGTTGGTCGCGTGTTGCGTGCTCGCGGCCAGTCCCGCCCCGGCCATAACGATCGCACAAGGCGATGGGGTTGCCGTGGGCGACTTCCTGAGCGGGGTGCCGAAGGTCGGAAGTTGCTCGGGCGCCTTGTTGTGGGACCGCATGCACGTGGTGACCGCGGCGCATTGCTCCCCGCACACCGGTGCATCGACCGCTGTGGTCTTCACGACCAAGAACGGGACGACCGTGACGATCTCCGGGACCGCGTTTGTGAACCCGGACTGGACGGGCAACGTCAACGGCGGCAACGATCTGTCGATCCTGACCCTCAAAACCCCCGCACCGGTCAACGGATATCACATCTACCGGGACACGGCGCCGACATTGACTGCTCCGATCCCGATCGAGCTGGCGGGCTACGGCTTGACCGGAACCGGGTCGTCGGGAGCCGAGAGAGGTACCGGCGGCGTGCTGCGCGCCGGGACCAACACCTACGATGTCATCCTCTCGGGGACCAGGCTCGGCAGCATTGCGGGCGGCCCCTATCTGTTCGACTTCGACGACGGCACCGACGCGCACGATTCGATCGACAAGGTATTGGGCGTGCCGAGCCGCGGAACCGGCACCACGGAATCGATGCTGGCGAGCGGCGATTCCGGTGGGCCGAGCTTCATCGGCACGCAGCTGGCGGGAATCCATTCGTTCATCTTCAGTCCTGGCGTGCCCTACGACGTGAGCCAGGCAACCAACAGCAGCTTCGGCGAGATCGGCGGCGACACGCGACTCGCGAACTACGCACAATGGATCGATTCCGTGGTCGGGACGCCGGTGCCCGAGCCGCAGAGTTGGGTGCTCATCAGCGCAGGAATGCTTGCGCTGCTGGGGATCGCCCGACGCCGGTGCGCAGGTAGCCAGCGCGAGGTGTAGGGAAAGAGATCGCACACTGTCCACTGGATCTCAGCCACCGCAGAAGACCGCGCACCGCATGCGCGATGCCGGCCCACCACGTCGCCGGAGCCTGCGACGGCGCTGCGCACTCCACTACGCGCACGGTGGCCGGCTCTAGAGCGGTGATCAGCGTCACACCGCGCAGCGACAACACCAGCGATTCCCCGCGCGCCAGGAACAGATCACGCGGGTCGCCTGCATCAGTGATCCACACCACCCCGGCCAGGCAGGCAATCTCGACCCGCGTCCCCGGCTGTATGCGCAGGGACGCGTCACGTTCCAAGGCAATCATGGCGGCAACTCCGTCGATACGCATAGCCGTAGGGAAGGTCTGACCAATTCGTACAGTCTAGGCACCGGCGAGCCGCCGTTACAGATATACTAGATCTGAATTTGACCCGGTACAGATTCTCCGGTCGCAGATCTGTCATGGTTGGCCCCGGTAGGCTCTGTGCCTGTGCGGCGCCGGATAATTGCGCGAGTATTTCTCATGACCGAGGCAACCAGCCATCTGTACGAATCACTGGCCGCGCGCGTGGCCGAGGCGATCCATGCAGGCGCCCTGAAAACCGGTGACCGGCTGCCCTCGGTGCGGCGACTGTCCACCCAGCATCGGGTGAGCATCGCTACCGCGGTTCAGGCCTATCGCCACCTGGAGAACCAGCGCCTGGTCGAGGCGCGGCCCAAGTCGGGCTATTTCGTGCTGGGGAGGCGGGCGGCGCTGGCCGAGCCCGCAGCCTCGACGCCGCCGGCGGCCGCACGCTTCGTCGGCGTCAATCAACTGATCATGGAAGTGCTGGAGTCGGCGCGCAACGTCGGGTTCGTGCCGCTGGGCGCTGCCTGCCCCGGCCCCGATCTGTTCCCCAACGACAAGCTGCTACGGCTGATCAACAGCGAGGGACGGCGCAAGCCGCATCTGCTCGGCGCCTACGCCATGTCACCGGGCAACGAGCGGCTGCGTACCATGATCGCACGCCGGTCGGTCGAGTTCGGATGCCACCTGGGTGCGGACGAGATCGTGGTGACCAACGGCTGTATCGAAGCGCTCAACATCGCGCTGCGTGCCGTGGCCAAGCCCGGCGACACCATCGCGCTGGAGTCGCCCACCTACTTCACGCTGCTGCAGATCATCGAGAGCCTGAGCCTCAAGGCTTTGGAAATCCCGACCCATCCCCGCGACGGCATGTCCATCGACGCGCTCGACCTGGCGACCCAGAAACCAGGGGCGGTCACGGCCGTGCTCACCATTCCCAACTTCCACAACCCGCTGGGCAGCCTGATGCCAGACGAGAACAAGGCGCGCCTGGTGCAGCTCTGCGCTGCACGCGGCATACCGCTGATCGAGGACGACATCTACGGCGACATCCACTTCGCCGACGCGCGTCCGCGGGTCGCCAAGGCCTGGGATCGCGGCGACAACGTGCTGCTCTGCTCGTCCTTTACCAAGAACCTGGCACCTGGACTTCGCATCGGCTGGATCGCTCCAGGCCGCTGGTACAAGCAGGTGGAGATGCTGAAGTTCATCAACTCCGTCTCCACCCCCGAGTTGCCGCAGGCGGCCATCGCCGAGTTCATGGCCAATGGCGGCTACGATCATCATTTACGGAAGCTGCGCGCCGGCTTCGCACGCCAGGTGCAGCAGACCTCCGAAGCCATCGCCGAGTACTTCCCCAGGGGCAGCAGGATCACCCGCCCCGCCGGCGGCTTCGTGCTGTGGGTCGAGCTGCCGGGGAAAACCGACGCGCTCGAGCTGTTCCGCCGCGCACGCGACGAGCGCATCAGCATCGCCCCCGGTCCCATGTTCACCACCACCAAGCGCTACCGGAATTGCATTCGCGTGGGTTGCGGCCACCGCTGGAGCACGAAGCTGGAGATGGGGTTGATGCGGCTGGGCCAGCTGGCGACTGAACTGTCCTCCTGAACCTTGCCGGGATCCCCGCCGCCCACAGGACCTGGCGTCGCAGGCTAGCGCTCGAACGGCAGCGCGCATCGCTTTTGCTCGCGCCAACGTCCTGACGCTGAAATACACCTAAGGCTTTCCGACTTCCCGCCGTTATTGACTGCGAGACTGGGCAATCCGGTGGCCGCCCAACGCCAATCGTAGGGCACACGACGATGATATTCACCGGGGGAGGCCGATGAATCTATCCATCGGGAAGGGAGTAGCGTTCGGCTTCACCGTCGCCCCGGTCGCGCTGC
>JBGPMS010000437.1:0-3636 GCA_041487115.1 Gammaproteobacteria bacterium
CCTCGCCGAGGAGTATGCGCGGCGGTATCCGTCGCGCTCCGGCGACGTCGGGCTCCACAGTGAGCAGTTTCCCGAATTTCTGCGCCGTCATTCGGGCTCCCGCGAGCTGCCCTATCTGGCGGACGTGGCGCGCCTGGAATGGTGCGTCGAAGAGAGCTTCAACGAGGCGGACGCGAGCACGCTCGCGCTGGCGCGGCTCGCCGCGGTACCCGACGAGCAGCGTGGGCAGCTGCGCTTCCTGCTGGCGCCCTCCTGCCGGCTGATGAGCTCGCCGTTCCCGGTCAACCGCCTCTGGGAAGTGTGCCAGCCCGACTACCAAGAAGACGTGCGCGTCGACCTGGACGAGGGTGGAGTCGATCTACTGGTCCGCCGTCAGGGCTTCGGCGTGACGGTGGAGGCGCTGGGTCCGGGGGAGTTCGCCATGCTGATGGCGCTGTCCGCCGGTCATAGCTTCACCCCAGCCTACGAATACGCGCGCGGCGCGGACGACACCTTCGATCCCGCCGCATTCCTGCGCAAGCACGTGCTGTCGGGTGTGCTGGTGGATTTCACGCTGCCGGCCGACGCCTGCGCGGCGTGAACAAAGCTTTAGGCGCACGTGACGTCTGCGTGATATCTGGTGCCGATACTGCCTGCATCCGGTGAACGTGAGATAGAGGCCGGAATCCTTCTGTTCCAACTTGTTACGGAGACTGTCATGAATCAATCCCAGCGGATCATCCACTCGGCCTTCGCCAGCCTGCTTGCTGTCGGGCTGGCGGCCGGCGCGTCCCAGGCCTTCGCCGCCAAGGGCGATACCGAGAAATGCGCCGGCATCGTCAAGGCCGGCAAGAACGACTGCGGCACCAGCAAGAACGCGTGCGCCGGACAGGTGAAGGCGGACAACGATGCGGAAGCCTGGGTCTCGGTGCCCAAAGGTGTTTGCGAGAAGATCGTCGGCGGTCATCTGCAGACCTCCCCGATGGCCAAGAAGGGCGGTGGCAAAGGGTAGTCGTCGAGGACCGGCGGCTGACTGACGCGCGGCTCGCGCGAGGGCTGGCCCCATACCGCTATCGATCGGGACGTCCGCCAGGGAATCGAGCCGCCGGGTGACACCCTTGAAGTCTCCGGTCCCTCGCTCCCGCGGACGCTCGATCCTTAGCTTCAGGAGACCAAAATGGAATTGAGCGTGAACCACGCGCGCGCGTCGAACCCGAGCGAGCTGATCAGGACCGCAGCTCGCCGCATCATCACCGCGCTCGAGACGTATCTGGTGCCGGTGCTGGACCTGATGATCCGGATCTGGGTCGCGAAGGCCTTTTTCCTGTCCGGCCTCACCAAGATCCAGAGCTGGGACAGCACGCTGTCCCTGTTCGAAAACGAATACGCGGTGCCGTTCCTGCCGCCCGAGGTAGCCGCCTATGCGGGGACCTTTACCGAGCTGTTCTTTCCGGTCCTGCTGGTGCTGGGCCTGGGAACCCGCTTCGCCGCCGGCGTGCTGTTCGTGTTCAACATCATCGCGGTGATCTCCTATCCGGACCTGGGCGAAGTCGGGCTCAAGGACCACCAGTACTGGGGCCTGCTGCTGCTGATCCCGCTGCTGCATGGACCTGGAAAGATCTCGATCGACCACTTCATCCGCCGCCGCTTCTGGAACTGACCGGCACGCGCTTAGCGACAAAGGAGATGCACATGAACGCAGCAGTCGACGCAGCGGATCGCAAGGCCATGACCCTGCGCGTCCTGGAAGGCCAGCGAGCCATCGTCACCGGCGCCAACTCCGGGATCGGCGAGGGCGTGGCCAAGGGTCTGGCCGAGGCCGGCGCCAAGGTGGTGGTGAACTACGTCAGCGGGCCTGAGCGGGCCGATCAAGTAGTCGCAGAGATCCGCCAGGTGGGCGGCGAGGCCATCGCCATCCACGCCGACGTGAGCAAAGAGGACCAGGTGCAAGCCATGTTCAGGCAGGCGATCGAAGCCTGGGGCAGCGTCGACATCCTGGTGAACAACGCCGGGCTGCAGCGCGATGCGCCGCTGCACGAGATGAGCTTGAAGGACTGGCAGTTCGTGCTCGACGTGAATCTCACCGGCCAGTTCCTGTGCGCGCGCGAGGCCGTGCGCGAGTACCGACGCCGCGGAGTCATGCCGGAGCTCTCGGCGGCGGCGGGCAAGATCATCTGCATGTCCTCCGTGCACGACATCATCCCTTGGGCCGGCCACGCCAACTACGCGGCCTCCAAGGGCGGCGTGTCAATGCTGATGAAGACCATGGCGCAAGAGCTGGCCATGTACAAGATCCGCGTCAATGCCGTGTCTCCCGGCGCAATCAAGACACCGATCAACACCAGCGCCTGGGCCACGCCGGAAGCCGAGCGCGAACTGCTCAAGCTGATCCCCTACTACCGCGTGGGCGAGACCAACGACATCGCCCGCGCCACGGTGTGGCTGTGTTCGGACCTATCCGACTACGTCAACGGCGCGACGCTCTATGTCGACGGCGGGATGACCCTGTTCCCGGAGTTTCGCGGGAACGGGTAGTTGGGTTGAAAGCGTGAAGGGTGAAGAGTGAAGGGTGAAGGGTAAAACCGCTCATCCGACCGAATCTCTCAAAGCCGCGTTACATATTTCCCCCCCCTTCCACACGGGGGAGGGCCAGGGTGGGGGTGTTCACCCTTCACTCTTCACCCTTCACTTGAAAACGACGAGGAAGCCATGTCCAATCTCCACATCCGCACCGACCATCTCATGCTCTGGGTCCTCGCCGCCGCCTTCGCGCTGCTGTCGAGCACCCTCTTCGCGGGGGCCAGGGAGATTCGCGGGTTCGCGCTCACCGTGTCGAACCTCGATACGGCGGTCACGTTTTACGAGCAGGCGCTCGGTTTCAAAAAGATCGCCGAACGCGACGTGACGGATCGCAACTACGACTACCTGACCGGCGTCTTCGGTACCCGCGTGCGCACGGCCACGCTGCAGCTCGGCGACGAGCGCATCGAACTGGAGCAGTACCTCACGCCCGCCGGTCAGCCTATCCCGCTCGACAGCCGCTCCAACGACCTCTGGTTCCAGCACTTCGCGGTGGTGGTGAGCGACATGGAGCGCGCCTACGCCCACTTGCGCCAGTTCGCGATCCAGAGCATCTCCAGCGCCCCGCAGACCATTCCCGAGTCGAACAAGGGCGCGGCGGGCATCAAGGCGTACAAGTTCAAGGACCCGGACGGCCATCCGCTCGAGCTGCTCTGGTTCCCGTCCGACAAGGGCAGGCCCAAGTGGCAGCAGGCTGGCGGCGGGCTGTTCCTGGGCATCGATCACTCCGCCATCGGCGTCTCCAGCACCGAGCGCAGCACGGCTTTCTATCGCGACTTGATCGGGTTGGCCGTCGCCGGCGGTGGCGTCAACACCGGTATGACTCAGGAGCAGCTCGACAACGCCTTCGGCGCGGTCGTTCGCATCACCGGGCTGCGCCCCGAGCGGGACGCGAGCCCGGGGCTGGAATTCCTCCAATACGTGACCCCGTCGGGCGGCCGTCCGTCACCTCTGAACCTGCGGCCGAACGATCTGGTGCTCACCCGCACCGTGATCGAGGTGGATGACCTGGATCGGCTGACGGCGAAGCTGCAGGGCAGCGGCGTGACCTTCATCTCGCCCCAGGCGATGTCGGTC
>JBGPMS010000438.1:0-3610 GCA_041487115.1 Gammaproteobacteria bacterium
AACACCTCACCTCTCGAACGTCAGCTCCACCGATTCGTCGTCGTTCGAGAGCACCAGTCTCGTGCCCTCCATGCGCGCGTTCGACACCTTGGCGAGCGCGCCCAGATACAGCGTCTCCTGCTGCATCAGCTCGGGCTTGCCGGCCATCTGCGTTGCGCCAAACGTCGGCGCGGCCCACCCGATGTGGCCGTCTCCGCTCGCCTTGTAGCTGCCGAAGTAACGATTCAGCGAAGCGACGCCCGCGACGCGCCCCGCGGCATGGAAGTTGGCTGTCACCTTGGAGCCCGCCACTATTGGCACTTCCCTGCCGTCGCGGACCATTCTCGTCAGCTTCCATTCCACGCCCTGCCAGGCCATCACCGAGGCGGACTCGGTGAGTGCGCTGGTCTGCGCAGGCGTAGCAGCCGGGGCCAATTGGGTGCGAAGATCGTCGGCGCGCGCCAGCGTCATCCGGATCAGGCAATCCTGTGTGGTGTCGCTCGCGCCCGTGGCGCCCGTCCGCGCGGCGTGCCACGCACAATTGCTCCCGCGGTAGCTCAGAAACTCCCTCTGCGCGGCGGCCAGCGCCCTCACGGCTTGCGACCGGCCGGTGGCGAGATCCAGCCTGCCCGATTCCTGGCGGGCCGCGGCGAGCGCGGCGGCCATGACAGCATCAGCCTCGTGCAGCTTGCGCTCGAGGCATTGGCTTACCGCGCTCGGATTTTGCGCCGCCGCGGAGCACGCCTGCAACGGCGACTGCGGCTCGGCGGCCGATGCAGCGACGCAAGCCAGAGCTGCGCAAGTCAAGAGTAGCTGAGCACGCATCCGAATCTCCCTGGGGTGGGGGGCGGCGCCAGCGGTACGAGCGCGTTGACGCCCGTGTCGAAGCCCGCATAAGCTCCTTGCGCAGCCAGGACCAGGAGTGTGTTCCGGCTAGCGCCCGAGCACGGTCTCCGCAAACTTCGCGACCGCCAGTACGGTCGAGTCGGCGCCCGGCCGGCCGACCAGTTGCAGCGACACTGGCAGGCCGTTGTCATCCTTGCCGCAGGGGATGCTGATCGCAGGCATCCCGGCGGAGTTGAACGGTCCGGACAGTCGCGTCATCGCGCCGGCCAGCGGCATCCTCCTGCCGGCGAACTGGATCACGCCCAATCCCTGCCTGGGCAGCGACAGCGGCAACGCGGGCAGCGCGAGCACGTCCGCGTCTTTGAGCGCGGCGATCATATTGTCGCGCAACTGGCGTCGCAGCCGCTGCGCCTTGACGTAGTCGATGGCAGCGATGAACTGGCCGATCTCGAGGCGCACGCGCACTTCCGGGCTGATGCCCTCGGCGTGATCGGTCAGCAACTTCCAGTTGGACTGGCAGGCTTCGGTGCAGATAGTTACGAATTGCGCCGCTGGCGCGTATTCCATACCTTGGATCTCACGTTCCTCCAACTTTGCACCGGCGCCGGTGAGCTGATCGAGCACCGCCTCGATACGCTCCCGGATCGTGCCTTCGAGCTGGTCGTAGAAGAACGGCGCCGGCCTCACCAGGCGCGGGCGCGCGATCACCTTGGAGCCGAGGCAGCCGACCGGCAACCCCGCCATCACCTCGAAGCCGAGCGCCGCATCCGCCACGGTACGGGCGAGCGGGCCGATGTGGTCGAGCGTGTCGGCCAGCGGCCAGACACCAGCACGACTCACGGCATCGTGCGTCCCCTTGAATCCAACGATCCCGCAACACGCCGCTGGAATGCGAATCGATCCCCCGGTGTCGGTGCCCACCGCGATGGTCGCCAATCCGGCTGCCACGCAGGCGGCTGAGCCGCCGCTCGAGCCACCGGGCACATGTCCCGGCGCAGTCGGGTTCACCACGTGGCCGAAATGCGCGTTGGCGCTGGTGACCCCGTAGGCCAGCTCGTGCAAGTTGGTGGTGCCGATGATCAGCGCGCCGGCGGCACGCAGTTTTGCGACCACCTCGGCGTCGCTGTGCGATTCTTCCCCGGGCATCGCCTTCGTGCCACAGGTGAAAGGATAGCCTTTGACCTGCATGAGGTCCTTGATCGCCACCGGCACGCCGGCCAGAGGCCCGAGATCTTCGCCGGCCTGTAACCGGGTCTCGAGCTGGCGCGCTTCGCGCAGGACGGTTTCGGGCCGCAGCGTGATGAAGGCGTTGAGCGACCGCTGCGCGTCGGCGCGCTCCACGAACGCGCGCGCAACCTCGAACGGCGACAGCTCGCGTCGGCGCACACGCGTCGCGATCTCGCCGGCAGAGGCGAAAGCGAGATCGTCGGCGTCCCCGCCACGCTCGGCGGCAGTGGAGGACGGCGGCACGATCTCCAGCTTGGCCTTGGGCGGAAGCGTGAGCATGTCACCTTTGACCGGCGCGTCGAGCACGCTCTCGAGGTCTTTCATGTGCATCATCAACCGCTCTTCCCAGAAGGCGGCTCGTTCCAGGAATGGATAGCGGCGCGATTCGGCGGAGGCGCGCAGCAATTGCTGAAGGTCGGTCTTTGTCATTCGCAACTCACGATGGAGGAATGGGTAGAGCTTGCGGCCGCTTGATGCTCTCCAGCGCGGGGGAGCGGAGCTCGCGCCAATGGAGCACGAACACCCCCGAGGTAGTGGTACCCATGCACAGCCAGCCGTTGAGGAACCAGGTCATCGTCGCCAGGGCGAAGTAGTAGGCGCGGCGCGAGCAGCCTACCCACCACGCTAAGAACCAGCCCAGCGCGACCAGGTCCAGCCAGGTTAGACCGAGGTTGCGCATGACCGATCAGAGGAACAGCGTCAGGACCCCGGTGTAGCCGTACAGCCGGTTGTGGGAGATCTCCCCGTTGCAGAAGAAGCCGACGATCGGCACCTCGCCCAGCCGGTCGCGAATGATGCGCATCTCCTCGGAGTTCTCGCCGAACAGACTGGCGCCCCGTCCCAGGCAGGAGAAATAGACGCCGCCCTTGGGCGTGCGGAACAAGCCGCTCTTGATGCTGGTGAGCATGCGGTCGAGGTCGTCGCTGGCGGTGCCCCGGTCGCGCCGGCAGAACATGATGCTGCGCCCTGGCCGCACGGTCTCGCCCACGGCCACCAGCTTGTGCGCGGTGTCGAGCCCGACCAGATTGCGCACCACGTAGTCGCCCGTGTCGCTGCCGTCGATGGGGATGCCGGCGAACACCCGGCCCGCCACCAGCCCGAGATTGCCGGACCGCTCGCCGCCGATGTCCTCGCGGAATACATCCAGCGCCGGGCGCCCGTCCAGGCTGATCAGGATGTTGTGGCGCGCGTCCGTGATCACGTGCTTGGGGCCGACCGGTGCGCAGCCCTGCGTGAGGCGCGTGGCCACCACCACGCCGTCCGAAAACATCACCCCGGACAGCCCGCCGTCGGTCAACCCGTCGGCATACTGCACCGCGCGGCCGCGCGAGCTGGTGATCCCGCCGACGATGTACCCGCTTTCGGTGCGTGCGGCCAGCTCCCGCACCAGGGACGTGAGGGACGGGGTGGCAGGATCGGCGTGCACCACCGCGAAGCTGGCCGGCCCGTCGTCCCATTGCATGCGGGCCTGGGCCACGTCCCGTGGCGTCTTCAGCCCGGAGAAGACGCGGAAGGTATCTTCCCGGAAGCTGCAGCACAGCAGCGCGATCGCGGGCTC
>JBGPMS010000439.1:0-3599 GCA_041487115.1 Gammaproteobacteria bacterium
CCGGACATCCGTGTGCTGCTGCTCGAGGCCGGTCCGCCCGACCGCAATCCCTATATTCACCTGCCGGCGGGCTTCGCCAAGCTCACCGGCAACGCCGCCAACTGGGGCTACAGCACGGTGCCGCAACACCACGTGGGTGGCCGCGAGATGTGGTATCCGCAAGGCCGCGTGCTGGGAGGCGGCAGTTCCATCAACGCCCAGGTCTATACGCGAGGCCACGCGAAGGACTACGACGAGTGGGCGCAGACCGATGGGTGCGCGGGATGGTCCTATAAAGAGGTCCTGCCGTATTTCAGGCGCGCGGAAGACAACCAGTGCTTCAGCAACGAGTTCCACGGCACCGGCGGGCCGCTGGCCGTGTCCGACCAGACCAGCCCGCATCCCATCAGCAAGGTGTTCCTGCGTGCCGCACAGGAGGCGGGCCTGCCGTTCAATGCGGATTTCAACGGCGAGCGGCAAGATGGCTGCGGCCTGTACCAGGTTACCCAGCGCAATGCGCGCCGATGCAGCGCAGCGGTCGGCTATCTCAAGCCGGTCCTGCCGCGCGCGAACCTGACTGTCCTGACGGGTGCGCACACGACCCGCCTCCTGATCGAGAGCGGGAGTGTGGTGGGTGTGGAGCTAGTCTACGCTGGCGGCCGCGCCCGTGGCTCGCTGCGGGCCGACCGCGAGGTGATCGTCACCGCCGGCGCCATCGGTTCGCCCAAACTGCTGCTGCTATCTGGCATCGGACCGGCCGACGAGCTGAAGGCGCTCGGCATACCGGTGGCGCACGATCTGGCCGGCGTGGGCCGCAACTTGCAGGACCACATGGACGTCTATGCGGTCAACGAGCTGACCGGTGACCAGAGCTACGACAAACACTTGAGACCTCACAAGCAGCTGTGGGCTGGCCTCGAGTACCTGCTGTTCCGCACCGGCCCGGCAGCCTCCAATCTCGCCGAGGGCGGTGCTTTCTGGTTCGCGGACACGCAGGCGCGATCGCCCGACATTCAGTTTCACTTCATGGTGGGCTCGGGCCTGGAGCATGGGCTGGAGAAGCTGAAGAACTGTGGCGTTACGCTCAACTCCGCGTTCTTGCGCCCGCGCTCGCGCGGCAGCGTGCGGCTGCGAAACGGCGATCCATTTGCACCTCCGCTCATCGATCCCAACTACTGGGCGGATCCCTATGACCGCAAGATCTCCATCGAGGGCTTCCGCATCGCCCGCAGGATCATGGCCTCGCCCGCCTTCAAGCCCTTCGTGCTTGCCGAGCGGCTGCCGGGCCCGCAGGTGCGGACCGAGGAGGAGATCGCCGCCTACGCGTGCAAGTTCTCCAAGACCGACTATCACCCGGTGGGAACGTGCAAAATGGGTGTCGATGCCATGGCAGTAGTGGATACGAGCCTGCGCGTGCGCGGTCTCGAGGGGTTGCGCGTGTGCGACTCCTCCGTGATGCCGAGGCTGATCAGCAGCAATACCAATGCAGCTACGATCATGATCGCCGAGAAGGCTTCGGATCACATTCTCGGCCACCTTGCTGCTTGAATAGAGAGCGCGCGAAACCAGCTCAGCCGGACCGATGGAACAAGACCGCAGCGAACCAACGAGCTGGCCGCGCTTCGTGAGCGCAGGCGAGGCCCTTACCGACTTCATCCGCGTCGGTCCGGACACCTGGCTGTCGCGCCCCGGTGGCGCGGACTGGAATGTGGCGCGCGTGGTGGCCACGCTGGGGGTGCCGAGCGCCTTCGCCGGCAGCATCAGCCTTGACCGGCTGGGCGACGATCTCGCGGAGTTGAGCAAAGCCGCGGGACTGGACATGCGATTCACGCAGCGCTACGACAAGCCACCGCTGCTGGCCATGGTGCACGAAACCTCTCCGCCGCGATATTTCTTCATCGGCGAGGACAGCGCCGATCTCGCGTTCGAACCCGGGCTGCTGCCGCAGGGCTGGCTGCAGCAGGCGGAGTGGGTGCACTTCGGCTGCATCAGCCTGGTACGCGATCCGCTGCGCACCAAGCTGCTCGGCCTGCTGGACCAGGTGAAGGCCGCCGGCAAGCGCGTCAGCTTCGATCCGAATTTCCGCAACATCATGACGGCGGCTTACGACCAGACCCTGCGGCACGTCGCAGCCAGGGCCGATGTGATCAAAGTATCGGACGAGGATCTGCTCGGCCTGTTTCGCACGGACGATCCAGCCGAAGGGTTCGCCCAGCTGCGCGCCCTCAACCCGACCGCTCCCATCCTGCTGACGCGGGGCGCCGAGGGCGCCGAACTGCACCTGGCGGGAAGCGCTCTCACTCAACGGCCACCGATGATCGAGGTGGTCGACACCGTGGGCGCAGGAGACGCCAGCATCGGCGGTCTGCTCTACAGCCTCATGACCGCGCCGGAGGCCGGCTGGACGGCGCACCTGCGTTTCTCCGTTGCCGCCGGGGCTGCCGCCTGCCTGCGTGCCGGTGCGACACCACCCACGCTGCCGTTGGTGGGGCAAGTGCTCGATCGGATGGAGTGAATCGCCGCATGACTCCCGCCGACGGTAACGCGTCTCCCGACTTCCGCAGCCGCAAGTTCCTGCTCGACCATATCGAGCGCACGATGGCCTTCTATCACCCGCGCGCCATCGACCCGCGCGGTGGCTTTTACCATTTCTTCAAGGACGACGGCACGATCTACGACGCGAACACCCGTCACCTCGTGAGCAGCACACGCTTCGTGTTCAACTACGCGATGGCGTATCGTCAGTTCGGCAACCCGGAATATCTGGCCGCTGTGAAGCACGGCATCGACTATCTGCGACGGGTGTATCGAAACCCAGGTACCGGTGGCTACGCGTGGCTGCTCGGCACTGATGGCGTGCTGGACGGCACCAATCACTGCTACGGGCTGGCTTTCGTTCTGCTCGCATACGCCCACGCCCTTCGCGCCGGGATCGATGAGGCGCGCGGATATGTGTCGGAGACCTTCGAGCTCATGGAGGGCCGCTTCTGGTCCCCGCAAGCCGGACTCTACGCGGACGAGGCAAGCCCGGATTGGACGCAGCTCTCGCCCTACCGCGGACAGAATGCCAACATGCACAGCTGCGAGGCGTTGCTGGCGGCGTTCGAGGCTACGGGCGAGCGGCGCTATCTCGACCGCGCTGAGATCGTGGCACGCAACGTCACCGTGCGGCAGGCCGCGCTCGCCGGCGGCCTCATGTGGGAGCACTACCACGCGGACTGGTCGGTGGACTGGGACTACAACCGCGACGACAAAACCAACATCTTCCGCCCCTGGGGCTATCAGCCCGGGCATCTCACCGAGTGGGCCAAGCTTCTGCTCATCTTGGAACGCTACCCGAGCCAGCTCAACACCGACGCTGGTTGGTTGCTCCCGCGCGCAGCGGAGCTGTTCGACGCCGCACTGGACCGCGCCTGGGACAGTGAGTCGGGCGGAATCTGCTACGGCTTCGCACCGGACCGCAGCATTTGCGACAGCGACAAATACTTCTGGGTGCAGGCCGAGTCGCTGGCTGCCGCCGCGCTGCTTGGGCGTCGCACCCGGAACCAAGAGTACTGGGGCTGGTACGACCGGATCTGGGACTACAGCTGGCGGTACTTCATCGACCACGAGCACGGGGC
>JBGPMS010000440.1:0-3591 GCA_041487115.1 Gammaproteobacteria bacterium
GCTGCGGATGTGGCTGTTCACGCCGAAGATCTCCATCGCCACGATCAAGCCTCCCTTGGGCTTGGCCGCGGGCTCCGCCAGGTACGCGGAAAGGCTGTGGCCATCCGCGGCGGTCAGCTGGATCGTCTTTCCCATTTCGGTCTCCTGTGGTGTATTGGAATCTCGTTGCGCGCCGGTCATACGCTACTTCGAAACGCCGCTCGCGATGGACAATGCGCTCGACGACGTCATCGAAGAGACGGCGGTGATGCTACCGCAGCAGCCTGCCCGGCATCTCCCCGGTGTGCTCATCGTCTCGTAGCGTCTCCCGCCCCGCCACGAACGTGTGCCGATACCCTCGCGCCCGCTGCATGAGCCGCTTGCCTCCTGCGGGCAGATCGTAGACGACCTCGGGCTTGAGGAACCGGAGCTGCTCGAAGTCGATGACGTTGACGTCGGCCCGGTAGCCGGCGGCCAGGACGCCGCGATCCTTCAACCCGAATGCTTCGGCGCAATCGCGCGTCTGTTTCCGCACCAGGAATTCCAACGGCAACCTGGGACCGCGCTTGCGGTCACGTGCCCAGTGGGTGAGCAGGAAGGTGGGCGAGCCGGCGTCGCAGATGGTGCAGACGTGGGCGCCGCCGTCGCCCAGACCCATGATGGTAGCCTCGTCCACCAGCATTTCGCGGATGACCTCGAGGCTGCCCTCGCTGTAGTTCTCAAACGTGTGGGACAGCAGTCCTTTGCCGTTCTCCGCCATCATCGCTTCCAGCGCGAGCGCCCAGGGGCTGCGACCGCCCGCTTGCGCCCGCGCGGCGATGCTGTTGGATGGGTGCGGTTCGTAGTCGTAGGTGTCGTCGACGACATAGGTTCGCGGCAGCCTCGTCTCGATCTCGCGCGTGTGCTCGTCGTCGGGGCGGTGCTCCACCAGAGCGCGCCGCAGTTCCGGATCGCGCTCGAGCCGATCGTAGCGCTCGGGCGGTGACAGATGACTCATCGCGGTCCAGGCCGGATGGGTGAAAAAGGGATGCGTCGTGGTCTCCAAGCCCATCGTGATGCCGATGGGCCGGCATCCCACCTGGCCGTGGACGTCGATGCCTGCCTTGCGCGCCGAGTGGATCTGCGCCCGCGTCTCGCGCCACAGTTCCGGAGCGTTGTTGACTTGCAGCAGCAGCACCGACAGCGGCCGGCCCGCGACTTCCGCGGCGCCGCGCAACGCCTCGAATTCGCCGGGACCGAAGTCGGAATTGACTTCGATCACGCCGCGTCCCGCCCGCTTCATGGCGAGCGCGAGGCCGAACAGCTCCGGCTCGCGTGCGGACAAGCTGGGCGTCAACCGGCCATCCTTCGCGCGGTGCTTGATGGTCCGCGATGTGGTGAACCCGAGCGCGCCCGCGTGCAGCGCTTCCTCCAATAGTGCGCCCATGCGAGCGATCTCTGGCTCGGTCGGTGCCGCGGCGTGATCGGCCCCGCGCTCGCCCATCACATAGAAGCGCAGCACGCCATGCGGCACCTGTGCGCCGATGTCGATGGCCTTCGGTGTCGCGGCCAGCGCGTCGAGGTATTCGGGGAAGGATTCCCAGTCGAACTTCACGCCTTCGGCCAGCACGGTGCCGGGAATATCCTCCACGCCTTCCATGAGGTTGATCAGGTACGATGCAGCGCCTGGCCGCACCGGGGCGAAGCCCACACCGCAGTTGCCGAACACGACCGTTGTCACCCCGTGCCAGGAGGACGGCGTCAGGTAGGGGTCCCAGGTTGCCTGGCCGTCGTAGTGGGTATGGATATCGACGAAGCCGGGCGTGACCAGCATGCCCTCGGCGTCGATTTCGCGGTGGCCGCGCCCGAGCCCGGTGCCGACGGCCGTGATGCTTGCGCCGTTCACCGCGACATCGGCTACACGGCTTGGCGCTCCCGTTCCATCGACAATGGTACCGCGGCGGATGATGAGATCATGCATGGTGAGGTGCTATACCTTGGCAAGGAACACTAAAACCCCGTTCGCGCTGAGCGTGTTTCGACTCTGCTGCTTTCGCCCGGTCATGTTGAGCGTCGCGCAGCAGAGTCGAAACACGCTCAACACGAACGGATACTTGGGGTTTTGCATCGGGCTGCTAACTCATGGGTTGGCCGTGTCAGCCGGGACGTGGCGGCGCAGTGATCCCGCGGCGGATCTCAGCGAGGGGCGCCGAATCGTCGAAGCTGACGGTATCGCCTGGCATCGACACGCCGAGCCGCTGCCACAGATCGGGAAGGTCCACGTTCACGGGCTTGTCCTTCATGTTGTCGTAGAGATCGGTGAGCACGTGCACGCCAGTTCCGGCGTCGCCCGTGGTGAGAACCTTTTCGACCGTCCAGTTGCGGCTGATGTTGCCCCCCGCCGCGACGATAGCACGCAGCGCGTCCTGCAGTCCGCGGCGGTTGTCGGTGCGGTGCCGGATCTCGATGTCGGCCAGCAAATAGAACAGTGCGCCGCCCCAGTAGGTGCGGCAACATTGCACAGGTTGGGTTGGAATCGGAAGGGCATGTGCTGCGACGGGTCGTTGGCTTGGGGCCGGTTCTCGCCGGTTGCTAGTGGGAGTATACGCAGCCGGCCTGGCTCGAGCACCAGGTCGCCTCTTCCAATGTGGCCGAGAACAAGATGTGAGCCGCTCGACGCTTGAAGCCGCGCACTCGTCCTCAGGCCCGCTCCCGCCCCGTTCCCGGCATCGACGTCGAGCGTCGGGTGGGATCCGCGGCGCAGCCTCGGACAGGTCGTGGATGTTAGTGGCTATACTGCCCCTCAGCGGGACGTGCAGGCCGATCGCCGGTCAGCTTCGTCTCGTCGGCGGCATTGGGCTAACGCGGTTGGCTACGGGAGGGTCAGGACGTGTTCGATCTCAAAGGCAAGGTCGCGATCGTGACTGGCGGGAACGGGGGAATCGGATTGGGCATGGCACGAGGTCTGGCTAGGGCCGGGGCACGCGTCGTCGTTGCGGCCCGAGACAAGGAAAAGTCGAGTGCCGCAGTGCGTGAGCTGCAGACCTTGGGCGCCGAAGCGCTCGCCATAAGCGTCGACGTGACGCAGGACAAATCGGTCGAGGCGCTGGTCAGCGAGACGGTACGGCGCTGCGACCGGCTCGACATCCTGGTCAACAACGCGGGGATCAATATCCGCAAGCCCGCACAGGACCTCGCTGTCGAGGAGTGGCGGCAAGTGCTGGACACCAACTTGACGAGCGCTTTCCTGTGCTCGCGCAGCGCCTATCCGCAGATGAAGCGTGCCGGTGGCGGCAAGATCATCAACATCGGATCGATGCTTTCCATCTTCGGCGCCGCGTTCGCGCCGGCCTACGGTGCGAGCAAGGGCGGCATCGTGCAGCTGACCAAGTCGCTGGCCACAGCGTGGGCGCGGGACAACATCCAGGTCAACGCCGTGCTGCCGGGATGGGTAGATACCGATCTCACGCGTCAGGCGCGGCAGGAGATCGCGGGGCTGAATGACCGCGTTCTCGCCGGCACTCCGGCCGGGCGGTGGGGCGGCATCGACGATTTTGGCGGCATCGCGGTGTTCCTCGCCAGCGCGGCATCCGATTTTCTCACCGGCACGGCCATTCCGGTCGATGGTGGATA
>JBGPMS010000441.1:0-3585 GCA_041487115.1 Gammaproteobacteria bacterium
GCCTGAAGCAGCCGGAGAAGGTCATGTACCTGTGGGCGCTGCCGGCAACACCAGGGCAGGCTCCCGACTTCCTGGCGGTGATCGACGTCAATCTCGCGTCGCCGACCTACGGCAAGATCCTCAAGAAAGTCGAAGTCGGGTCGGCCGGCAACGAGGCGCACCATATCGGCTACACGGACGACCGCACCAAGATCTGGGCGGCCTCGCTCAATACCAGCCGGCTGTTCATCTTCGACGTGTCCGACCCGATGAACCCCAAGCTCACCAAGACCATCGATAACGTGGCTCAGCTCACCGGGCTCTCTGGCCCGCACACGCCGTACGCGATACCGGGCCGCATCCTGGTCAGCATGGCATCGGGCCCCGACGGGACCGGGCCCGGGGGCATCGCCGAGTTCACCAACGACGGCAAATTCGTGGCGAGCCACAAGGCGACCAACAATCCCTACGAGACGGTGATCAAGCCCGAGTTCAACCGCATGATCACCTCCACCTGGTTTCCCCAGGAAACCTGGATGAAGCCCTTCGACCAATGGGATCCCAAGACCTGGTCGCACCCGAACACCATGCTGGTGTGGGACTTGAAGGAGCGCAAGATCATCCAGACCCTGGATTCGGGCGGTGACGCGGTGATGCTGGCCGCGCGCTGGATGCTGAAGCCGGGCGCCAGGTACGGCTACAACATCAGCAGCGGCGGGAATTCGATCTGGATGTTCAAGCTGGAAGACGACGGCACCTTCAGCTACCGCAAGGCGGGCGACACAGGGCCCGGCTGCAGCCCGGCGGATCTGCGGCAGTCGCCCGACGACAAGTACCTGTACGTGAGCTGCTTCGTCGGCAGCGAAATCCAGGCCTGGGACATTTCCGATCCGGACCATATCAAGCTGCACGACACCATCCAGGGCGTGGTGCAACCCAACATGATGCACGTGACCTATGATGGCCGGCGCCTGTACTTCACCAACTCCGCCATCAGCTCGATCGACTACTCGTCGCGCTACTCCATGCAACTGGTGCAGATCGGGCCCGATGGGCGCATGAAGCTCGATCCCAACTTCAAGATCGACTTCGCCAAGGCGCCGGAAGGGCCGGCACGCCCCCATGACATGTTGCTCAATTGACGTACCGAGAAGCGCAATGCGCTGCGCGGTTCCCCATCCCGTCGCGGCCGAGCAAGGAGTGAAGTCATGAAGTGCCGTCTCCTTCTGACGTTGCTAGCGTGCGTCATCGCGATGGCGGCGCCGGCAGTCTCGGGGCAGTCCCCCTCCGACGGGGCGGTGTCCGCCAACCCGAGCCTGTCGATCATCGCCCGCGCTCCCGGGTTCACCCTGCGTGATCCGACGGGCCGCCCGGTCCGTCTGTCGGACTATCAGGGGCGCGTGGTGCTGCTTGCCTTCGTCTTCACCACCTGCCCGGGCGTGTGTCCGCTGATCTCGAAGCAGATGGCTGCGCTGCAGGCTGGCTTGAAGCAGGAGGGGCTGTTCGGTAAGAAGGCGAATCTGTTGTCCGTGACGGTCGATCCGCAGACCGATACCGCTGCGGTACTCACCCAGTATGCCAAGACATACGGTGCTGATTCCGCGGGCTGGCGCTTCCTGCGCGAGGACCCGGAGAAGACCAAGCCGGTGCTCGAGGCCTACGACGAGTGGACCAAGCTGCTGCCCAAAGGTGAGCTGGACCATCCGGCGCGCGTGTATCTCATCGACCAGAAGGGCAACATCCGCGAGATCTACAGCCTGGCCTTCTTCAATGAGAAGCAGGCGCTGATCGATATGAAGAAGCTCATCGCAGAGCCCGGCGCAGGCTGATATCGCACCCGAGGATCTGCAACCTGGTCCGGACGCGACGGCACGGCGAGCGGGTTTCTCGATCCGTATGCGCTTTGTATGCGAGTCGGTCTTACGCTCGGGTCTTGCGCACGGACGCGGCAGGCGTAGCTTGCCGTCAGTCGGTGCAGCCATCTTTGAGAGGAGGGATTCCATGAAGACGATACCCTGGATACTCGCATTCAGTTTGATCCTTTCGAGCTCGGCCGCGCTCGCCCACGAGGAGGACGACGCACAGCGCGGCCAGCCCGAGCAGCTCGGTGAGGTCAGCTTCCCGATCTCCTGCTCCGCGCAGGCGCAGAAGGACTTCGACCGCGGCATGGCGCTGTTCCACTCGTTCTGGTGGGACGAGGCCGCGAAGACCTTCGGTGGGATAACGCAGAAGGAGCCCGACTGCGCCATAGGTTACTGGGGCAGCGCCTTGACGGCGCTTGGCAACCTGTACGCGGGGCCCACGCCGCCCAAGGCGCTCCAGTTCGGCGCCGATCAGCTAGCCAAGGCGGCGGTCGCGCCCGTTGCGGACCCGCGCGAGCGCGACTATATCGCCGCGCTGCAGGTGTTCTACACCGACCACGACAAGCTGGATCATCGCACCCGGCTGCTGGCATTCGAGAAGTCGATGGAGCGGCTGGCGCAGCGGTATCCGGACGACACGGAAGCGGTGGTCCTGCATGCGCTGATCTTGAGCACGAGCGCGTTGCCCACCGACAAGACCTATTCCGCGCAGCTGAAGGCGGCCGCGATCCTGGAGCAGGTGTATCGGAGCAAGCCGAACCATCCGGGCGTAGCCCATTACCTGATCCACAGCTACGACTATCCGGCGCTGGCACCGCAGGCGCTCGACGCCGCACGCCGGTACGCGAAGATCGCCCCGTCGGCGGCGCATGCCCAGCACATGCCCTCCCACACCTACACCATGCTCGGCATGTGGCCGGAGACGATCGACTCCAACATCGCCTCGGCGAAGAGGGCGGTGAGCGACGTCGACTACCTGCATGCGCTCGACTACTTGGTCTATGCCTATCTGCAGGGTGGGCAGGATGAAAAGGCCAGCGCCGTGGTAGACAAGGCCCGGGCCGTCACCAAGCCTAACGGTCAGCATTTCGCAGCCGGCTACGCGCTCGCGGCCATCCCTGCCCGGTATGCCATCGAGCGAGGCGACTGGGCCGCTGCCTCAAGACTCACCGTGAGTCCGCCTGAGGCCGCTTACCCGTGGAGCAAGGTGCCACATTCGGAAGCGGTGACGATCTATGCCCGCGCCCTGGGTGCAGCGCGCAGCGGCGACGCAGCGGCTGCGCGCCGCGATATCGCGCGGCTCGGAGAGTTGCGCGACGCAATGAAGACGGCGAACCTGGGCTACTGGGTGAATCTCACCGGGATCCAGATCCAGGTCGCGCAGGCATGGGCCACCCGCGCCGAGGGCAAGCCGGAGGAAGCCCTCGCCCTGCTGCGCGTCGCGGCCGATTTGGAAACCGATGTGCCGAAGCACCCGGTCATGCCGGGCCCGATCCTTCCCGCCCGGGAACAGCTGGGAGAGATGCTGCTGGAGATGAACCGGCCGGCTGTAGCGTTGAGCGAATTCGAACGCTCCATGGGAAAGGAGCCGAATCGATTCCGGAGCTTCTATGGCGCGGCGCGCGCGGCTGAGCTTTCCGGCAACCGCAGCGCAGCGCAGGGGTACTACGAGCGGCTGCTGGAGCTCTGTTCGAACGCGGATGCAGACCGCGCCGAACTGCGTTACGCCAGGACGTTCGTCGCA
>JBGPMS010000442.1:0-3581 GCA_041487115.1 Gammaproteobacteria bacterium
GCTCGGCTGCGCAGACGAGCACCGGCAGGGCAAAGGCGAGGGCCGCCACGCATCCCGCCAACATCGGTTCAATGATCCGCTTCATGGGTCTCCTCCGTGGTGGTTATCTCTTGTGTTCGGAACGCGGTCTCGTCAACGCGGCCCGGCGTCCCGCCACCTCTGATTCTAAACTTTCGGCCGACCGGAAGGCGGCGTGTTACATTGATTTTCGATCGGGCGCGTGTCCGCACTAGAGGCCGCGGGGTTGCGCCCGGAGTCGCTGGTCCCCCGACTGCATGGAGGAGAGAATGCGGCCCCGCCTGCCGATCCGTCACGCCCTAGCCTGTCTTCTCACTCTTGGTATCGGTCTGGCCGCCGCAGATCCGGGCCAGCGCGTCACCATCCTGTACGACGCCTTCGGAGACAACCCGGCCATGACCAGGGACTGGGGCTTCGCGGCGCTCATCGAATACGGCGGCAAGCGCATCCTGTTCGACACCGGCAACGACGCGCAGATCTTCGCCCACAACGTTCAGGCTGCGGGAGTCGATCTCACCGGATTGGACTTCGTGCTGATCTCGCACCGCCACCTGGACCACACGGCGGGGCTCTCGTATCTGCTCAGCGTCAACCCCGGCGTCCGGATCTATGCGCCCAAGGAAAGCTTCGGCGTGTTCGGCAGTTCCCTGCCCAGCACGTTCTACCGCAAGGACGAGTCCCTGCCTGGGAGCATGCGCTATTACGATGGCCGGCCGCCCGCGACCATGACCTTCGGCACGGCCTGGGTCGGCGCCAGGTTCGAGATGATCGATCACACGATCGAGGTTGCGCCAGGCTTTCACATCCTCTCGCTGGTGTCCGACAAACCCGGCACCAAGGAACTGCGCGAGCTGTCGCTCGTGATCGATACGCCGGAGGGCGTAGTGGTAGTCGCCGGTTGTTCCCACCCGGGCATCGACAAAATCGTCGAGGCCGCCGCGGCCATCGACCCGCGTGTCCACCTCGTGATGGGCGGTTTCCACCTTCCGGCTGCGCCGGACGAAGAGATCGCCCGCATCGCTGCCACACTCCATGAAACGTTCAGGGTCAACCGCCTGGCGCCGGGACACTGTACCGGAGAGCCGGCCTTCGCCCTGTTCCGGAAGATCTGGGGGGATCGTTACCGCTACGCCGGCGTGGGCAGCGTGATCGAACTGCCTTGAGTCCGGCAGTTGGCGCTGCACGAACACTGATCCATCCCTTCTCCTCAGAGAGCAACATGCCGCGCGGTTTGATCCCCGATCTGTCCGGCTCGACCGGCATCGTTACCGGCGCCACCTCAGGCATCGGGCTGTTCACTGCGCTCGGCCTCGCACGCACCGGGATGCGCGTCGTGATGGTAGGGCGCGATGCTGCCCGGGCGGAGGCGGCTCGACGCTTCGTCGTCCAACGCTGCCCCTCGGCCGCGGTCGAGGTCGGCGTGGCGGACTTCGCCTCGCTCGAAGCGATCCGCAGTCTTGCCGATAAGCTATTGTCGCGCCATGCGGCGCTGCAGGTGCTGGTCAACAACGCCGGGTTGGCAGCGCCCAGGCGCACCCGCTCGACCGACGGCATCGAGCTCACCTTCGCCGTCAACCATCTCGCGCCGTTCCTGTTGACCAACCTCCTGCTCGAACGGCTGAAGGCGAGCGCGCCGTCGCGCGTTGTCACCGTCGCGTCCGAAGCCCACCACGGAATGCGGCTCGACTTCGACGACCTGGACGGCTGGAGCGATTGGACGACACTGCGCGCCTACGGCCGTTCGAAGCTGTGCAACGTCCTCTTCACCAAGGAGCTCGACCGCCGCTTGCGCGCGACGGGCGTGGTCGCGACCTGCCTGCACCCCGGGGTAGTCGCTACCGCGATCGGCGAGCAGGGCGGCCTCCTCGAGGTCATCTGGCGCTGTCTGAAGCCGTTCATGACCAGCCCCGAAAAAGGGGCGTCGACGTCGATCTTTCTGGCGAGCGCACCGGAGGCGGCGCCGCTCGGCGGCGAGTACGTCATCAAGCAACGCCCCGCGCGCGTCGATCCCAGCACGCTCGATGGCGACCTCGCGCGCCGGCTCTGGATCGGCAGCGCCCGGCTGGCGGGAATTCCTGCCGGCGGCGAATTCTGCTGAGGGCGGCGCTTCGTCGGCCATCCCTGCGGCGGTCAACGCTCCCACGCTCCAGATGGTGGCGCTGGAGAACATGCGCTTTGGGGATCCCGCCGGCATGGGAAGACCCATTTGTACGCGTCTGCGATGCTGCCCGGGCGATGCAGTCTCCAATTTGCACTGTAGCGGTCGGCGCTGGTACTCTTTGCCGTGACCATGGAACGGACGCTCAAGGTCCTGAACGAGCTCGAGCACGCCGGCGTGCTCAGCCGCTATGCCATCGGTGGCGCGATGGGCGCGACGTTCTACGCCGAGCCGCTTCTCACGTTCGATCTGGATGTATTCGTGGTGCTGCCGCAGACGCCTGGCGGTTTGCTGACGCTCACCTCGCTGTACGACGCACTGCGTGCCAGGGGATATGCGGAGGAGGGCGAGTGCGTCAACGTCGAAGGCGTGCCCGTGCAGTTTCTTCCGGCTTACAACGCGTTGTTGGAAGAGGCGTTGGGGGAGGCACGGGAGACGATGTACGAGACAACGGCGACGCGAGTCTTGCGGGCGGAGCATCTGCTGGCTATCGCGCTCCAGACCGGACGCGAGAAAGATCGCCACAGGGTTCGACTCTTGCTCGAGCAGGCGACGATCGATATGGGCTACCTATCCGGCGTGCTTTCGCGCCATGGCCTGGAATCAAGATGGAACCAATGGAAACCCTGACGCCTGAGATCAGGCGCCTGTTCACGGCAAAGGAAGCGCGGCGCCATCGCCTGGCCGCATTGCCTTTTCCGGAAAAGGTTCGGGCTGTGGTGCGGCTCCAAGAGATGGCCGCGCCCATCCTCCGCATGCGAGGGCAGTCAGTTCGCGTGTGGACGATACCACTAACGGGGACGTAACGGACGATCCCCAGAGCCGTAAGGGCCTTGACGTTTAGTCACAATCCCGCTTGGGCGGAGCACACAGCTCCAACGGCGCGGTCATCGTTGCTCCAGCACAAAATCTTCTGACGACCTCACGCGCCGGCTCTGGATCGCCAGTGCCCGGCTGGCGGGAATTCCTGCCGGTGGCGAATTCTGCTGAGGGCGGTGCTCCGTCGGCCATCCCTGCGGCGGTCAGACGCTCCCGCGCTCCAGATCCGCAAGTACGGCACGCAAGGGGCCGCCTGTCACTTGCTCGAAGTCTGCCAGCCAGCGCTGGACGTACGCCCGGGTAGCCCCGGTTTCTGAGCAGAACACCACGCACGTCCTCGATGTCCCGGGGGCGGCCGGCCACCAGCTTGTGGATGATGAGGTCCTCGACTGAGGCGTAGCACACCTGGCTGCCTCCGATAGTCACTCGGTTGACGCGAGACAAGGCTTCCGCTTCGTACGGTGAGCTGGAGAAGATGAAATCAACGCGGATCGAGCTGGCGGCCTCTTCGAGGACTTCGTCCGGCAAACCATCGTGCTGCCCTGCGCGCCAGATTCGCTAGAGCATGGAAGCACTGTCTCTGCAA
>JBGPMS010000443.1:0-3573 GCA_041487115.1 Gammaproteobacteria bacterium
AGCACGAAGCTCAGCAGCCCTGTGTCCGCCGCGGTCCGCAGCCACCCCGAAGCGAGGTAGCCGATGGCGGCGATCAGCAGGCCGAAAGGGATCATCCCGAGCGTCGCCCCCGCCAGGTTGCCCCCATCGAGATTCAGGCCTGCCGCGGCTGCCGCTGCGAAACACCCGAGTGTGGTGATCACGGCGATGGCAACGGTCGCGGTGGCGAGCGCGGCGAACCTACCGAGCAGCACTGACACGCGAGATTGCGGCGCCGCGAGAACCAACTCCAGCCTGCCGTCGCCTTCGTCGGCTGACCAGCCGTTGACCTGGGTGACCGCGAAGGCCATCAGGGCCAAGGGCAGGAAGAAGAACATCGCACTCAGGAAGCCGGCGTTGACTCCTGCGTCGCCTCCGCCGAGGTTCTTGATCAGGGCAGTGAAGGCGGGCGAGCCGGAAAGCAAGGTGGACAGCTTCGATTCCATGAGCTGGACGACGAAAACCATCCAGCCCGCGAACCCCGCGATGCCCAGCGTCCACCAGAAGGTCGGCATCGCGATCATCGCCATGCTGCGCGCGTAAACGGAGCGCAGCGACCAGTCTCCGACCGGCAGGGCTCGATTCGCCTGCCGCTCGGGCAGGCGTACCCAGCGCGGCAGCGGCACGGTCCCGCCGATGTCGCGGCGGACGAAGAGCCACACCGCAACGGCGCCTAGTACCGCGGCCAGCGCCAGCTCGACGGCCATCGCGCCGAAGTTCGTGCCGTAGCTCGGCACCAGAGGCTTGCTCAGGTTGTAGTAGTAGATGGGGGAGAGGCGTGAGATCCACTCGCTGTGGGGAACGACGCGGTGGACCATGTCGAGGACGATGAAGACCAGCAGGAGGCCCGCGGTCCAGCCTGCCGCCGGTCCGCGCTCATGGGTGAACTGAGAGATCAGCAGCGCGAGGCTGCCGAACACGGCGCAGATCAACGCGAGGTTCAAGCCGAAGAGAAGTCCGCCGCCTAAGCCAAAATCGCCTCCGAGCTTCGCTCCACCCGCGAACGCGAGCAATCCGATCAGGACGCCCATCGCGAGCAGCGCCGTCCACATCGCCGCCAACTTTTCGAGCGCAACGTTCAGCCTGGGGCGCGGCAGCGAAAGCAGCACGTCCATCGAGCCGCGGTCCTCTTCGCCACGCAGCATCCGGCTGCCCGCAAGCAGCGGCCAGATCGCGATGAGAAAGATGAAAATGCCGATCTTGAAGGTCGCGTAGCCGCCAATTGTGTCGACGGCGACGGCGTCGGCGTTCCAGGCGAACGTCGCGGCGATGCTGATCAGCTGCTCTCTGGCCTGGGGAGTCGTTACCAGCGCGGCAACGCTCGCCATCGGTGAGATCACCACGAGCCCCATGCCGATGCCCCAACCGAGGATCGGCACCCGGTAGTCGCGGAGGGTCTTCAGAAAGATGCTCCTAAGCAACCCCCTGAACCTCCTTCGCGGGCGCCGCGTCAGCCGCGTAGTAGCGAAGGAAAATGTCCTCGAGGCTCGGCTCGTAGCTGGTCAGCGAGACGACCCGAAATTGGGCCGCCGCCTTGATCACGGCATCGGCGGATCCTTGCATCGCCAGGCGCACCGCATGTCCGTGATCCAGCGTCTCGACATCGGCCACACCTTCCAATGTCTTGAACGTCTCGGCCGGAACAGGGCTGGCGAACGTGATGGTGATCTCGTAGCGCTTGATGGCCTTCACCTCCGCGACGTCCCCGATGCGCACGAGGCTCCCATCGCGGATGATGCCGACCTTCGTGCAGGTCTTCTCGACCTCGCTCAGGACATGTGATGAGAGAAAGACGGTGCGCCCTTCGTCGCGCGCCTCTTTGACCATGTGATCGAACTCCTGCTGGTTGAGCGGATCGAGGCCGCTGGTCGGTTCGTCGAGGATGAGCAGGCGCGGGCGGTGCATGAAGGCCTGGATCAAAACCACCTTGCGCTTGTTTCCAGTTGAGTACTGGCGGAACTTGCGGCTGGTGTCCAGGTCGAAGCGCTGGATCAGCTGCTTGAGGTAAGCCTGATCGACGCCTCCGCGCAGGTGGGCGAAGTACTCGAGAATCTGTCCGCCGGTCAGGTTGGGATCGAGCGCGGGCTCGCCTGGCAGGTACCCGACGAGGCGTTTGATCTCCAGCGACTGCTTCCAGCAGTCGAGGCCGGCGATCTTCGCGGCGCCCCGGTCGGCGTGCAGCAGCGCCATCAGGAGTCGGATCGTGGTTGTCTTGCCTGCACCGTTCGGGCCAAGGAAGCCGAACACCTCGCCCTCCTCGACCTGGAAGGAGACACCAGCGATGCCTTTCTTGCTCCCGTAGCTCTTGGTCAGATTCTCAACTTCGATGATCGCTGCCATTTAGTACCTCTTTTCTCTAGCCGAACCAGAAACGCAAGGTTGGCTCATCCGTGAGCGTGAGCGACCCTTTAGGAATGCCAAGGATCCTTTCGAACGCCTCGGTGTTTGCCGCGACAGCACGCTGTACGACGTCAAAAGTGATGACGCCGGCCTGACGCGCGATGAAGAGGTCCGTGGCCTGCAGCTGGAAGCCCAGCATGAGTGCGACGAGGACCTTCGCCGTGTCGTCGGGTGAATCGACATGCAGCGTTCTCTCGTCGAGGCCCTGCTTCACGACCGCGCAGAAGAGCGGGACCATGATGCGCTCGGAGAGCCGCCGCACCTTCTCGCGGACGATCGCATTGCCGTCCGAGTTCCAGACTTCGATGATCGCCAGCATCAGGTCCTTCTGTTCCGCCTTCAGGCTCGCGATGCCTGCGAAGACCCTCTCGAGCTTGGTGAGAGCCGGCAGCCCGGGATCGATGAGGATCGGTTCCAAAGCAGCCATAGCACCGTCGGCAAAGCGTTCGACGACCGCCTCCAGCAGCGCCTGCTTGGAGTCGAAGTAGTGGTAGAAGGCCCCCTTCGACGCATCGAGCTCGTCCAGCAGGTCCTGGATGCTCATGGCTTCGTATCCCTTCGTCTGGATCAGGCGCTGGGCCACGTCGAGGAACGCGTCTCGGCGTACGGTGTGGAGGGTCGGATTTACCGTGCGAGCCATGCTCAAGACGATAACAGACCGACGGTCGGTTTGTTAATCGAGTCTCCCTTCCCCCCCGCAGGGGAAGGTGGCGCGAAGCGCCGGATGGGGCATGGTGCAACCGCGGGCAGCAGCCCCCGCATCGATGGCACCAATAACAAGGTGCTCTGGGTCGCCAAGGGCAGCCCTTCGAACTTCGTCGTCGACGGCATACCGCCCGGCGGGACGCAGGCGGTGATCACGGTGAACGGCGGTCCAAGCATCGTGGACGTACCCTCGGCCGGTTGCTGGAAATTCCAGCTGACGTGGGGTGCGGAGCAGGCAGGAAGCACCATCAACCTCGACGTGCTGCCGGCGGGGAGCACGCCACCGGCTCAGGCAGCTTGAAGCGCGCCTGTGCTTTCCAGTTGATCCTGAACCGGAATAGCCGGCCGGGCCACCCGGGTTGATTCAAGTGCAACGAATGGCGTACGTAACCGCCACTTCGGAAGTGATTGGAGGTAAGCGGCCATGACGGCTTGGAGGCGGTGGCAGGA
>JBGPMS010000444.1:0-3560 GCA_041487115.1 Gammaproteobacteria bacterium
TCGATCAGCAGCACGGTCTTGCCGCGCTCCACCAGCTGCCGCACCAGCGGAACGATCTTCGCGAGCGATTCGTTGTCGAGCCCCGAGGTCGGCTCGTCGAGCAACAGCACTTCCGCGTCCGTGGCGAACAAGCGGGCCATGGAGAGCAGCTTTTGCTCCGGATAGGCCAGGTCCTCAGCCAGCTCCCGAGCGCGCGCCGCGAGTCCAAAGAACGCCAGGACTTCCATGGCCCGTTCGCGCGCTGCGGCCTCCTCGGCGCGTACCTTGCCCGGGCGCAAGAACAGCGTCACGACGTTCTCGCCTACCGGCGTGGGACAGGCCAGCAAGACGTTCTCGAGCACGGTCATCTTGCTCCACAGGCGCAGGTGCTGGAACGTGCGCACGACGCCGCGAGCTTCCACCTGATGGGGCGCGAGGCCGCAAAGCTCCGCACCCCTGAAGCGGATGGAGCCGGTGTCGGCACGCAAGAATCCCGTGATGAGATTGAACAGTGTGGTCTTGCCGGCGCCGTTCGGACCGACCAGTCCCGTGATGAGTCCCGGCGTGACCTCGAAGCTGCAATCCGCCACAGCCTGGATGCCGCCGAAGGATTTGGAGACGCCGCGAAGGGTCAGCACCGGCTCGGCGCTGCTCCGATCGCTCACGCCCTGGTCCCGGAGCGTGCGCGGCCGAGGATGCCTTCCGGTCGCAGGAGCATGAACAGGATCAGCAGCGCGCCATAGAGGATCTGGCGCATGGGCGCCGCCACCGTGTCGGGGATCGCCAGGAACCTCAGCGCTTCGGGAACCGCCAGCAGAATGAACGCGCCCACTACCGGGCCCGCCAATCGCTCGGTGCCACCGAGCACGACCAGCGATGTGATGAAGATGGATTCCTCCAGCGTAAAGCTGGTGGGGTTGATGTAAGTGATGTAGTGCGCGTAGAGGCTGCCGGCCAGTGCTCCGAGCGCGGAAGAGATCGTGGTGATGACGATGCGCACGAGCACGACGTTCTTGCCGGTCGCCCGCGCGGCGATCTCGTCGTCGCGGATGGCCCGCAACAATCGGCCGAACGCGGAATGGGTCAGCCGATGGCAGATCGCGTACGTGAGCCCGGCCAGCGCCAGCGCCAACATGACGTACTTGAATGGATTGTCGATGGTGAAGCCGAACACGCTGGGCCGTGGGATGCCTGGCAGCCCGGCGTGACCGTTGGTGAGCGTGGTCCAGTTGATGAACACGGTCAGGATCACCATCTGCAGTCCGAACGACGCCACGATGTAGTAATCCCCTGCCACCCGCAGTGATGGAATCGCGACCAGCGCGGCCGCGAATGCGCCCACCGCGCCGGCGACGACCAATCCACCCCAGAATCCCAGCCCGAGCTTGAGCGCGGCGAGTGCGGAGGCGTAGGCCCCGATCCCGTAGATCGCGGCGTGCGCCAGGGAAAAGATGCCGGAGTAACCGATGAGCAGATTGAGCGAGAGGGCCAGGATCGTGTAGATCCCGACCATCACCAGGTAATGCGCGAGATACGCAGCCATCGTTTCAGACTTCCGCCGACTTGACGGTGCGCCCGAAGAAGCCGCGCGGCCGCACCAGAATGAACAGCAGGAACACGCCGAAGCTGATGGCGGACTGCCACTCGGAGGGCAGTTTCCAGATGCCGAGGTTCTCCAGGAGCCCCAGAAACAGTCCGCCGAGGAACGCGCCCGGTATCGAGCCGATGCCGCCGATGATGACTGCGACCGAGGCCACCAGCACGAAGCGCGTGCCACGAAACGGCTCAGCGCCGACGTCCATCGCCACCAGGATACCCGCGGGCGCTGCGAGCGCGGAGCCCAGCGCATAGGTTACCCAGTGCACGCGATTCAAGTCGATCCCCACGGTGCGCGCCATTTCCGGTGAGCTGGAGACGGCGCGGATAGCCTGGCCCCAGCGCGAGCGCTTCAGGAACAGCATGAGCGCCACGTAGCCCACCACCGCGAGCAGTACGGTGAGAACATGCAGATAGGTCAGAAACACCGGACCGATGATGAGCGAGGTGTCGAGCACACCGATGTCCATGCGCATCGGATCGGGCGTGAAGACGATCGCGAGCGTGTTCTCGATCAGGATCAGCAGCCCGAGCGAGGCGATGAAGATGCTGGTTCGGAAGGCGCCGCGGCGTTCCAGGCGTTGATAGAGGAGAAGGTCGATGAGAAGGCCGGAGACGGCGGCCGCCAGGATCGCAAGCACGATAGCGACGGGCAGCGGCAGGTGCAGCAGCTTTTGCGCGACGTAAGCGTAGTACGCAGCCAGCGAGAAAACCGCGCCATGCGCTACGTGGAAATGGAGCGTGGTGCCGTAGATCAGCCCCCAGCCCAGTGCGCACAGCGCATACAGGCTCCCGACCACCAGGCCGGTCGCGAGCAGCTGCAGGACGAGATCCACGAGCGGCGGCCTACCGACCGGCCCTGATCAGCTTCTCCACCTGCACCTTGCCGTCCTTGAGCACGCCGACCTCGATGTCCATCAACGCTGCGTGGTTCGGCTGGAAGACGAGCTTGCCCGTCGGGGTGTCGAAGGTGTGAATCGATTCGATCGCATTCCTGATTCCCTCGCCGTCCAGGGCGCCGCTCTTCTTGATCGCCGCCTTCGCTGCCGTCGCGAAGATCTTGGTGGCGCTGTAGTACTGCACCGCGAAAAAACCGGCGTCGGCGTTATATCGCTCCTTGAACTTGCGTGCGAAGGCGGAGTCGGAATCGAAAGGCAGGCGAGTGACCAGCATGCCCTGTGCGCCGGCGGACTTCAGGACCTCCGGAATCAGCACCCACGAGGTCGCGGCGAGCGGGATCTTCACACCGATCTCGCGTGCCTGATCGGCGACGATGGCGACGTTGCGCCCGTATGACGAGATGAACAGCACCTCGCCCCCTTGCGCCTTGAGTTTGGCAAGCGGCGCACGGAAATCGTTCCCGTCCAGCGCCACCAGTTCCTCGGCGCGCACGGTTCCGCCGCCGGCTGTGAAGCGCTCGCGGAACGACTTCGCGGCGTTGCGGCCCGCCTCGTCGTTGGCCACGAGCATCACGGCGGTCTTGAGCCCCTTCTCGTGCGTGAGCCAGTCGCACAGCACGCCGACTTCGTTCGAGACTACCGGGATGTTGTTGTAGAGGAACTCCTTGTTGGCGAGGTTATCCGATTGGCCGCCGCCGTTCATCATCAGCACTTTGTGTTGGACGCCGATCGGCTGGATCGCCAGGCTGATCGCCGAGTAGGAAGTCAGCGTGAACGGGACTTTCTCGACCTCCACCAGACGCTGCATGGCGTTCACCGCCTTGGATGCGTCCGCCGCATGGTCTTCGTAGATCACCTCCAGCTTGCGGCCCGCGATCCCTCCGGCGGCGTTGATCTCATCGGCAGCTATCTCGGTGCCGCCCTTCATCCACACGCCGTAGGACGCACCGGAGCCGGTCAGCGGAAGGATAGCGCCGATCCTGATCGGTGGTTGCTGTGCGGAGGCTCCACAGACGGCGAGGAGCAGAGACGCGAGCAGGGCGATGCGGCTTGGCATGGGACGAGGCCTCCTGATTGTTCGCTGAA
>JBGPMS010000445.1:0-3511 GCA_041487115.1 Gammaproteobacteria bacterium
GGGCTACTCGGGCGCTGGCGGCCGATTTCCGGCCATTTGCGGCATGCCTGCCTTGCCGATAGAGTGATCTATCGGCTGCGCCAGTCGAGCCGCAACTGGCTCGGAACTCGACTCGCCATCATCCCGAGTCCCTCATGAATCATCCAGGCTAGCGCGACTCGGTGACGCGCTTGCGCACGAAGTTGTTGAAGATGACGGCGATCAGCAGCATCAGCCCGAGAAACACCCGGAACAAGTCCGAGTTCGCGTTGGTATAGGTGATGCCGATTTGTACCACGCCGAAGATGAGCGCGCCGAAGCAGGCGCCTACCACGGAGCCGTAGCCGCCGGTGAGCAGCGTGCCGCCGATCACAGCCGCGATGATAGCCTCGAACTCCTTCTGGACGCCACGGTCCGCCGCAGCGGAGCCGATGTCGCACACCTGCAGCGTCGCGAACAGGGTAGCGCAGAAGGCCGTGAACATGAACAGCCCGATCTTCACCTGCGCCACCGGCACACCGACGTTCTTCGCCGCGACGGCGTCACCGCCGGAGGCGAAGATCCAGTTGCCCACCCGTGTTCGCGTGAGCATGTAGTGGCACACGATCGCCAGGGCCAGCCACCAGACGATCACCTTGGGGATGCCGGCGATCAGCGGCGCACCATTGTCCAGCTTGCCCAGCACGCCCACGCCGGCTAGCCAGCGGCACAGGCCTTCCAACACGTTGCCCTGGAACAGCGTCGCGGTCAGCCAGTCGTCGGCGGCCAGCACGCCGATGCCGGACACGATCGTGCGGTTGGCGAAGTAGATGGACAACGACAGGGTCAACCCGCGCAGGATGAACAGGAACGCAAGGGTGACGATGAAGGACGGCAGCCGCGTCTTGATCACCAGGAAACCGTTCAACCAGCCCAGCCCGATGGAGAAGACGAAGGCCGTCAGTACCGCTGCCCATACTGGCCAGCCGAAATACAGCGGCGGGATGGCGATCACCATGCCGGCGAACCCGATCATGGAGCCCAGCGACAGATCGAACTCCCCGGCGATCATCAACACACAGGCGCCGATGGCGATGATGCCGAGGTAGGCCGCCACCTGCGACCAGTTGATGATGCCGTCGGCGGCGAACATGCCGGAATTCCCGGCGGTGATCCCGAAGATCAGGAACACCAGCACGGTCCCCGAAACGGACGCGAACTCCGGTCGATTGAGGAACTTCCGAAACCAGCTCTGGGCGCGCACCCGCTCGTCGCGCGCGGGTGCCGCCGCCTGGGGCTGGCCTGCCTGGGTCGTGTCCATCGCCTCTCCCCCTGCGTTGTGTCTGCCGCGGCGCCGGAAGATGCCGGCGCCGTCAGTCAGGTCAGCGGTACTGGCCGGCGTACTTTTCGACCTTGGCGATGTTGTCCTTGGTGACGAAGCCCGGCCCGGAGCTGATGTGGCGCGGACCGTATTGCGGCTCGAGCCCGTACTCGCTCAGGCGGGCCTTGAACTTCGCATTGCTCTTGAGGGCGGCGGTGACCTTGCCGAGGTCAGTGGTCTTTTCCTTCTTCATGATGGCCAGCACCGCTACCGGGATATAGCCCTGCAGGTAGGGCTGCTGGTCGATGGCGAACTTGACGCGCCCGTCCTTGATCCCCTTGGCGATCTCGTCCGACAGGTCGAAGGTCGCGAAGAAGATCTTCTTGTCCAGGCCCATCTTCGTCAGCGCCTTCATAGACGGATGCGCCGACGTGGGACCCAGCGCCAGCACCGCCTGGGTGTCTTTGTGATTGCGCAGGTAGGCCGAGACCTTGGCTTCGATCTGCGTGGGGTCATCGCCCGCATCCAGGGTAGACGATTTGAAATCCGCGCCGATCGCTTCGGCAAACCCCCGGCAGCGGTCGAAGGAGGCGGGGTTGGTCGCATAGTGGTTCACGCACAGGAACGACTTGACCCCCGCGGCTTTGGCTTTCTCTCCGGCGCCTTTGCCGGCGTCGTACTCGGGCTGGCCCACGTGCATGACGGCGCCGAGCTCCTCGGATTGCTTCTGCGTGCCGGAATTGATGGTGATCAACGGGATCTTCTTCGCCGTCACCTGCGCCACTGGCTTTTGCAGCACGTTGAAGTCGGCGATGGTGACGATCACGCCATCGTAGTTGCGTGCCGCGGCCTGCTCCACCAGGCGTGCCATGTCGGCCAGGTCACCGCTGGGCGGGTTGCGGTAGTCGGCTTCGACGTTGAAGTCTTCACTGGCCTGCTTCATTGCGTTCTTGATCGTGTTCCACCACGAATCCGAGTCCGGAGCGTGGCTGATCAGGACGAACTTGGCGTCGGCCGCAAAGGCCGCTCCTGCCGCGGCCAGCGCCGCGGCGACCAACAACCGAGAAATGCAATGACGAAGCGTATGCATGTTTCCTCCTCCCGTGGGCTTTGCGCCGCAAATAGATTATTGGGGCTCGTCCAGTTGCCGTTACGGCCGAGCGCGAGGAAACGATAGCAGGGTCGAAAGGAGATTGCAATATATTTTGTGCTATTTGAATAACTAGAAATTTTGTTCTATGCTTTCTCTATCGTAGCCTGGTCCAATACCCGTTCGCGCTGAGCGTGTTTCGACTCTGCTGCGCGACGCTCAACACGTACGATGCTATAGCTGCAGAGTCGAAGCGTGCAGGCGGCTGATCAACAGACGAGAATCATGCATATGCCCTCCACCCCTTCCCAGCCCGACAGCGTCGAGCAGTTCCTCGATCGCGTGCGCGACCAGTTCGCGAATCTCAGCCCGCAGCTGCAGACGCTGGCGCGCTACTTCGAGCAGAACCGCGCGAGCGTCACCGTGGATCGCATCCAGGCCATCGCGGCCAACTGCGGTGTGCAACCGTCGGCGGTGGTCCGCTTCGCCCAGCGCTTCGGGTTCAAGGGCTTCTCCGACCTGCAGGCGCTGTACCGCGACGAGTTCACGACCCGCACCAATCCGACGCAGAGCTACCGGCGCCGCATCCGCACCTTGCTGGAGACGGGGCGCGATTCCATGCATCCCATCGACATCGGCCGCGAGCTGATCTCCGCGTCCATCGCCGGGTTGCAGGAGTTGTCGGACAAACTGGATGCCGGTTCTCTCGATGCCGCCGTCACCCGCCTGGCCAAGGCTCGCGCCATCTATATTGCGGCGGTGCGGCGCTCGTTCCCCGCGGCGACTTACCTGGCCTACACGCTGCAGCACACCGCCAAGCCGGTGCACCTCCTGTCCGGCCTGGGCGGCATGCTGCACGACCAGGTCCGCGCCATCGACAAGCGCGACGTCCTGATCGCGATCAGCTTCATGCCCTACGGCCGCGAGACGCAGTATTGCGTGCGAGCGGCGCGCAGCCGCGGTGCATCCGTAATCGCCATTACCGACGGGCAGCTGAGCCCGATTGCCCAGCACGCCGACATCGTGCTGCCGGTGACCGAAGGCACCGCGTTCGCATTCCGGTCGCTCACCAGCACCATCAGCCTGTGCCAGACGTTGTTCATTGCATTGGCTGCCCGGCTCGAGCTGGACCTGTCCCACAC
>JBGPMS010000446.1:0-3477 GCA_041487115.1 Gammaproteobacteria bacterium
GGCGGTGCTTGCCGATATCCACTTTGGCCCGCGCGTGCCCAACGAAGGTCAGCACATCCGCTTCAGCTACGCCGCCTCGAACGAGGCGATCCGCAAGGGTGTCGAGCGCATGGCGGATTTCATCCGCAAGAACACGGTGCGCGCCAGGGCCAGTGCGGCTGGCTGAAGCCTCTTCCCAAACGGTTTTTACGAGCCTAGACTGGCTCGCACCACAACGACAAGAGTTTGCGGTAGGAACCGGCGGGGCCCCTAGCCCCGACGAGCCGGGTTTCGTACCTTTCAAAGGGAGGCATCATGCGTGCACATTGCTGGGCGCGGAGCCTGGTATCGGCCCTCGCCGCCTTCGGCGTACTCGCGTTGGGCGTGGCCCAGACGTCCGACGCTGCGACCGGGTCCTACGACGCGCTTTATGTCTTTGGCGACAGCTTGTCGGATGCGGGCAACCTCGCCGCGGCAACCAACGGTGCGGTCCCGATCTTTCCGTATTATCCCTATGGTCGCTTCAGCAACGGCCTCAACTACGCGGATGTTCTGGCCGGTAGGCTCGGGGTCAACCCCATCACGATTCCGAACCAAGGCCCCGCGCTTCTGCCGTCGCTTACCCCCGCTGCGGGCGCTCTGTTCCCGCTCGGCACCAACTACGCTTGGGGTGGCGCGTTGACCGGTGGCTCGGTATCTCCCCTTCCGGCGTCCGCCGTGCCGACGGTTCTTCAGCAGGTGGGGTTCTATAGCTTCGCTCGGCAGAGCGGCCTATCTGCAGACCCGAACGCGCTGTTTGTCCTGTGGGGTGGCGCGAACGACCTGCGCGACGCGATCAGCTACGCGAGCGCTCACCCGGGCGACTCTTTCGCAAAAGGTGACGCGGTCGTCAAGAACGCCGTCGACAACATCAAACAGGCCCTGGTCGGGCTGGAAAGCCAGGGGGCGGTGACGGTGCTGGTGCCGAACCTCCCGGACCTGGGACAGATCCCCGAGACGCGAACGCTGGACGCAGCCGACGGGGTCTTCCCGACTGCGCAATACGCCACCGCGCTGACCGGGCTGTTCAATGCGGACCTCGACTCGATGCTGGTCTCCTTCCAGGGCCTCAGCATCAAGCGGCTGGACGTTTATTCCGTCTTCAACAACGTCCTCCAGCATCCCGTCAACTACGGCCTCGACAACGTGACCGACCCGTGCTTCCAGGGGACCATCGCGAGTGGAGGTGCGATGTGCGGCACACCCGACAGCTACCTTTTCTGGGATGACCTGCACCCGACGGCGCGCATCGGCCAGATCCTCGGGGGGGCCGCATTTGCGGCCGCCGTGCCCGAGCCGCAGACCTACACCCTGTTCGGCATTGGCCTGCTGATCGTCGGGCTGCAGATCTTCGGCCGCAAGCAGACTCAGATCTTGTGCGGTTTCGACATGTCCGTGGGCTTGCGCTCGTTCACGATGTCTTCCATTCGCCCCTGGATCGCCGCCTTGATGCGTGGGTGCGTGAGGATATAGAAGCGATCCTGCCGGATGCCGTCCAGAACCATGTCCGCTACCGTCTCGGCGGATATGCGCCCGGACTGCACGGCGTGACGCATCTGCTGCTCGCGTTCGGCGTCCTGCGGCGAACGCGGCCGCGTCGGGTTGCGCAGCAGCGCCGGGCGATTGCGTTCCGAGTCGATGATCCCGGTGGGCACATACGCCGGGCATAGCACCGACACGCCGATTTTCGCGCCGCGCTCGGCGAGGTCGTGGTAGAGGCACTCGGAGAGCGTCACCACCGCATGCTTGGACACGCAGTAAATTCCCATCGCGGGGACCGACAACAATCCGGCCACCGACGCCGTGTTGACCACGTGGCACCGGGTGTCTTGCCGCAGCATGATCGGGACGAACACGCGCACGCCGTGAATCACGCCCCACACGTTCACGCCCAGCACCCACTCCCAGTCGGCGGTCGTGTTCTCCCACACCACGCCGCTTGGTGCCACGCCGGCGTTGTTGCACATGATGTGCACGGCGCCGAAGGTGGCCAGGGTCTTCTCCGCCAGGCGCTCCACGTCCTGACTGCGCGAAACGTCGGTGCGGATGGCGAGCACCGGCACGCCCGCCTTGCGGAACTCCTGCTCGACCCGGCGCAGCACCTCTTCCTCGATGTCGGCCAGCACCAGCTTCATGCCTTCCCGGGCGAAGCGCTTGGCCAGCGCCAGGCCGATCCCGCTGGCGCCCCCGGTGATCACCGCGACTTTGTCCTTGAGCTCTTGCATGCTCACCTGCCCGTACCGTTGCGACAGCGCTGATTGTAGCCCGATACCCCGGCCGGATCACCTTTAAGCGTCGTTTGCCTGCCGCGAATTCGCAATGGTATGCTCGGTGCACCAGGCGAGGGCAAAGCAGAATGCACGAAGAGTTCATCGGCACGATGCCGGTGCAGGACCGTCACCGTTTCGACGTCGAGCGTCTCGCACAGTACATGCGCGCGAACGTGGAAGGGTTTGCCGGGCCGCTGCAGGTGGAGCAGTTCAAGGGAGGGCAATCGAATCCGACCTTCCTGCTCGGCACTCCCGGGAAGCGCTACGTTCTGCGGCGCAAACCGCCGGGGAAGCTGCTGCCATCGGCCCATGCCGTGGATCGCGAGTACCGCGTCATCTCCGCTTTGCATCGGGCCGGGATTCCGGTGGCTCGGACCTGGGCGCTGTGCGAGGACGACAGCGTGATCGGCACGGCCTTCTACGTGATGGACTACGTGGAGGGCCGCGTGCTGTGGGACCAGGCACTGCCGGGAATGAGCCCCGCGGAGCGCACCGCCATCTACGACGAGATGAACCGCGTCATCGCAGCGCTGCACCAGGTCGACTACAACGCGATCGGGTTGGGTGACTACGGCAAGCCGGGCAGCTACCTGACGCGGCAGATCGGGCGCTGGACCAAGCAGTATCGCGCCTCGGAGACCGAAAAGATCGAGGCGATGGAGAAGTTGATCGAATGGCTGCCGGCGCACATCCCGTCGCAGGACGAGACCAGCGTGGTGCACGGCGACTTCCGCCTGGATAACGTCATCTTCCATCCCAGTGAGCCGCGCATCCTCGCGGTGCTGGACTGGGAGTTGTCGACGCTGGGGCACCCGCTCGCGGACTTCTCCTATCACTGCATGTATTGGCGGCTGACTCCCGGCGAGTTCCGCGGCATCGGCGGCCTCGATCTGGCGGCGCTGGGCATCCCGAGCGAAGAGAAATACGTGGCGCAGTACTGCCGGCGTACCGGCCGGCCCGGCATCGAGCACTGGGACTACTACATGGCCTACAACATGTTCCGCCTGGCCGGCATCGTGCAGGGGATCATGGGGCGGGTGATGGAGGGCACGGCCGTGAGCGAGAAGGCGATCGAATCGGGCAAGCGGGCGCGCCCGATGGCCGAGGCTGGATGGCGGCAGGTGGAGAAGATTCTCGAACAGAGCTGAGCCATGAAAGCAGTGCTATGCAAAGAGCTGGGACCACCGGA
>JBGPMS010000447.1:0-3445 GCA_041487115.1 Gammaproteobacteria bacterium
GAATACCTGGCACTGAGCGAGTCCGACACGCAGCGCCACCGCCTGCGGGCGGTTACCGACCGGGGTACGGAGTGTGCGATAGCGCTGCCGCGCTCGGAGCATCTGGCCGATGGTGCAGTCCTGCTGCTGGATCATGATCGCGCTGTGGTGGTACGGATGCACGAGACCCCTTGGTTGTGCCTGGCCGTGCGTGATTCCGCCGCGGCGTTGGAGCTGGGCTACTTCGCCGGTAACATGCACTGGAAAGTGGAGTTCGACGGTCCGGCGCTGCGCATCGCTTTGCAGGGACCCCTGGACAGCTACCTGGAGCGACTGGCGCCGCTCCTGGCGAATGGTCGCGTGACGCGAGTTGCCGATGAGTGACGACATCAGGCAAGACTCCCTCGGTCTGCTGGCGGCTTTGCAGCAGGCGGACAGCTTCTTCCCCGCGGGGGCGGTCGCCTTTTCCTGGGGGATGGAGACGCTGGTGGTCGAGAACCGGTTTCGCGCGGACCAGGACGTGCAAGCACTGCTGATTGGGCAACTGGAACAGCGTTGGGCCGTATTCGACCGTTGCGCTTTGGTTGCGGCCTACGCGGCAATACCTAACACGCGAGCTGCCGCCATCGACCGGCAGGTCGAGGCCATGACCCTCGCGCGGGAGTTGCGCGAAGGCTCGCGTCGTGCCGGGGCATCGCTCCTGAGCGTGCACGAGCGGCTGGGTACACCGGGTGCGAGCGACTATCGCGGCGCAGTGCGCGAGGGTGTGGCCTGTGGCCATTTGCCGGTCGTGCAGGGCGTGGTCTGGCGGGGCGCCGGGATGAGCCTATTGCAGGCACAGGCAGTGTCGGCGCATACGTTCTGCGTCTCGCTGCTGGGGGCGTTGCTTCGACTCGGGGCGATCGGCCATCTGCAGGCGCAGGAGACGCTGGTTGCAGCCCGGGCCGTGATCGCGAGGATGCTGGAGACGCCCGCACCGAAGTTCGAGGACTGCTATTGCTTCACGCCGATGACCGAGATCGCGGCCATGCGGCATGAGGTGCAGTCTTCGCGCTGGTTCGCTAACTAACACGCGAGTCGGTTCCTGGAGGGTAAACGATGCTGCTGACACCGACAGAGTTGGAACGGCTGACCATCTACACGGCGGCCGAGCTGGCGAGAAAACGGAGGGCCAAGGGGCTGAAGCTCAACCACCCCGAGGCCTCTGCATTGATCGCGGACGAGATTCTGGAAGGCGCGCGCGAGGGCCGCCGAGTGGCGGAACTGATCAGCTACGGCTCCACCATCCTTACCACCGACGACGTGATGCCGGGCGTGGCGGAGTTGATGTCGATGCTCCAGGTCGAGGGCACGTTCCCCGATGGCACCAAACTGGTTACGGTGCACGAGCCGATCCGCCCAGGCAAGAACCCCTTGGACCAGGCCGCGGTTTCGCCCGGCGAGATCATCACCGCCGACGGCGACATCGAGATCAACGCGGGCCGGCGCAAAGCTACTCTGAAGGCGGTGAACACCGGCGACCGCCCGATCCAGGTGGGCAGCCACTACCACTTTTTCGAAGTCAACAAAGCGCTCGACTTCGATCGGGAGCAGAGCTTCGGCATGCACCTGGACATTCCTGCCGGCACCGCCGTGCGCTTCGAGCCCGGAGAGGCGAAAGAGATTACGCTGGTCGAATTCGGCGGCACCGGCGAGGTGTTCGGTTTGAATAGCCTGACCAACGGCTCGACGCGCAGCCCCGCGCGCAAGGCGGAGGCGTTGGAGAGGGCGAAGCGGGCGGGATTCAAGGGAGCGTGAATGTGTAGTCCCCCTCTCCCCTCGTGGGAGAGGGTTGGGGTGAGGGGGCTCACGCATTCACTTCCTTCACTCTTCACCCGGCGAAGAAGCACGGACGACAACCAACCAACGCTCTCGGATACGCACCATGGCAACGATCTCCCGACGACAATACGCCCAGCTCTACGGCCCCACCACCGGCGACGGCGTGCGACTAGGCGATACCTCGCTCATCGCCGAGATCGAGCACGACCATGCCGTGCCGGGAGACGAGTGCCTGCATGGCGGCGGCAAGACGTTGCGCGACGGCCTTGGGCTGACACCCGGCTATGACAGCGCGCAGGGTGCGCTCGATATGCTCATCAGCAACGCCGTCATCATCGATCCGGTGCTGGGCGTGGTGAAGGCGGACATCGGGATCAAGGACGGCCGGATCGTCGCCATCGGCAAGGCCGGGAATCCCGCCACCATGGACGGCGTGCATCCCAGGCTCGTCTGCGCTGCCGCCACCACGGTGCGCGATGCGGAAGGCCTGATCGCCACGCCGGGCGGTATCGACGTGCACGTGCATTTCGACAGCGCACAGCTGGTCGAGCACGCCATCAGCTCGGGACTGACCACCATGATCGGCGGCTCGCTCGGGCCCATCACCGTGGGCATCGACTGTGGCGGCGAATGGAATGTGGGCAAGATGCTGCAGGCCTCGGAGCATTGGCCCATGAACTTCGGCTTCCTGGGCCGCGGGAACTCGTCGAAGCCGCGCTCGCTCATCGATCAGATGGCCGGCGGCTGTCTCGGCCTGAAGATCCACGAGGACTGGGGTGCCATGCCCGCAGTGATCGATACCTGTCTGGCGGTGGCCGATGACCTCGACTTCCAGGTGCAGTTGCACACCGACACCCTCAACGAGTCGGGTTTCCTGGAGGATAGCCTCGCGGCGATCAACGGCCGCACCATTCACATGTATCACACCGAGGGCGCCGGCGGCGGCCACGCACCCGACATCATCGCTGTGGCGGGCCAGATGAATTGCCTGCCGTCGTCGACCAACCCGACCAACCCGTACACCATCAACACCTTCGACGAACACCTGGACATGATCATGGTGTGCCACCATCTGAATCCGGCGGTGCCGGAGGATGTGGCCTTCGCCGAGTCGCGCATCCGCGCGCAAACCATCGCCGCCGAGGACGTGTTGCACGACATGGGTGCGATCTCGATGCTGGGGTCCGACAGCCAGGGCATGGGACGCATCAACGAGGTCATTGCGCGCACCTGGCAGCTCGCATCCAAGATGAAGGACCAGCGCGGCCGTCTGCCGGAGGAGAAAACGCGCATCGGGGACAACGAGCGCATCAAGCGCTACGTCGCCAAGTACACGATCAACGCGGCACGCACCTTCGGTATCGACCAGTACATCGGTTCGCTGGAGCCGGGCAAGCTGGCCGACGTCGTGCTGTGGCGGCCCGGCTTCTTCGGCGTCAAGCCCGAGCTCGTGGTGAAGAGCGGGTTCATAGTGTGGTCGGCGATGGGTGACTCCGCGGCGAGCCTCATGACTTGCGAGCCTGTGCTTATGCGGCCGCAGTGGGGTGCCTTCGGCGCGGCCAAAAAGCACTTGTCGGTGAACTTCGTCAACCAGCTTGCAGTGAACGGCGGAATTCAGGGCAAGCTCGGCCTGGTCAAGCAATGC
>JBGPMS010000448.1:0-3422 GCA_041487115.1 Gammaproteobacteria bacterium
GTCAGCGCCAGGGTGCGCTCTGCGACAGTCTGCTCCAACCGCACGTTCGTGGCCTCTAACTCCGCCAGGAGGCTGCGTTGGCCCGCTTCGGCCGCGCGACGCCTGGTGTCGACCCGGTACAGCAGGTTGCCGGCCCACCACGCCACGAAGCTGAGGGTGGCGAGCTGCGACAGCGCGAACAGGGCGAGACCGAACTCGGTGCCGTAGAGGCCAGCGACCTGGCCCTTGAGCCTCAGATAGCCGAACAGCGTAGTCAGTGCGATCAGGGCTGCCAGCACCGCCAGCAGTTGTGAGCCATGGGCTCTCCAGCCGGCACGGTCGACGTTGAGCAGGACCGCGCTCCCGAGCAGGAGGAAGCAGGCGGCGGTATTCGGCCCCATCCGGCCCGGATGCAGCACGCCGGGCGCGGTGTCCGCATAGAGCAGCTCGTCGAGTCTCAGATTGAGCCCGGTGGCGTATTCGAGCAGCGTCGCCAGCGCCATCAGCGACACGAGCGCAGCCAGCGCGCGGGCAGCCCCACGTGATCTGGGATGGTTCGCTCGCCAACCGTGCAGGCTCAACGCCAGTCCGAGCAATGCGATGCCCAGCGCACTGTTGGACTTCATCTGTGTCAGGCCGGGCAATAGCGACTTGAGCCGATCGATGTCGAACTGCCAGCCCAGCAGAACGGTTGCGCCCAGAATCAGGCAGAACGCGCCCGCGGTCCGTACGCCGGCCAGCGACCAGTCGGTGGTCTCGGCCGTTGCGTCGCTGGTAGGGCCGTGCAGGGACATGGCGGTTGGCTGGGGAGAATGGCTGGCGTCCCGGCGCGCCCCGCGGGGAAGGTGCTTCGTTTCAGGTCTGATTAACGGCGTCTCGACCGGCCAGGTTGAGCGGAATCTGCACCGTTTAAGGGACTAAAAGGCTTCAGGCCGCCTGCAGGGGACCTCGAGAAGGCCGCCAGAAAGGGGCGCGGGGCCGGGTTCGGCCCCGCTAGGCCCGGAGGCACGGCGGGAGACCGTGCGCGCGGAGCGGGCTCTAGTCGGATTCGTAGCCGGCGTCATCGACTGCGGCCTTGAGCCGCTCGACGCTGACCTCACGGGGGCTGTAGGTCACCTTCGCTTCGGCGTGCTCCAGCGATACCTCGACGGAGGCAACTCCGGTCACCCCCTGCAGGGCTTTGGTCACACTGCGCACGCAGCCCTCACAGGTCATGCCGTTCACTTTCAGCGTTATTGTTTCCACTTCGACTCTCCGAAGATAAGAATCTGAACCGCCTTGGCGGTTCAATCGGCTTTCCAGCGGCGCAGCAAAAGCGAATTGCTGACCACGGAAACCGACGACAGCGCCATCGCAGCACCGGCGATCACCGGGCTCAGCAGCCCGAGCGCGGCGAGCGGGATCCCCAGCGCGTTATACACGAAAGCGAAGAACAGATTCTGGCGGATCCTGGACAGCGTCGCACGCGACAGGGAGATGGCGTCGGCTACGCTCATCAGGTCATTGCGCATGAGCGTCACGTCGGCCACTTCGATCGCGATGTCCGAGCCGCTGGCGAAAGCGAAGCTTACGTCGGCCGCCGCCAGCGCTGGTGCATCGTTGATGCCGTCGCCCGCCATGCCCACAACGCCGCCCTCGGATTTCAGGCGCCGCACTTCGGCTGCCTTGTCCTGTGGCAGCACGCCGGCTTTCCAGCGCGTGATGCCGGCCTGCCGGGCGATCGCCTCGGCAGTGGCTTCGTTGTCTCCGGTCAACATCACCAGATCCACGCGATACGCGCGCAGGCGCGCCACCGCGGCTGCGGACGTGTCGCGCACGCGATCACCGATGCCGAGGTATCCGAGCACGTGCGCGTCGTCCGCGAGCAGCACGACGGTTTTTCCTTCGCCTGCCAGGCGAGCCAAAGCGCTCGTGTCGACCGGCAGTCCGCGCGACACGATCCACGCCGGCGCGCCCAGCGTCAGCTTCCGGCCCCCCACCTGTCCCTCGATCCCCTGGCCCGGATAGGCGAGCAGGCTGGATGCCGCGATCGGCGTCACGCTCAGCTCCATGGCCTTGCGCAACACCGCGCTAGCCAGCGGGTGCTCCGAGCCTAGCTCCAAACCAGCGGCGAGCGCGAGAAGCTCCCGCGGATCCGTACCGGCAGCAGGCACCACGTCGGTCACGGCTGGCTTTCCTTCGGTGAGCGTGCCGGTCTTGTCCACCACCAGCGTGCTGATCTTCTCGGCGCGCTCCAGTGCCGCGGCGTCGCGGACCAGGATGCCCGACTGGGCACCGCGCCCGGTGCCGACCATGATTGCGGTGGGTGTGGCGAGACCCAGCGCGCATGGGCAGGCGATGACGAGGACGGCGACGGCGTTTATCAGCGCGCGGGTGAAATCCCCGGTGCCCAGCCACCATCCTGCCAGAGTCATCAGCGCGATCACCAGCACGACCGGCACGAACACACCCGACACGCGGTCGGCCAATCGCTGGATCGGTGCCTTGCTGCCCTGGGCTTCCCCTACCAGGCGTACGATCTCGGCGAGCTGAGTTTGCGCCCCTACCCGCGTTGCCCGGCAGCGCAATAGCCCGTTGCCGTTCTGCGTGGCTGCGAAGACTCGCGCTCCCGGTTGCTTGGTCACGGGCAGGCTCTCCCCCGTGAGCATGCTCTCGTTCACACTCGAGCTGCCCTCCAGCACTTCACCGTCCACCGGGATGCGCTCGCCCGGACGCACCAGGAACAAGTCGCCGACGACGACGGCGGCCACGTCGAGATCTACCAGTTGCCCCTTGCGCTCGACTCGCGCCTGCTTCGGCTGCAGGCGAATGAGCTGCTCGATGGCGGCGGACGTGCGGCCCTTAGCGCGTGCTTCCAGCAGCTTGCCCAGCAGCACCAGCGTGATGATGGCGGCGCTCGCCTCGAAATAGACGTGCTGAGCCTGCAGTCCGAACAACGTAACGATGGCGCTGAACAGATACGCCGCGCTGGTGCCGAGCGCAACCAGCACGTCCATGTTGGCGCCGCCGCCGCGCAGCGCGTGCCAGGCCCCGACATAGAAGCGGCGGCCGATCCAGAACTGCACTGGCGTCGCGACTATGAGCTGCAGCCATCGAGGCAGCAGGTCGCCGTGATGACCGATGAGCATCCAGCCCATCTGTGCCAGCAGCGGCAGGGACAGCGCGGCAGCGATCCAGAACTGCTTCAACTCGCGCCGATACTGCGCTTCGCGCCGGGCCTTGTCTGCTGCGGGGTCCGCCAGTACGACGACCTCGGCGTCATAGCCGGCGCGCTCCACCGCCTCGATTAATCGCTGCGCCGTCGCGGACCCAGGTGTTACTCGCACTCGCGCGTGCTCAGTGGCGAGGTTCACACTCGCCGTCACTCCGGGCAGGCGATTGAGCGTCTTCTCGATGCGCGCGGCGCACGCGGCACAGGTCATGCCGGCAATGCGCAGGTCGAC
>JBGPMS010000449.1:0-3386 GCA_041487115.1 Gammaproteobacteria bacterium
CCGACGCCATCGGCTACGCGCAGGAGGGCATCCCGGTAACGCGCAGCCAGCACGCGTCCACCGTGGCGAAGCTGGCCGAGCTCAAGGATCAGCCCGGGTGCGGCCGGTGCTACGTGGTTGACGGCCATGCGCCGCACCCGGGAGCGCGCTTCAAACAGCCCGGGCTGGGCCGCACCCTCTCGCGGCTGGCACAGGAGGGTTTGGATTCCTTTTACCGCGGAGCGCTGGCGGGTGACCTTGCGCGGGAGCTCGCGGTGCTCGGCGCACCGGTCACTCTGCAGGATCTCCAGGAGCAGCATGCCGCCACGGTCCTACCGCTGCACCTTTCGCACAGTCGCGGGGACGTCTACAACCTGACGCCACCTACGCAGGGCCTAGTCTCGCTGATGATACTGGGGATGCTCGATGGCATCGGGCTCGATGCTTCGATGGCGGAGACACCGGATTACGTGCACCTTGTCGTCGAAGCCACCAAGCGCGCCTTCGAGGTGCGCGATCTCCACATCACCGATCCCGCGCAGTTGAAGATCGATCCGCAAGCGTTCCTCACACAGGATGCCCTGGCTGCGCGCGCCAGGAGTATCGATCGAGCAACTGCTCTGCCCTGGGGCGCCCGAACCAGGCCTGCGGACACGGTGTGGATGGGCGCGATCGACCGCATGGGGTTGGCGGTCTCGTTCATTCAGAGCACTTACCACGAGTTTGGCAGCGGCGTCGTTCTGGGGGATACCGGCATCGTCTGGCAGAATCGCGGCGCATCGTTCCGCCTGGAGCCGGACCACCTGCTGTCGCTGCGGCCGCGAAAGAAGCCATTCCACACGCTCAATCCGGCCGGCGCGCGTCTGAAGGACGGCCGTACGCTGGTTTACGGAGCGATGGGCGGGGATGGCCAGCCGCAAACCCAGGCGGCGATCTTTACTCGCTACGTCCTGTTCGGCCAGACGGCCCAGCAAGCGATTACCGCCCCACGCTGGCTGCTGGGCCGGACCTGGGGAAAGCCGTCCGACACACTCAAGCTGGAGTCGCGGTTCGACTCCGCACTGGTCGCGGCACTAAGAGCCAAGGGACATGAGATCGAGCACCTAGGCGCTTTCGATGAAGCCGTCGGTCACGCGGGAATGGCGGTGCGCCACACCGACGGCGTGTTCGAGGCAGGGGCCGATCCGAGGTCTGATGGGGTCGTCGCGGGATTCTGAAGCGGCTCGATTGGGGCCATCCCTGCCGACGCAACGCCAGCGGCTCTCGCGTGCTACCAGACCACGCCAAGGCGCTGCATGCTGATCTATATCCACGGATTCAATAGTTCGCCCGCGTCGCACAAGTCGCGCCTGCTGAAGCAGAGGCTCGAAGCGATGGGCAAGGGCCGGGAGTTCTTATGCCCGGCGCTGCCCGATCGTCCGGCACGGGCGATCGAGCTGCTCGAAACGAAGATGCATGGTATCGAGCCGGAAGTTGTCACGCTGGTGGGGAGCTCGTTGGGCGGGTACTACGCCACGTACCTGGCGGAAAAGTTCAGTGTGCGGGCGGTGCTCGTGAACCCGGCCGTAAAGCCTCAGGAGGGACTGCGTGCCTATCTGGGCCCGCAGAGGAACCTGTATACCGGCGAACCCTATGAGCTCACGCTGGAGCATCTGGAGGAGTTGCAGGCACTGGAGGTAAACCGCCCTACGCGGCGCGACCGCTACTACTTGATGGTCACCACCGGCGACGAAGTGCTGGATTACCGCGACGCGGTGGCGAAGTACGCGGGCGCCAGGCAACTCGTCGTGCCAGGAAGCGATCACGGTTTCGGCGATTTCGGCGCCTACCTGGACAGCGTGCTGGAGTTCGCCGGTATCGCCTGAGCGGGCTTGCGCACCGATGCGGTCGCCTCAACTCGCTATAATGCCGCGCTCACTCTGGCCGGCCCTCCGATGTCGCATCCCGCCTCTGTCCAAGCTGCCCCACTCTCGGGCGCAGTCCGCTTCTTGCGTTGCACCTTCCGCCTCGAGGCCTCGGGCCTATTCCTCGCGCCCGGTCCCTCGCGCTTCGCGCCGTCCGCATGAACGTCTTCTACGAAGAAGAAGGCAGCTTCAAGATCGGCGTCATCCTGGCCGACAACGACACCTCGCTGCAGGTCGAGGCGCCGCACGGCAAGCGCAGCAAAGTCAAAGCCTCCAACGTGCTGTTCCGCTTCAACGAGCCGCTGTCCGGGTTCATGGAGGGTGCGCAGAAAGCGGCCACCGAGATGGACCTGGATTTCTTGTGGGAGTGCTGCGGCCAGGCCGAGTTTTCCTACGACACGCTGGCGCGCGATTACTTCGGGCACGCTCCCACCGCCCCGGAATCGGCGGCCATCCTGCTGCGCCTGCACGGCGCGCCGATGTACTTCTACAAGAAGGGCAAGGGACGCTACCGCCCGGCGCCCGCCGACGCTCTGAAAGCCGCGCTCGCCAGCGTCGAGCGCAAACGGCAGCAGGCGCTGGTGCAGGAACGCTACGTCGAGCAACTCGAGCGCTTCGAACTGCCGGAGGCCTTTCGACCGCGGCTGCTCGAGCTATTGTACAAGCCCGACCGCACTACGGTGGAGGTGAAGGCGCTGGAGGAGGCCGCCGCGGATCTGAAGCTCTCGACCCTGCGCCTGCTGGAGCAGTGCGGTGCGATCCCGTCCACCCGGGACTATCACCTGAACCGGTTCCTGTTCGAGCATTTCCCGCACGGCAGAGACTTCCCCGAAGCTGCCGACGCGGCGCCGCTGATCGAACTGCCGGCCGCAGAGGTGGACGCCTTCAGCATCGACGACAGCACCACCACCGAGATCGACGATGCTTTCTCGGTGACGCCTGTGCCTGGTGGCGGCTGGCGCATCGGTATCCACATCGCCGCGCCGGCCGTGGGGATAGCGCCAGGGTCGCCGCTCGACCGCGAGGCGGCAACGCGCTTGTCTACCGTCTACATGCCGGGCGATAAGATCACCATGCTGCCGGAGTCCGCAGTGGCGCGCTATTCACTGGCCGAAGGCCGCATGTGTCCGGCGCTGTCCATGTACCTCGAGGTGGCGTCCGACCTGTCGGTGCACGGCAGCCACACGGCGCTCGAGCAGGTGCGGATCGTCGCCAACCTGCGCCATACCGTGCTGGAGGCGCAGTTCAACGACGAGACCCTGACCGCGGATCTGCCCGAATTCCCCTTCGCACGCGAGCTGAAGCTGCTGTGGGAGCTCGCCACCGTGTTGGAGGCGGGGCGCGGACGCCACGAGCAGGTCCGCACGCTGCACATGGACTACAACTTCTACGTCGAGGACGATCGGGTGCGGATCGTGGAGCGCAGACGCGGCTCACCGGTCGACAAGCTGGTGTCGGAGATGATGATCCTGGTCAACTCCGAGTGGGGCCGCGCTCTGGCGG
>JBGPMS010000450.1:0-3325 GCA_041487115.1 Gammaproteobacteria bacterium
CTTGCGACGCCTGATGCTCGCCAGCCCGCTGATGTGGGCGGTTGCGGTTTGTGGCGCCCAACTTTCGGCCCCGCCCGAAGAATTTCCAACGGCCTGGGAAGTGCCGCCGGGCGATCCTCTCGAGCACATGACGGCCGGCTTCGCGAAGGTCCTCTGCTCCGCGCTCTTCATCACCGGCCGCGACCTCGCGACGGCCGCAGATGAAGACGGATTCTTCGTGTCACCTCGCGCCGAACGGCGTGCTGTTACCGAGACGGTCGTGGACTCGAAGGACCACGCCGTGCATTTGACCTTGCCGAACGGGGTAACCCGCAGCGCCAAGCTGTACGGCGACCAGGGATGCGTCACGCTCCCGCGCGGCGCGGACTCGGTGTTCTTCACCCCGGTGAAGGTCGGCTCGGCGCTTCCCGACGCAGCGGCGCAACCGTGGCCCACGGGAGATCGACTCCCCGATACACCGCTTCGGCCTGAAGTCGATCGGACGAAAGTGGCCACCAGTGTCATGGCCGCGTTCGATCCTCCGGAGGCGCTCACTGCGGCGTTCATCGTGGCGTACAAAGGACGCATCATCGGTGAGCGCTACCGGCCAGGAATCGATTACACGACGCCACTGCCGAGCTGGTCCATGGGCAAGAGCATCTTGGCGACGCTCATGGGTCAGCTCATTCAAGAGGGCGCGTACGACCTGTGGGCACCGGCACCGGTGGACGAGTGGCAGCGGCCGGACGATCCGCGCCGCGCGATCCGTATCGCCGATCTGCTGCGGATGTCCAGCGGGCTCCGATTCGTCGCTCCGCAGGATCCGGATTACGACCCCGCTCGGGGCTATCCCGACCACCTCTACATCTACACGGGCGCGATCGACGCTGTCCGCTGGGCCATCACCCGCCCGCCGCAGTGGCCGCCCAATACCGTCGGGCGCTATCGCAACTCCGACCCGCTGGTGATCAACTACCTCATCAAGCAGGCGGCACTCGCCCGCAAGCAGGAGTATCTGTCGTATCCGCAGCGGCATCTGTTCGACAAACTCGGAATCCGGCACATGGTCCTGGAAGCCGACCCGTACGGCAATCTGATGTTCCAGGGCTATGACCTCGGGACGGGGCGCGACTGGCTGCGCTTGGGCCTGCTGTATGCGCAGGACGGCGTCTGGGATGGCGAGCGGCTCTTGCCCAAGGGCTGGGCGGATTTCGTGCGCACGCCCGCCCCGGCCTGGTCCAAGCCGGTATACGGCGGGTTCTTCTGGCTCAACCGGACCAAGCCGTGGCCCGTACCGGAGGACGCCTACTTCATGGCAGGTGCCGGCGGGCAGTACGCCATCATCATCCCGACGCACGATCTCGTCGTCGTGCGCCTGGGCCACTACAAAGGTCAGCAGGCCGGCGAACAAGCCTTGCGGCACGCGCTCGAAATCTTGATGCAAGCCGTGCCCCAGGTGCGGGAGCCCTGGGAGGCGCCCCCTGCACCTCGATAGTGGATTCGAGAGCAAGGACCGGAGTGCTTGCGGGTGTGCCGATCTCTAGAGTGTCGGCTAGAGAACGGGTTCGATCGACGGCCCCGTCAAAAGCTCAAAAGGAGTGTGATCATGCTTTCTTTGGCGATGAAAACCGACCCGACGCGGGCTACCGCCTCTTCGTTCTCCAACGACGACCAACGCTGGCAGGCGGTGGTGCGGCGCGACCCCGCGGCGGATGGCGAGTTCTACTACTCGGTGCGGACGACCGGCGTCTATTGCCGCCCCTCCTGTGCGGCGCGCCTCGCGCGGCGCGAGAACGTCCGTTTCCATGCGACCTGTGCCGAGGCCGAGCAGGCGGGATTCCGGCCCTGCAAGCGCTGCCGGCCGGACCAAGCACCTCTCGCCGAACGTCAGGCTGCGGCGGTGGCGATAGCCTGTCGCGCCATCGAGGAGGCCGAGCAGATGCCGAGCCTCGACGATCTGGCGGAGACGGCCGGGATGAGCCGCTTCCACTTCCACCGCGTGTTCAAATCGCTCACCGGCGTGACGCCCAAGGCCTATGCCGACGCTCATCGTGCGCGGCGCGTGCGAGACGAGCTGATGCAGGGCTCGACCGTCACTGCAGCGATCTACGGCGCCGGCTTCAACTCCAACGGGCGCTTCTACGGCACCTCGTCCGAACTTCTCGGGATGACACCGACGGCATTTCGCGCCGGCGGCCGGGGAGCCTCGATCCGGTTCGCGGTCGGCGAATGCTGGCTCGGTTCCATCCTGGTCGCGGCTACCGGCAAGGGCGTGTGCGCGATCTCGATCGGCGACGACCCCGATCGCCTGGTGCGTGAGCTGCAGGATCGCTTTCCGAATGCGCAGCTGGTCGGTGGCGACAAGGATTTCGAATGTGAAGTCGCCAAGGTGATTGCCTTCGTCGCGACGCCGACGCTGGGTCTCGATCTGCCGCTCGACGTGCGCGGTACCGCGTTCCAGCAGCGAGTGTGGCAGGCGCTACGGGAGATCCCGTCGGGCTCGACTGCAAGCTACGCCGAGGTCGCCAGGCGCATCGGCCAGCCGAAGGCGGTGCGTGCGGTGGCGCAGGCTTGCGCCTCGAACGCGATCGCAGTTGCGATCCCTTGCCACCGAGTGGTGCGCACCGACGGCGCGCTGTCGGGCTATCGATGGGGGGTCGAGCGCAAGCGCGCCCTGCTCGACCGGGAGGCGTCGGAATGATGCTGTCGATGCGCGCTGAGGCTTGCCGACACTGATCACCGGCACTTCAAGCGCGCCCTGGGGTTCGTGAAGGATGAGCCGGTCTTTTCCACGTTGCACCTCCCGCGCGGCTTTCCCTCCCTACATAGTTCGACAGGCATTCCGACAATGCCTGCCCCTTGAGCCTCCTGCAGGCATTGGTCCGCTCCCGACTGATGTCCTGCTGGGTGCGGGGCGGATTGTCTCTGTAGACATCGTCGTCTTCAGCGCAAGCCGCGCGTAGTGCAAGGGCCAACGCAACCATCAGCATCGTGGCAATCAGTCGGGGCATGCTTGGTCTCCTGATCCATGGCCCGAGAGCCGGCCGCTGGGACGCACATAGTATGAACGCATCAGGCCGCGCCGCGCCCCCTCCGGCCGAGCAGCTTGATCCGATTTGCCCGAGCATACGCGCTAGAGCAGCTTCACAGGTGGAGCGCAGCGTGCCCGAGCGGACCAGGAAAGCGCATCTCCACACGAGCTATTCTCCTTCATGCGGGCGATCGCTGCAGCCCTGCAGTGCCGCGGGTCGGCGTAGCGCCGCCCGGCCGATGGACGCATCGTGCGGTACCATAACAGCCATTCCTTGTGGCGTGCGCAGCCGGCAGAGAACCCGGGACAATCAGA
>JBGPMS010000451.1:0-3301 GCA_041487115.1 Gammaproteobacteria bacterium
AGGGTTCCCTCGCCGTAGATGCTTTCACCCTTTTTTGCCTGGTTTTTCAGCAGCGCGAAGATCAAATCCTGCTTGCGCAGGCGGTTGGCGTTCTCGATCTCGTTGGTGTTCGCCATCTCCACCAGTTCGGTCACGTGGAGGTTCTTCAGGTCGGAGAGATGCATAAACGGGTGGCTGGAGGAAACGAAAAAGGACGACAGAAAAAGGGGAAGGTAACGACGGGGAGAAAGCTGCGCCGATATCGGCTTGGGCGGCGCCCGCTTCGGTCTTACGCGGCGCCGCTGGACCCGCTTCGCCCGGGCGCCCTTCCGTAACCGGAACCGGCCCCGATTGCCAAGCGATATCGGCTAAAGAGACTAAAGACTTTAGATAGTGCTGTCAATAAAGGCGGTTAGCTGGGATTTGGACACCGCGCCGACCTTGGTGGCCTCGACGTTCCCGTTCTTGAAGATCATCAGGGTCGGGATGCCCCGGATGCCGAATTTCGGCGGCGTGGCCTGGTTTTCGTCGATGTTGAGCTTGGCTACCTTCAGCCGCCCGGCATATTCCTGCGCCACCTCGTCCAGGATCGGCGCGATCATCTTGCAGGGCCCGCACCATTCGGCCCAGTAGTCCACCAGCACGGGCACAGCACACTGCAGCACCTCCGGCTCGAAGGTATCGTCGGTTACGTAGTGTATGTGTTCACTCATGAGAATCGTCACCTCGATGATGACAAGGGTAAAGGACAGGGGGTCGTTCGAGACGCCGCCGGATACCGGCAGATCGGGGCTAGGTGGAGGCTATGGTACCAAAAACAAGCGTCGGGGGAAGCCAAAGGGGATATCCACGCGCCGGTGCGCCGGAAGAGCAGGACGTTTCTGCTAAACTTTCAACTCTTCCGTGCACCGCTGTTGTGCAACCTGATTCGTCGGCCCCAGAGCTTTTTAGGACCGCCCAGAAGGAATCCGAGCATGACCTACGTGGTAACCGAGTCCTGCATCAAATGCAAGTATACCGACTGCGTGGACGTGTGCCCGGTGGATTGTTTCCACGAGGGCCCGAACATGCTGGTCATCGATCCGGACGAGTGCATCGACTGTACTTTGTGCGTGGCCGAATGCCCGGTGGAAGCGATCTTCGCCGAGGACGACGTGCCCCCCGACCAGCGCCCGTACACGGCGCTGAACGCCGAGCTGGCGAAAGCCTGGCCCGTCCTCACCGAGAAGAAGGACGCCCCCCCGGACGCGGATGAATGGGCCAAGGTGAAGGAAAAGGGCCAGCTGCTGGAGAAGTAACGCCTGGAAGGCTGACCGCATGAGGCTGCGCTATGCCGGCGACAAGGCGCACGGGCGCGGCAGGGCGGTGATCTCCCTCCGACGTCGGACTGGTCCAGGGCCAAGGCGAGAGTGACTGAGCTGACGGAGGAGCTCGCCCGCGGGGCCACGGTCGTCACACCCAACCGTCGGCTCGCGCGCGACCTCAAGCGCCGGTTCGATGCCAACCAGATCGTTGCGCGCCGCGCAGTCTGGCCCACCGCCGACATTCTGCCCTGGGGCGCCTGGCTGGAGCGCACCTTCGGCGAGCTCACCCGCCTCGCTCCGCAGCAGCGACTGCTTTCACCCGCTCAGGAGCTGGCTCTTTGGCAGCAGGTGATCGCGGACTCGCGCTACGCTCACTCGCTGCTCGACACCGCCGCAGCTGCGGCCGTTGCCCTGGATGCCTGGCAGGTGCAGCAGGGCTGGCGAATCGATCTTGCGGCGTGGCGTGCCGGCTTGCCGGAAGACGGCCGAGCTTTTGTCGCTTGGTCGGCACGGTTCCGCGAGTTGTGTGCGGCCCACACCTGGCTTTCCGGGGCACGCCTCGCCGACGCAGTGGCCGAGGGCTTGCGAGTCGATCCCGCGCCGGCACCAGCAGTTCTGCTGCTCTACGGTTTCGACCAGCTCACCTTGCAGGAGAGCGCGCTGCTCGAGGCCTGTCGCGGTGCCGGGACGCGCGTCGAAGAGCGCCATCCCGACCGGCCTGCAGGGGAGGTCTTGCGCCGCGCGTACGTCACATCGGAAGAGGGGTTGGCCGATGTCGCGCGCCAGGCACGCCGGCTACTTGCAGCCGCTCCCGCGGCTCGGATCGGCGTCGTGGTGCCCGATCTGTCGCGTCGCCGAGGCGAGGTCATGCGTGTGTTCGATGACGCGCTGGAGCCGGCTCGCGTGCTTCCCGGAAACCGTACGCGTTCGAGACCCTACAACCTTTCGCTCGGCATTCCGCTGTCCAGCTATCCGCTGGTGCACACCGCACTCTCGATCTTGCGTCTGGCGCGTGGAGAGTTGTCGCTGCCGGACATAGGCGCGCTGCTGCGCAGCCCGTTCCTGATCGCAGGAGAGCAGGAGTTCACGCGGCGTGCGCTGCTCGATGCGAAGCTGCGGCGGCGGGGAAGACTCAATGTCGATCTGGGCTTGCTTCGCTCCGAGGCGCGGGGTCTCAACTACGACGACCCGCACGCTTGCCGCATTCTCTCTGCGCGGCTGGACAGCTGGCGCCCCCGGGCAATAGAGGCGAGAGCAGCGCGTCACGCGCCCTCGGGCTGGAGCAGCGTCTTTCTTACGCTGCTGTCCGGGCTCGGCTGGCCGGGTGAGCGCACGCTGGACAGCGAGGAGTATCAGACCTTCCAGAAGTGGCGCGAGCTGGTCTCGAGCCTGTCCGCGCTGGACCCCGTACTGGGTTCGCTGCGCTACGACGAAGCGTTGTCGTGGCTCGCGCGGCTTTCCGTCGACACACCGTTCCAGCCCGAATCGGAAGAGGTGCCGATCCAGGTGCTGGGCGTGCTGGAGGCGGCCGGCATCGAGTTCGATCGTCTGTTCGTGACCGGGTTGCACGACGAGGTGTGGCCGCAACCGGCGCGGCCCAATCCACTTCTGCCTGTGGCGCTTCAGCGCAGCCGCAACGTGCCGCATGCGAGCGCCCAGTGGGAGTTGGGGTTCGCGCGCAGAATGATGGCGCTGTGGAGCGGTGCTGCGAGCGCGATCGAGTTGAGTTATCCGACGCGCGACGGTGATCGCGTGCTGCGGCCTAGCCCGCTGCTTGCGAGCGTATCCGAGGCGAGCGAGCCGGTACCGGTGCCGCCCGAAGATTGCGCCGATCGCTCCTATGCCGAGACCATCCGCATAGCGGTGCAGCGCGAACGCCTCACCGACCACGCCGCACCGCCGCTCCCTCCCGGTCATCAAGCCTCGGGTGGCGCAGCGGTATTGCAAAACCAGGCGGCCTGTCCGTTCCGCGCGTTCGCCATTCACCGCCTGGGTGCAAGCGCGCTCGAGGAAGGCAG
>JBGPMS010000452.1:0-3241 GCA_041487115.1 Gammaproteobacteria bacterium
CCGATCCGCATGCCCCAACGCCTCAACCATCACATCGGCATAGCGTTCGAATCGCGATTCCACACTGTTACCCATGGCACCCCTCCACGATCACATGAAGACCTCGCGATAATGCCTTGTTTCATAACACAGTGCAACTAACCGCTGCCGAGAGCCACACCCATGCTGCGTGAGCGCATCGAGGGCAAATGGATCGACTGTTTCGCCGAAGTCTTCGCGCAGTGCGGTGTCGTTGCCGGTGACAGCGTCGCCATCCTGTCCGAGACCCAGTCGCGGCCCATTACCGTCGAGCTGTCCGAGCTGGCTCTGCTCAGGCTCGGTTGCCGCCCTTTTCACCTGATCGTCCCGACGCCGCGGCTTTCGGCGCCCGCCCCCGTGCGCTCGACCGGGGCGAGCAATGCGCTGCAGGAGCTGGCGCCGGTGGTCAACGCGCTGGCGTCCTCGGTGCTGGTGGTCGACGTGACGGTGGAAGGGCTGCTGCACGCGACTGAGCTGCCGACGATCCTCGCCGGCGGCGCGCGGGTTCTGATGATCTCCAACGAGCACCCGGAAGCGCTCGAGCGGCTGCTGCCGGACGCAGCACTGGAGCCCAAAGTGCGCGCCGGCATGCGACTCATGAAGGCGGCGGGTGTCATGCGCGTCACCTCCCCGGCGGGCACCGATCTCACCGTCAAGCTCGAAGGCGCGCGCGTCGGCGGCGTGTGGGGCTACACGTCGAAGCCGGGCACCGTCGCGCACTGGCCAGGCGGGCTGTGCCTCGCGTTTCCTGCCGCCGGCAGCGTGAGCGGTAACTTGGTCCTGGCCCCCGGCGACGTGAACCTCACGTTCAAGCGCTATCTGCGCGAAGCGATCGCGTTGACGATCGATGGCGACTACGTCACGGAGATCGACGGCACAGGGGTGGACGCGGACCTGATGCGCGGGTACTTCGCCGCGTGGGGCGACCGCGAAGCCTACGGTGTCTCGCACGTCGGCTGGGGGATGAATCCGAAGGCACGATGGGATGCCATGACGTTCTACGACCGTCGCGACTTCAACGGTACGGAGCTGCGCGCCTTCGCCGGCAATTTTCTGTATTCCACCGGTGCGAACGAGGTCGCGCGGCGCCACACCCTGGGACACTTCGATCTGCCGCTGCGCAACTGCACCATCGCGCTGGACGGCAAGACCGTGGTGGAGTCGGGCAAGCTGCTGGGCGAGCTGGCGTAGAAAGAATCTTCGCCTTGTTCTTCTCGTGTGCTCGGTGGCAAACGATGGAGTGAAGTGAACGAAGCGATCCCTGCATACCTGACCTGCGGCGAAGGCGAACCCGCGGTCTTCCTCCTCCATGGCATCGGCGGGGGAAAGACGTATTGGGCATCGCAGCTCGACTCTTTAGCGGCCGCAGGCTACTGCGCAGTCGCCTGGGACATGCCCGGCTATGGCGACAGCCGCTTGATCGAGCCCTACACTCTGCCGGAGCTGGCCCGGGCGCTCGAGCGGCTGATCGATCGCATCGCGCCGACGCGCGCTGTGCTTCTGGGGCACAGCATGGGTGGCATGGTGGCGCTGGAGGCCTGGGCTCGGTTCCCGCACCGCATTGCAGGCCTGATCCTGTTGGGTACCAGCCCGGCTTTTGGCAAACCCGATGGTGCCTGGCAACAGGAATTCCTGCGCCAGCGCCTGGACCCGCTCGACCAAGGCCTGGGCATGGCGGACCTTGCGCCCCGGCTGGTGAGCAGCATGGTGGCGCCCGATGCCGATCCCGGGGCGGTAAAGTTCGCTGCAAAGATCATGAGCGCGGTGCCGGCTGCAACCTATCGTGCGGCCCTGCACGCACTGATGAGCTTCGACCGCCGTGCGCTGCTGCCGTCGATTTCCGTTCCGACCCTGGCACTGGCCGGTGAAGTGGACCCCAATGCGCCACCTGCCGTGATGCAGAGGATGGCGGAGAAGATCCCCGGTGCCGTATACGAGTGCTTGTCACGGGTCGGCCATCTTGCCAGCGTGGAACGCCCGGCACCGTTCAACGAATCCGTGATGCGCTTCCTGAAAGCGTGTTTCTAAGAGGTCCGCATGCCCTACGTTCCACCTCCTATCGTCGGTGAAGGCTATCGCCTGACCTCACAACAGGGCGAGCTGCTCGAGTTGGCCTCCAAACTCGGGCGTGAGGGCTTCGCCCCGCGCGCCGCCCGCTACGACCGCGATGCCACCTTCCCGTTCGAAAACTACGCGGAGATGCGTGAGGCTGGACTGCTCAAGCTGTGCGTGCCCGAGTCCTACGGCGGCGCGGGCGCGGACCTGTTGACCTATTGCATCGTCGCTGCCGAAATCGGCCGCCATTGCGGGTCCACTGCGCTGACCTACAACATGCACGTGTGCTCGACATTGTGGACCGGCCAGCTTGCCGACGATCTAGACATGACGCCCGAGCAGCGCGCCGAGCACGAGGGCTACCGCAAGCTGCACTTCCAGCGCATCGTCGAGGAAGGCAAGCTCTACGCACAGCCCTTCTCGGAAGGCAGCGCCGCCGCTGCGGGCAAGGCGCCCTTCGGGACGCTCGCGGCCAAGGTGGAGGGCGGCTGGGTAGTGAACGGCAAGAAGATCTTCGCGTCTCTCTCGGGCGCTGCCGACTACTATGGCACGCTCTGCACCGAGGACAAGCCCGACCGCAGCCTGCGCGACACGCTTTATCTCGCCATCCCGGCGGACGCGGAGGGCTTCTCGATCGTCGGCGACTGGGACCCGCTCGGGATGCGGGGCACGGTCTCGCGCACGCTGGTCATGCAGGACGTGTTCGTGCCCGACGGCGGCCAGCTCATGCCCCGCGGCGTCTACTTCCAGGCGGCATCGCGCTGGCCGCACATGTTTGCCACGCTGTCGCCGACCTATATGGGCATTGCCCAGGCGGCCTACGACTTCACCGTGCAGTATCTGCGCGGCGAGGTCCCCGGCACGCCGCCGGTCAAGCGCCGCATGTATCCGACCAAGCAGATCGCAGTGGCCGAGATGCGCATCAAGCTGGAGCAAACGCGCGCCCTGTTCCTGCGCTCGCTGGCCGAGGCCAAAATCGATCCGAGCAAGGACGAGCGCCTGCGCTGCTACGCGGCGCACTACACCATCATGGAGAACGCCAACGACTTGTGCCGGCTAGCGATCCGCACGTGCGGAGGCCAGTCGATGCTGCGCTCGCTTCCGCTGGAGCGGATGTACCGGGATAGCCGCTGCGGCTCGCTCATGCTGCCCTGGACCGCGGAGCTCG
>JBGPMS010000453.1:0-3232 GCA_041487115.1 Gammaproteobacteria bacterium
ACGAGGGGGATGGCCTGCACCTGGATGGGCGTGGGCTGGGTATAACCTTGCTCGGCGACAGCCCGGAGCAACTCGGCTGACAAGCCGAGGTTCGAAAATGACGAAGTAATGGAAATCTCCTGAGCACGGCCTGCTGCGGGCTTGCGCCTTCAGAACCGGTTCAGGCAAATGCGGTTGCAGTTGAGAAATTCGAGGACTGCTTTGACCACGAAGGGGGCGACTCGCGGACCGGAAGACGCGAATGCGATTCCCCGATCGGGATGATACACCGCGGCAGGTCGAAAGTCCCGGCTTTTTTTGGGGGACCTGTGCCGGGCCCGCATCCAGCGCAGGGAACTGCTCGAAGATGCGCTGCCAACATGGTGCGAGCGAGCAGCGCTCGCGCGAACGCCGCTTCTCGAGCGAGGGCCACGCCGAGCAGGCGTAGCCGCTGTGAAAGTATACTGGGCGCATCGGACATGAACCGGAGGAGTGCATGGGCCGCTTCGTCGTTACGGTGGACTTCGAAGTTCACGCGGGCAAACTGGCGGAATTCATGCCGCTGATGATCGACAACGCCGAAAAGTCGCGCACGCTGGAGCCGGGCTGCGAGCGCTTCGACGTGCTCTTGCCCGACGGCGGCGGGCAGCACGTCTTCCTGTACGAGATCTACCGCGATAAGGCGGCCTTCGACGTCCACCTCAAGACCGCGCATTTCCTCCAATTCAACGAACGTTCCGCGCCGCTGCTCAAGGGCAGGACCATCGGCCGCTTCAACATCGAAAACGACGACGGCAAGTGAGCGCGGGCCTGACGACTGGCAAGGACTGAACGGTAGCGGCGCGTGCGCAGGGGCTTTGCCCGGGGCCGCGTATCGGCGACAATTCAAGGTCGGTCGACTCAAAGGAGACGATTTGGGACGGGGCATAAGGCTGCTACGAGCATTGGTGTTCCTGCTCCTGTGCGCTGAGGCGGCGGCCGATCCTTCCAAGCAGATCACCAAGCGTGCCGATCCACTGGTGCACGCGCTCGAAACGGTCTACGCCAAGTCCATGGAAGTCGCGCTCACGGGCAACATCGAGGCTTACTGGCGCTTCCGCACGGTCGCGTCTAGACAGCGCCCGCCGATGCTCGACCGTGAGCGCTTGCCGTTGTTCGCGCAGATGCTGCCTCCGCTGGGTTCTCTGCAGTTCGTGCGTACGGATACCTCCCGCGGCATGGCCCGTGCGCTATACCGCTGGCCCCGCGCGGACATGGCGCGCTATACCGTGATCGTCTACCGCAACGAGGAGGGTGAGTGGAAAATCGACTCGATCGTGGTCAAGACCGACATCGTGAACGATCCGCGCCAAGCCGAGATCATGGAGGAAGTGCTCCGCCGCGCTGCGGCGGCGCAGCCTTCGAATTGAAGCGTTCCCGCCGCGCAAGGCAGAGCCCGGGGGTATCCAACTCATGAACGGTCCTGACCTCGACCCGGACCGCGATGTCCTCTACCGTGACATCCTCGGCATCGACTTCACGCCCGAGCGCCTGGGCGAGAATCTGGCGGCGTTCCGCGACATCCTCGTCGAGATCGAAAAGCTGCGCCGGCTCGACCTGACCGACGTACACCCGGCGATCATCTTCGAGCCGACCGCACCCTATCGCAGAGAGGGCGGCGAATGACGCGGCCGCTGTGGGCGCAGCCGATCGAGACCCTGGCGCCAAAGCTGCGCACCGGCAGCCTCTCGCCCGTCGCCCTCACGCAAGCCTGCCTGGAGCGCATCGAGCAGGTCGACAGCCGGTTGCAGAGCTTCATTCACGTCTCCTCCGCTGCCTTGGAGCAAGCGCATCATGCCGAGCAGGAGATCAAGGCCGGCGGCTGGCGCGGGCCCTTGCATGGCATCCCGGTCGGCGTGAAGGACAACTACCTCACCCGCGATATGCCGACTACCGCCGGCACGACCGCGCCCGGAATATCGTTTCCGCTGCGCGACTCCGCGGCGGCCGGCAGGCTGCGGAACGCCGGCGCGATACTGATCGGCAAGACTCGCTCCCACGAGTTCGCCTGGGGCAACGTCACGCCACCCGTGCGTAACCCCTGGGACCTGACGCGCGTGCCGTCGGGGTCCAGCGGAGGGTCCGGTGCGGCGCTCGCCGCCGGACTATGCACGGCAGCGCTCGGCTCCGACACCGGAGGTTCGATCCGCATGCCGGCGAGCGTGACCAATACGGTCGGGCTGAAAGCGACTTTCGGGCGCGTCAGCCGCGACGGCGTGGTGCCGCACAGCTGGTCGCTGGATCACGCCGGGCCGCTCACGCGCACGGTCGCCGATGCCGCGCACATGCTGAACGTGCTGGCCGGCTACGATGCGGCCGATCCAGCCTGCCAGGCGCAACCCACGCCCGACTACACAAAGGCCCTGGGCAAGCCGGTCAAGGGGCTGCGGCTGGGCGTTTGCCGCAACCACTTCTTCGAGCGCAACCAGGAAGACGTCGAGCGCGCGGTCGAACAGGCCATCGGCGACCTCGCGGCGCAGGGTGCCAGCGTGCATGAGTTCCGGCTGCCCATCCTCGAATACGGCCTGGGCGCCATCTTCGCCATCGAGCTGGCCTCTTCCACCGCGTACCACGATGTGTCGATCCGCGCCGGTCGCACGCCCCACTTCCAACCGGACGTGCGCTCGCTGGTGGAGATCGGGCGCTTCGTCACCGGGGCGGACTACCTCAAGGCCGAGCAGTACCGCGCGGCTCTGATGGAGGACTTCCGCAAAGTGTTCGAGACTACGGACGTGGTGCTCGGCCCGACCACGCCGATCACCGCCTGGAAGATCGGCGAGTGGACCGTTGAGGTCGGAGGCAGGCAGGAGAGCGTGCTGGCGGCATCGTGGCGCTTCACTTATCCCTACAACTTGACCGGGTTGCCCGCGATCTCGGTGCCGTGCGGCTTCGACCGGCAGGGCCTGCCGATCGGGCTGCAGATCGCGGCCAGGCCGTTCGACGAGATGACGCTGCTGCGCGTTGCCCACGCCTACGAGCGCGCGCATGAATGGAAGGATCGGTTTCCCGACCTCTAACCGCTGGGGACAAACGTGACTAAGGAAATCCGACCCGAGAGCGCGCTGCGCATAGCCTGCATCCAGATGGAGCCGCATGTCGGGGACAAGGAGGGGAACCTGGCTCGCAGCCTAGAATGGATCGAGAAGGCGGCGGCGCAGGATGCCGACTTGGTGGTTTTGCCGGAGCTGTGCAACACGGGCTACGTGTTCGAGAC
>JBGPMS010000454.1:0-3230 GCA_041487115.1 Gammaproteobacteria bacterium
AGCGGCGAAACCGCAACATCTGTCCCGGATCATCCTGAGGAAGCAGGAATGAAAGCGTCATGCTGGATATCCTCCACGCTGTCGCTTCGGGTGGTGCCGGTTGCTGCCACGCCCCTTTCGGTTGCAGGCCGCGAAGAGTGAAAGGGTGGCGAGATCCGGTCCCGCATCGTCTTGCGCCGGGTGAGCGCGCAACGACGATCAGGATTATTCATGCTTCGGAAGGGACGAGTCAACGTAGACTCAGTCCAGGTTCGATCGTTGCGATGTGTCGCCGGAGGCTTCAGGCGGAGGCTGCACCCGCCGGTGCGGTACACTGTCCGGTCCTGTCGACTGACTCTTCCACCATGCAGACCCTGACGGCGTGGTTCATGATGGCGCCCGAGCTCCTCAGCACCATCATCATCGTGCTGCTCGTGGTGGGCATCAACGTTGCCATCACGTGGGTACTGCGCAGCCGAGCCCGGCTGTCGCGCGAGACCAAGCTGCGCGCCTCCGTGTTCTGGCGCAACAGTTCGCTGCTGATGGCCGCGCTCGCACTGTTGCTGGTCTGGCGGGCGGAGCTGCGTGCCGCCGCGCTGTCGCTCGCCGCGCTGAGCGTCGCGCTGGTGCTGGCGGGCAAGGAGCTGCTGACCTCCGTGCTAGGCTACATCTATCGGACGACCTCCGGGAGCTTCCGCTTCGGCGATGTGATCGAGATCAACGGCATGCGCGGCGAGGTCATCGATCAGACCTTGCTCTCCACCACCGTCCTGGAGATGAGCGAGGAGCACCAGTTCACCGGGCGCACGGTGCAGTTTCCCAACAGCTTCTATGTGCTGCAGCCCCTTACCAACCACTCGAGCCTGGGCCGGTATCAGCTCGGACTGCTGCGCGTCCCCTTGGCGCGGGGAACCGATCTGGAAGCGGCGACGCGGTTGCTGGAGCAGACGGCGGCCAGCGTCTGCTCCGACTTCGTCGCACCGACCGAGGCTGCGCTGCGCGAATTGGAAGGCGAGCAGTTCCTGGTTCTGCCTTCTGCCGAGCCGCGTGTGACGATCAGGTTGGTCGATGCGGGCATGGTGACGCTGATGCTGCGCTACCCGTGTCCCTCCGATCGGCGCACGCGGACGGAGCAGGAAATCCTGTCGCGTTACCTGGCCTCAAGCTCCGACGCAAGCCCGAGCCCGCCGGCTTAGACCCGCCTCGCTTCGCCTGAGCGCCCGGGAGAGAACGCGCGTCTCAACCCGGTTGCAGCTTCCGCGATTGCCGTATGCGCGACGTCGATCGCGCCCGCGACGCTCAGGAATCCGTGCGTCATACCCTCGTAGCTCGAATAGCGCACCGGCACGCCGGCGCCAGCGAGGCGATCCGCGTAAGCCTTGCCTTCGTCCACCAACGGGTCGTAGGCAGCACCGATGACGAGCGCGGGCGGCAGGCCCGAGAAGTCGGGCGCCTCGAGCGGCGAGGCGCGCCAGTCGGCGATGTCTTCCGGCCCACGCAGATAAGAGGCGCGGAAATAGCGCATGCGTTCCCGCGTGAGCGTGAAGCCGTTGGCGATCGTCGCATACGAAGGCGAATCCATCGCAAAGTCGGTGACCGGGTAGATCAGCACCTGCAGCTTCAATCGCGGGCCGCCCTGATCGCGAAAGGTGAGCGCTGCGACGGCAGCCAGGTTTCCACCCGCACTGTCGCCTCCAACGGCAAGCCTCCCGGCGTCGACGCCGAGATCCTTCGCGTGTCGGGCCACGTGGCGGGTCGCCGCGATGGCGTCTTCGACCGCGGCGGGAAACCTGTGCTCGGGGGCGAGGCGGTAATCCACGGCAATCACGGCGCATCCGCCGACGTTGCACAACTCGCGACACAGCGGATCATGGCTGTCCAGACCGCCGAAGACCCAGCCACCCCCATGGAAGAAGATCAGCGCGGGCAGCGCTTCGTCGGGCCGGCTGCTCAGTGGCCGGTAGGAGCGGATCGGAATCGCACCGACAGAACCCGGGATCGTCGCGTTGACGACGGCCCCGACCTCTTGGGGCGCGGCGAGAAAGGGCGCGCGGGAGCGGTTGAACTGGGCGCGCGCCTCCTCCACGGTGAGCTGGTCCGGTGGCAGCAGATTCATGCGGGCCATCGCGTCGATCATGGCCTGGGTCTGAGGATGCAGAGTGCTCATGAAGGAATCCTAAAGTGCGCTCCCTCGCGGGGGAGCGAGGCGGGTTGCAGTGGGGCGATCAACACGAATGCGCGCGAACCACCCCGTCGCATTCGCGCCACCCCTCCTTGAAAAGGAGGGGAGAAAAAGATCCTTCCCCTCCTGCCTGAGGAGGGGTGCCCGCGCAGCAGGCGGGGTGGTGGGAGCCTGCCCACGGCTGGCTTCGTTGGTAGTCGCGTATTGATAAGTCGTGGTGCCGACCGCTCAGCCCACGTGCCTCGCAAGAAACTCCAAGGAACGGCTGCGAGCCAGCTTCGCGCTGTCGGCATCATACGACCCGCGCTGATCGCAATTGAACCCGTGACCGGCAGCGTAGAAATAGTGTGTCTGGCCTTTGTGTGCGGCGGCAAACTCCTTCGCTTTCTCCAGCGCGATGGAGTGATCCGTCTCGCCCCAGTGGAACAGCACCGGGCAGTTCGGCTTGAGCCCGATCAGTCCCGGGATCCCGCCGCCGTAATACGGGATCGCGCACGCGAGGCCGGCGACCCCGGCGGCTGCTTTCCAGGCCACCGTGCCACCCCAGCAGTAACCGACGATGCCGGTCTTGCCGGCGGAGGCGATGTTCCGCATCGCCGCCGAGATGTCTTTCATGGTGTCGTCGAGGTTGATTTTCTGGATGATGCCGATTCCCTTCTGGATCTCCTCCTGCGTGTAGCCGGTTTCGTAGCCGGGCTCCACCCGGTCGAACAGTGCCGGGGCAATCACCAGATAGCCGTCTGCCGCATATCCATCCGCCATGCTGCGGATGTGGCTGTTCACGCCGAAGATCTCCATCGCCACGATCAAGCCTCCCTTGGGCTTGGCCGCGGGCTCCGCCAGGTACGCGGAGAGGCTGTGGCCATCCGCGGCGGTCAGCCGGATTGTCTTTCCCATTCGAAGTCTCCTGTCGGTGTATTGAGATCTCGTTGCGCGCTGGTCATACGCTACTTCGAAACGCCGCTAGCGGTGGACAATGCGCTCGACGACGTCATCGAAGAGACGGCGGTGATGCTACCGCAGCAGCCTGCCCGGCATCTCCCCGGTGTGCTCATCGTCTCGTAGCGTC
>JBGPMS010000455.1:0-3222 GCA_041487115.1 Gammaproteobacteria bacterium
AAGCAGCTCGGCACGCACGCGGCGAAGGTCGAGCAGCTTATCCGCGCAATCCAGTAAGCAGCCCGCGCCAATTCGATGGAGGCCGGCATGGGGACGGCCTCCTGTTGCCTGGCGTGAAGGGGGAGCGTGCATGAGTGCGCGGGAGGGCCTGGTCTTGCAGCGGCAGCGCCACCTGAAGTGGCGGGCGCTGGATGTGGTCGAGAATGCGCTGATGTGGCTGTGCGGCATCGCGCTGATCGGCTTCTCGACCTCGGTTCTGTTCGACATCGTGACCCGTACCGTCGGCCATCCGTGGTTGTGGCTGCAGGAAGTCACCTCCACGTTCTTCGTCTACGGCATTTTCCTCGGCGCGGCGGTGGCCACACGGCGCAATGACCATCTTTGTCTGACCGCCGCGGCGGAAGCGCTGCACGGCACGAGCAGGCTGATCGTGGAGATCCTCACCCGGCTCGTCGTTCTCGCGGTTGCGCTCTGCCTGGTCTACTTCGGCTACATCAACTTTCTGCGCGGCTTCAGCAGCTTTCGGATGCCGTCGATGACGCCGATCGCCTCGCTGTACGGGGCGATTCCGATCTCGGGCGCTCTGATAGCGCTGTTCACCGTCGAGCAGCTCGTCAACGGCTGGCGCAACGGCTTCGATCATCGGGACGATCGTGAGCTGCCAATCATCGCGGTCGTCCCGCCTCTCACCCAGGAAGGGGAGCGGCCGTGAATCCCGCGTTGCTGCTGGCCCTGATGACGGTTCTGTTCCTGGTCCTCGGTTATTCGGGTGTGCCGGTCGCCTTCTCGTTGCTGGCGGGTGTCATCGTGGGAACGTTGTTCACGCCCGTCTCGCTGGCATCGATCGTCCAGAAAGTGTTCGACGGCGTCGACGCCGAGGCCCTGCTCGCCGTGCCTTTTTTCCTTCTCGTCGGCGAGCTCATGACCTCGGCCAATGTCGTGATCCGCATCGCCAATCTTTCGCAGGCGCTGGTGGGTCATATCCGCGGGGGCCTGGGCCAGGTCGTGGCCGTGTTCAGCATGTTCTTCTCCGGCATGTCCGGCTCGACCTCCGCCGATGTCGCGGTACTGAGCCGCACCATGGCGGTACCCATGAGCAATGAAGGCTACAGCCGGGCATTCGTCGCGGCGCTGATCGCGGCAGCCTCGACGATCGCCTGCCTGGTCCCGCCGAGCATCATGGCCGTGGTCTACGGCGCGATCGGGAACGTCTCGATCGCGGGCCTGTTTCTGGGTGGCGTGGTACCGGGGTTGATGATCGGTTTCGGACTGATGATCTACTGCTACTTCTTCGGGCCGGTCGGGTTTCGTCGGCCGCGTGCCAAGTGGTCTCAACTCGCCCACGCCTCCCAGGCTGCAGCGCTGCCGTTGATGATTCCCGTGATCCTCCTGGGGGGCATTCTCACCGGCTGGTTCACTCCGACCGAAGCTGGTGTCGTGGCGGTGGCGTGGATACTGTTCGTCGTGATTCCACTGCTGAACCCCGGGCACATCCGCGAACTGCCCTATGACTTCTGCCGCGCGGGACTCATTTATTCTCTGCCGCTGATCACCATCGCGGCGGCTTCGGCCTTCGGGTGGATGGTCGCTTATCTGCGCGGGCCGATCGTCGTCTCCGGCTGGATCACCGACATCGCAGGCACCGATCCGCACTTGATCATGTGGCTGCTCGTTCTCGTCTTTACGATCGTGGGCGATTTTATCGAGCCCATACCGGCGGTGATCATCTTCATGCCGGTCGTGACGGCCTTGACGCAGTCCGCCGACATCAACCCGGTGCACATGGGGGTCGTGCTGATCGCGACGCTCGCCTTCGGGCTCATCACGCCGCCCTACGGCCTCGCCCTGCTGATGGCTACGAAATTCGTCGGCGGCCGTTTCTCGCAAGGCCTCAAGGCGTCGCTGCCGATCTATGTGATTTTTTTGATTACAATCGCCTTCACCATCTACGTCCCCAGCGTGATCCTGTGGCTGCCCAAGCACGTGCTGCCCGAGTCGGTCGGCTGTTTCAAATCACCGAGCGGCACTGGTTACATCTGCCCGTGAGGTCACGGCAACGGCCTCGGTCGTCCAGGGCGAAACCTGCCTGCGCCGTGTTCAGCGGGCGACCGCTGTTGTCAGCGCTTCGATACGGACGCTTTCCGCGGCTACGCGACCGGCGATCTCGTCGATCGACCGGGTCAACGAGAGGCCGAGCAGCGCGGCATCGGTTTCCGGCGTCGCAACCCCGAAGCAGCTCAGGGATGACGCTGCGGCGTGCCTGAACTCGCCGTGCTCGTGATCCAAGACCCGCGCGTGAAGGTGATCGGCGGCGAATACCACTCGGGTGATTGCGGACTCCTCGGATGAGAGCCCCCGATGATGCCTGGCGGCGACTTCGATCAGCTCCGCCGGCGTGCCCCAGCGTCGCAGCAACGCCGCGCCGAGCTGGGTATGGGCCTCCACGAACTGCTCGTGCAGCGGCGTTCCGACGCCGTAACCGGACCCTGCGAACCTGGCCATCGGCCCCGGTCGAGCGCAACTGAGCGCCAGGGTGCCGACGTCATGCAGCAAGCCTGCCGCGTAGGCGTGAGACGGCCTGATCTCGATATCGGCGAGGACGCTGGCAATTTCCCGCGCGCAAAACGCGGTGACCAGATACTCGAGCCACAGCGCGTCGAGCAGTGACTTGTCCGGCAAATGGGAGTTGCTCCTCAGCCACAGGGCCATGAGCTGGGCGAAGGCGGCAGCGAATACGCGGTCCACGCCCAAGCGGAGTACCGCTCCTATCACTTCGAACACCGGCTTGCCGCTGCGCGCCATCGCTGCCGAGTTCGCCAATCCCAGGATGCGACCGGTCAACACAGGATCGCTCTGGACGATCCTGGTGAGCTCCATGGACTGCGCGTCGTCCTGCTTGACCATGAGCAGCTGGGATGCAAGCGGCGACATGGGGGGCAGGATGTCCTGCAGATCCTCGAGCGGCCCCGATTCGGAGAACAGCACGGTCAGTGCCCGCTCGTCCTCGGGGTGCAAGGTGACAGGCGGAGCCGATGCACTGGATGCCGAGCTCTCGTTCATGGTGGAAATGGGACTTCCAGGCTAGCCTGGATAATTCATGAGGGACTCGGGATGATGGCGAGTCGAGTTGCGAGTCAGTTGCGGCTCGACTGGCGCAGCCGATAGATCACTCTATCGGCAAGACAGTCGAGCCGCAAATGGCCGCAAATCGGCCGCCAGCGC
>JBGPMS010000456.1:0-3197 GCA_041487115.1 Gammaproteobacteria bacterium
CCACCAGCACCGTGCTCGCCCTCCACTTCCGCCCGACCGAAGACCTGCACGGCTACACCACCCTGCTCCGTGCCCTCGCCACCGACTACGGCCTGCCGCTGGCGCTCTACGGCGACCGCCTCAACGTCTTCCTCCGCAACGACCGGCACTGGACGCTCGGGGAACAGCTGCGCGGGGCGCAAGACCCCACCCACTTCGGCCGGATGCTCACGAGCCTCGGGATCGGCTTCATCCCCGCGGGCTCGCCCCAGGCCAAAGGCCGCATCGAGCGGCTGTGGCAGACCCTGCAGGATCGCCTCGTCAGCGAACTGCGTCTGCGCGGCATCGCCACACCGGAGGCCGCCAACGCCTTCCTGCCCGCGTTCCGCGCCGACCACAACCGGCGCTTCGCCCGGCCCCCGGCGCGGCCCCGGCCCGCGTGGCGGCGGCCGCCCCGCGAGCTGCCGCTGCTCCTCGGCTGTCGCTATCACCGTCGCGTCGCTGCCGACAACACCGTGCGCCTCGGGCTGCGCGGGCTGCAACTGCCCCCGGGCCCGCGCCGGCAGAGCTGGGCCGGCCTGCGCGTCGAGCTCCGGGAACTCCTTGACGGCCGGCTCGTCGTGCTCCACGACGCCCACGTGCTCGCCACCCTGCCCAGTCCGGGCCCCGCCTTCATCCTGCAGCCCCGGCGCGGCCAGCGTGTCGCGATCCGGCGCCCCCGCGCTGCGCAGCCCCGCGCGATGACGGGGGGGCGCTATGAGGGTCGCGGGTCACACTCGACATTTTCGCGATCGACGCACCCGACGCCCCCGACGCCGCGCCCCATCGCACGCCCGACGCGGGCACATCCCTGGCGCAAGGGCTTCTCGCGCCGCAGTCACGAGCTCTACCGGACCTGGCACGGGTGACATTTTCATTGAACAGTTAACGGTGACATTTTCACTGGACAGCGACAACCGCCGGGGCGATCACTGTATCGATTCCTCCACGCCCTTGAGCGCGGCGGGGGAAGGAGCTATCCTCCGCACCGTGACTGCTGGGGCGAGCGCCAGAACCTCGCGGATCGGATGACGGCCCTATGACGCCGAGCCCGCTCCCCCACCGGAAACACAGACCTCGCATATCGTCTATCCGGCCCACGCTTGCCGGTGAAACCCGCGTTTCTAGTGCGAGATCACCCACGGGCCATGCTCGGCACCGCCGTGCTACGCTGTCGACGCGCGCTTGGTACCCGGCGCTATACAGTTCCACCGAATTCTAGTTATACGGCACGAAGGGAGATTCCGTGACACCGAGCAAGTTTGTGGCAGCAGTGAAGCTGGCTTCCCCAATTAGAACGGTTATCGAAAACCCCCGCGGTGGAACCTCGACAATAGTCGGCTATAGCGATACGAACGTTTCCTACGTTCGTGGGCGCTCGACAATAGCCGTCGCATTTTCGGATCTGTACGAGACCTATGCCAACTTCAATGGGCAACACGTTTCTTCGACCGAGCTAAGGGCGTTTAGGCCGTCAGTCTTCGACTCGGCTGCACGCCCAGCAGGGCACTCATGCAATTGCACGTTCCTCTTTCGTGTGCTCGAGAGGCTGAATCTGTCTGGCCCAATAACTGGTTCTGGTGTTCGGGGCAATCCATATGCAGTCACTGTGTCTGGTGGCGGTCCCGTATAACAACGCAATCAACCTGACCGCCAAACCGCTACGCGGCTTGGTTCCCTCCGCGCTGCGCGCTCCGGCGGCAGGTTATTGCGGCCGTTGGGCGCTGCTGGAATTCACTGATGGCCGGTGACTTCGTTATCCGTAGGGCGACCGTGGCTGATCGCGAAGCGGTTCTGCGTGTCGCGGCCGCAGGAATGTGCGAGTTCGGGCTGGCGCCTGAGTTTACGGGGCTCGACGCTGAGCTTGGTCGCATCGGCGAGGATCGGGTGGGTGCCGTTGCCGAGTTCGTGGCCGTGGTCGGTAACGCTATCTGCGGGAGCGTGATCATTTCGGCCAAGACAGGGCGAGTAGGTAAACTATCGGGCTTCTACGTGAGCGACGCCTACCGAGGCCACGGGATCGGGCGCGCGCTGCTCCAGGCGGCGGTGGAAGTCGCGAGGCGCACCGGCTTGGCGCAGCTGTACCTGGAGACATGGGGCCGGATGAACGCAGCCGTGCGGTTGTACGAGTCGACCGGCTGGGTACGTGGCGAAGACATCCCGACAAGCAGCGGCGCGGATCGCTCGTACTGGCTGGAGTTGGGCGCGCCCAACAAGGCGCTTCAGCGGACCGGGGACTCGCGCTGCTCGCCTCCCAGCCGTTGAGCGCTGGCGTTGGGCCGACATAGAGAGATGAAGACCGTGGACGAAATGATCGAACGCGTGGCGCTCCCGGCGGAACACCGCTATCTCGTGTGCCAGTTCCTCCTGGTCTTCTCGCGGTTCGAGGCGGCCCTGAAGCGATCCGGCTATGCACGACAGGATGGGCAACGATTGATCGTGGAGTGGAGGCGATTCGCTCAAGAGACCAGCGCCGTGGCGGGGCACGGTGTTCCAGTAGGGGTCCTGCGCCCTTTGATCGAGCGTCCTCCCGAGCGCCAGCAGGTTGCAAACGGCGTCCTTCAGTTCGTGGGCGAGGTCGCACCCGACCCCGTCAACTCCGAGTGGGTTCTCGAGATGGTCTATCGAGTACGCAACAACCTGTTTCACGGCGGCAAATGGCCAGCGGAACCTGCCCGTGACGGCGAGCTGCTACGTTCATGTCTTGACGCTCTCTCGTACTACGTGGACCTGAAGGCGGAAGTCACTCAGGCGTACTTCGGGGAATGAGCGCGCGGCCCAACAACTGGATGAAGCGGACGAAGCCGGCGCAAGCGATGGAGCTTCGCCGCTTATCCAGGTGTTGGGCGCTCAAACTATCTTAGTCGAATCGGAGGTGATCCATGATCATTGCCCTGGCGTCGCCTTGTATCGCCACAGGCCTTGATGAGGGCTTGGACAAGATCAAGCGGCTCCTGTCCGAAGCGTCGGCCCAAGGTGCGGAGATCGTGTGTTTCCCGGAAGCTTATCTTCCAGGTTTGCGGGGACAGGATTTTGAAGTATTACCCTGGGATCAGACGCAGCAGGAGCGGGCACTCCGGGCCGTGGCGCAGTGGGCGCAAACGTATGCGGTGGCCACCATCCTCGGGATGGAAAGGCTCACGGAGGCGGGCCGGCAGATTGCCGCCTTTGTCATCGAC
>JBGPMS010000457.1:0-3186 GCA_041487115.1 Gammaproteobacteria bacterium
ATCCCCCTCACCCTGCCCTCTCCCCCGGTGACGGGGGAGAGGGTGTCTTTATGGTTTTCCTCTTCACTCTTCACGCTTTTCAAGAGTGCGTCTTGATGGCGAGCACGGCCTGATTGCGCAGGGTCTTGAGCTGGCTCAGCTCGGTCGCTTCGAAACGTATCGATCCCGGGCTGTCGCAGTCGGCGTAGAACAGCCCCACCGGCTTCTTGTTGATCATGATCGGGAACAGCACGAGCGAGCGTGCGGGCACCAGCTTGCGGTACCAGGCCGGAATGTGTTCGCGGATGTTCTCCGCGTTCACGTCCTCGATGCAGACGTCGACGCCTTTGCTGATGGAGGCGTAGAACGCGTCGCGCGCCGGCGTCAGCGGGATGATGAATCCGCGCTTGATGATCTGGTCCACGTCCTGTCCGAACCCGAAGCGCCCGCGCAGGGCGTTGAGCGCGGGGTCGCGGATGCACAGCAGCACGCGGGTGAAGCCCATCCCCCGATACATCGTCTCCAAGATGATGCGCAGCAGATCGTTCAGCTCGTAGTTTCCCACCAGCGTATTGGTGATGTCCTGGATGCCGGCCGTGAGGATGGCGTGCGCATCGGCCGGGGCGGTGGCACCTTGCCCCTTTGCCGTCCCCGGAACCGCATCGTGCAGCGTGGCGTGGGACAGCATGGTCTCCAGCGCGTCGGCTGCTGGCGCGGACGCCGCCTGGTCCCGTCCGGGTTTGGCCAGCTCCTGTAGCGCGGCATACAGGGGGCTCTGGGTCGGCTTGAAGTTGAGCAGGCCGGAATCGAGTGACAGGGCCTCGGCGGCGGCGCGCGTCGCGTTGGCCAGCAGGTTCTCCGTTACCCCCAGGCTCTCGCCGAACTGCGTGGCTAGACTGCTCAGCCGGGCACGCCGCCGCACGGGGTCGGTCTGCCGCACGGCGTCGGTGACTCCGCTGGATAACTCCGACAACACGCGCAGCCTCTGCTCGTCGGTCTGCGGCTTGGGTACCTTGTCCTCCTCGACGCGGCGCAAGGTGTTGGTGAGGCGGTCGGGAAAGTTCCAGGCCCTGGCCACGCCCAGCCCCAGGCCCTCGTAGCTGATGCCCAGCACCTGCGCCGCAGCCTGCTCCTCCTCCATACCCGGCTGCTTGCAGCGCTTCTGGATCTCCTGGTACTCGTCGTGGAAGTAAAAGGTGGTGAGCAGCCGGCCGAGCTTGTGGAACATGGCGCAGATGAACGCCTCTTCGGCGTCCTTGATGCCGGCCTTGGCGGTGAGCTCGCGTGCCACCAGGCCGCTGAAATAGGTGGCCAGGATCTCGTCCTTGAGCTGTGCCGCCTGGGCCTTGTTCTGCAGATGCTCGAACAGCATCAAGGTGATCGCCACGTTGCGCACGTTGTCGAAACCCATGATCACCACCGCACGCGACACCGTGGAGATGTTGCCGAACTGCTGGTAGTGTGCCGAATTCACCTGCTTGAGCAGCTTGTTGGTGAGCGCGAAGTCCTTGAGGATGCAGCTGGAGAGTTGCGCTAGGCGCTCGGTCTCGGAGGACGCGGTACGGTTGACCGCGCTGATGGTCGAGGATAGTGCCGGGAAATCGCTCTTGTAACGCATCCGGCGCAGGAGAAACTCGAGCGTGCCCTGGGAGGATTCGGGCGCAGCGGTGGGCTCGGGGCTCAAGTAGCGGTACAGGGCGTCTTCCATGGCCGCGGCGCTGTCGAAGCGCTCGGCAGGATCTTTGGCCAGCGCCTTCAGCACGAGGTCGTCCAGTCGCTCGTCGATCTCGGGGTTGGCCCGGGACGGCGGCGCGAAGGGCTCGTGGGCCACCTTGTGCATGATCTCGTAAGGGTTCTGCCCGGTCGCTGCCGGCTTCCCGGTGAGCATCTCGTAGAGCAGCATGCCCACGGAGAAGAGGTCGGAGCGCGCGGTATAGGCCGTGCCCCCGATGTATTCCGGCGCCATGTAGGCCGGGGTGCCGACGAACGAGGCGTCGGCCTGGGGTTGCGACTGGATCAGCTGGGCGATGCCGAAGTCCATCACCCGTGCCGTTTCGGCCTCGGCAATCATAACGTTGGCGGGCTTCAGGTCGCGGTGTACGACGCCCTTGCTATGTGCGAAGCCGACCGCCTTCAGGACCTGGATCGCGATGTCCACCGCGCGCGCGACAGGCAGCCGTCCGGCCTCTTTGATCAATACCGACAGAGGCTTGCCCTCTACGTACTCGAACACCAGCCAGGGCATCTCGCCCTCCAGCCCGGCATCGTAGAGGGTCACGATGTTGGGATGGGCGAGCTGCCCGACGATCAGCGCCTCGTCCAGCAGCGCCTTGACCTTCGACTCCCGCTGGCTGGACTGTACCGACTTCAAGGTCAGCGTCTTGATCGCGACACGCCGCTTGAGCTGGATGTCTTCGGCCAGATAGACCTCCCCCTGCCCTCCGTTTCCCAGGGTGCCCATTACCTGGAAACGGCCGCCGATGCGGGTTGGCGCTGGCTTGTTGAGCATGGAGCTATATCGGCGCGGGGTGCGGTGCCTTGATGCCCCTCGCGCAGGAAACCGGTTCGGCGGGCCACGCCGCGGCCTGGCTCATCCACTGAGCCCGCCAGGCTCGAAGATCGGCTTCGCGTCCCTCACGCGCCGAACCCAGCGTCCGGCCGGGTCCGCCATTCGACGTTCTTTATGGGAGAATACGATGGTCATCGAAAAGGAAATCGCCAATATCATGGACGACAACAAGCGCAAAGCCCTGCAGGCGGCCTTGTCCCAGATCGAAAAGCAGTTCGGGAAGGGTTCCATCATGCGCCTGGGCGAGCACGAGGTGTCGCAGGACATCCAGGTGGTGTCGACCGGCTCGCTCGGACTGGACATCGCGCTCGGGGTCGGCGGGCTGCCGCGCGGCCGGGTGGTGGAGATCTACGGTCCGGAATCATCGGGCAAGACCACGCTCACGCTGTCGGTGATCGCCCAGATGCAGAAGCAGGGCGGCACCGCCGCCTTCATCGATGCCGAGCATGCGCTCGATGCCCAGTACGCGCGCAAGGTGGGTGTGAAGGTGGAGGAACTGCTCATTTCGCAGCCGGACAACGGCGAGCAGGCGCTGGAGATCGCCGACATGCTGGTGCGGTCCGGCTCGGTGGACGTGGTGGTGATCGACTCAGTTGCCGCCTTGACGCCCAAGGCCGAGATCGAAGGCGAGATGGGCG
>JBGPMS010000458.1:0-3176 GCA_041487115.1 Gammaproteobacteria bacterium
AACTGCGATGCGTGTGCATCGACATCGAGACGCCGGCAACGGGCGAAGCCGTCCTGCACAAGGTCGCCGCGTTTCGGTCAGACTCCGCCCAGAGCGCTCTCTTTCAAGGCCAGTTTCGTCCCGAGGACGTCCGTGTCGCCCTTGAATGCCTGGCCGAAGGATCGGACTTCGTCCTCGGCCACAACGTGCGCCGGCACGATCTCCCGGTGCTCGCCCAACTGTATCCTGGCCTCAGCCTCGCGCAACTCCCGGTCGTCGACACGCTCGAGCTCTCACCCCTCGCTTTCCCCGAAAACCCCTACCACCGGCTGCTCAAGGACTACAAGCTCGTCAGCGATGCCCGCAATCACCCGATGCGGGATGCCGAGCTGGCCCTCGAGCTGTTCCAGCAAGAGCTGGCGGCGTTCCAGTCGCTGCAGACCACTCATCCCCATGACGTGGCGTTGTTCCACTATCTACTTGGTGGTGGCGGTCTCGGAGGTGTGGCCTCACTGTTCATGATGGTCCGTCGTGCAGTGCGGCCCACGGCAGCCGAAGCGGCGGTTCACCTTGTCAAGGCCATCGAAGAGAAAGTCTGCGCGACGCGCCTGCGAAGCCTGGTCGCTAACGACCTGCCCACGCCGTCGCTCCAGTATTCGCTCTCCTATCTCGTGGCGTGGCTGCGCGTTGCGGGGGGGAACTCTGTGCTGCCGCGCTGGGTGGTCCATACCTTTCCCGGCACGACACGTCTGATTCGTGAGCTGCGCGATACGCCGTGCGACGCGGCCGATTGCGCGTACTGCGAGACGACCCACAACCCCGAAGCGCAGCTCAGCCAGTACTTCAGTCTGAGCGAATTCAGGTCTCAGCCGCAGAACGATACCGGCGGCTCGCTGCAGAGGGATGTGACCGTGGCCGGGCTCCGAGGCGAGAACCTGCTGGCGATCCTCCCGACAGGAGCAGGCAAGTCGCTTTGCTACCAGCTTCCGGCGCTGGCCCACTACTGGCGCACCGGCAAGCTAACGGTGGTGGTGTCGCCGCTGCAGTCGCTGATGAAGGACCAGGTCGACAATCTGGTCAAGCGCGGCATCTATTGCGCGATCGCTCTCAACGGGCTGCTCACCCCACCCGAGCGCCGTAGCGTCCTCGATAAAATCCGAATGGGTGACGCCGGCATCGTTCTGGTGTCGCCGGAGCAGTTCCGCAACAAATCCTTTGTCGACGCGATCCAGTGGCGTGAGATCGCTGCCTGGGTCTTCGACGAGGCGCACTGTTTATCGCGGTGGGGGCACGATTTTCGGACGGATTACCTGTACGTCGCGACGTTCATCCGCGAACGCTATGGCGATCGGCTGCCGTCGGTCGCCTGCTTCACGGCCACGGCCAAGCTGGACGTGATTGCGGATCTGCAGCAGCACTTCAAAGCCGAGCTTGGCATCGACCTCACTCTGTATGCCGGCGGACATGCGCGGCTCAATCTCGACTACGAGGTGATACCCGTCACGCGCGCGGAGAAGGCCGGCCGCGTGATCGAACTGCTGCGTGAAGCCCTGCCGGAAAACTCCGGCGGGGCCGTCATCTTCGCTGCGACCCGAAAGAACGCCGAGACCCTGGCCGAGCTGATCGCCACGAGCGGGTGGGCCTGCGCCCATTTTCATGCTGGTCTGGAGCCGGACACCAAGCGCGAGATCCAGCAGAGCTTCGTCTCGGGCTCGCTAAGAGTCATCGTGGCGACCAACGCATTCGGGATGGGTATCGACAAGCCAGATGTTCGTCTCGTGGTGCACGCCGATATCCCCGGCTCCCTCGAGAACTATCTCCAGGAGGCGGGACGCGCCGGGCGGGACAGTGCCCGTGCACGCTGCGTGCTGCTGTACGACGAGGAGGACGTGGAAACCCAGTTCGCCTTGTCGGCACGCTCGCGGCTGACGCATCGCGACTTCGTCGGCGTGCTCAAGGCCATCCGCAAGCGCAAGAGTCGGCTGGGCGAGGACGTCATCGTGGTCACGGCGCGCGAGCTCCTCCTCGGCGAAGAGGACGAAATCGGCTTCGATGTCGACGACCGGGACGCCGAGACCAAAGTCAGGACTGCCATCGCCTGGCTCGAGCGGGCGCGGCTGGTCCGGCGCGAGGAGAATCAGACCCGCGTGTTCTCCGCCAGCCTGCAAGTCGCTTCCCTCCAGGAGGCCGAAGCGAAACTCCTGAGCGCGGATCTGTCGGACGAAACGCGCGAACGCTACCGTGCGGTGCTCCGGCTCGTCATGGATACGAGTGCGTCGGATGGCATCACAACCGACCAGATCATGGCTGCGGCCGGCATACCGGCGGACGAGTGCTTTCGCACCCTGCACAACCTCGAGACACTCGGGCTGCTGGCCAACGATCTGGGCCTGCGCGTTGTACTTCGCAAGGGCGTCACCGACCCCTCGGATGCGCGGTTGGCCAGGATCGGCCATATGGAACGTGCCCTGGTCGAGGTCATGGCAGAGAGTGCGCCGAACGCCGACGGCTCCTCATACCAGGTCGTCTCGCTGCGTCCGCTGTGCGAAGGCGTAAGAGAGCGGCTCCACGGCACGTTGCCGCCGGAAAGCATCGTGCCCGAGCGCCTGCTCGATCTGCTGCGCGCGATGGCGCAGAGCTTTGGCGCCGGCAACTCGAAGCGCGCCATCCTCACCCTGCGGAAGGCGGGTTCCAGCGAGCTGCGGGTGCGCGTGCAGCGGCCGTGGTCGGAGATCCGCGAAATCACCGAACGGCGTCGCGCCGCGGCGCATGTGCTCTTACGCGCCCTCCTGGACAAAGTACCCGAAGGCGTCCGCAGCGCCGACGCTATCGTCGAATGCAAAGCGGGCGAACTATTGAAAGCCCTGACAGACGATCTGGAGATGTCGGCCCAGCTTCGCGATCCCGCCGCGGCACTGGAGCACGCGCTGCTCTATCTGCACGACACCGAGGTCTTAATCCTGGACAAGGGGCGCACGGTGTTCCGCTCGGCGATGACGTTGAAGGTGCTGGATCGCGAAGGCGGGAGCCGATTCCTGAAAGAGGACTATGCGTCGCTGGAGCGCCACTACGGCGAGCGCAACTTCCAGATCCACGTGATGCACGAATACGCCAAGCGCGGCCTCCGCAAGGTCGCCGATGCCCTGGCGCTGGTGGCGGCGTACTTTTCCTGGAACCGCGACCGGTTCATCAAGGAG
>JBGPMS010000459.1:0-3171 GCA_041487115.1 Gammaproteobacteria bacterium
CCCACTGCTTTTTCAACGAGCAGCTTTCAAAGGAGGAATATGTAGAGCGGCTGAAAGAATTTTCGCCCTCAAAATATTCCAATCTCCCGAAAATTTTCGCGCGGCTCGAGGAACTGAAGATGAAATTTCCGCATCGATTCGCCGATATGCTGCGTCGTAACCCAGTTGACGTCGACCTTGGGATCCATGCCGACGTAGGCCATGATGCTGGAGATGAAGACATGATCCAGCCCACCGATGTCGGTTACGGCGACTGTCGCGCCCTTCAGGTCGCGGACCGTATGCACCCGGTCGTTCCCGACCAGTTCCCAGCAGCCGGAATGCACACCGGCGAGAACCGTTATCGGCTGACCGGTGTCGATCGGGAGCATCACGGCGGTTACACCCATCATGGCGAAGTCCGCCCGGCCAGAGGTCAACGTGGCGATGTTTCCATCGTTGCCAGGCTTGACGTACTCGACCTCCGAAAAGCCCTCCAGGCGCAGGAGCTCTTCCGCCAGAAAAACCGGCGCGAAGCACACGACCGGCGTGTGAACCAGCCGAATCCTCGTGGTTTCGGGCGGGGGCCCGGCAAACGAGCGTCCCGGTACGCACAGTAAAGCAGCGGCTCCAACTGCCGACGCCCCAGCGAGGAAATCCCGCCGGCTCAGCCCACTAATCCGCGAGTCGTTCATTGCTCGTCTCCTCAGCGATTACCCTCTCCTGTCAAGCGAGGCGGCTCAAACTTCGAGATCGCGACTCGTTCATGGCAAGCTTCTCCTGTTCAGCCGCCCGCGCCCTATCCACATCGGGCATAGTCTAGATCGATCGCCGGAATCGGTCATGCATGCACGTGCGGCCGCAGACGATACGGCAGCCGGATACCGTGGCGCTCCCGCGACCAAGCGCCGGGCGAGCATGCCCTGCAGCTCTTCGGCGGCTGGGCGACGTCGCGGTTGCTGCATGATTCCATGCTAAGGCGGCAGGACTGGCACCCGGCATACAGATTGCGCATCCGATCGCCGAGCGCTGTATGGGTGGAACGCAGAGTCGAGTCGGGAGCGAGAGCATCAACTGGGGGTAGCCAAGCCCATCCCTCGCCCCGCCATGTCGTAAGGCAAGGTCAGCATGGGAGCGCGCTAATCCCTCACGGCGCTCGGTCGGGAATGCGCGCGACGTCGGCGAGCCATACTGTCGCCTCGCTATCGCTGGGCGCGCGATAGTCGCTGCGCGGCGAAAGCGAACCGCCGGAGCCCACCTTGGGCGCGTTCGGGATCGCACTGCGCTTGTACTGGGCGAACTGGAAGAAGCGGCGCACGAACACCGCGAGCCACTTCTTGATATCGCCGATCGCGTACTGGTTGCGGTGGTCCTCGGGGATGTCGGGCCAGTTGCCCACCCGCCGGTCGCGCCAGGTGCACCAGGCCATGAATGCGACCTTGGCCGGCAAATAGCCGAAACGCAGGATGTAGTAGAGGGTGAAATCCTGCAGCTCGTAGGGGCCCACCACCGCCTCCGTGCTCTGCCCAGGTTCGACTTCGCTCTTGCCCGGAACCAGCTCGGGTGAGATGGGCGTGGCGAGCACGTCATGCAGCACAGCGCTCACTTCCAGCCCCAGTTGGTTGGTGCGCGCCACATAGCGGATCAGATACTGGATCAGCGTCTTGGGCACGCTCGCATTCACATGGTAGTGGGCCATGTGATCGCCTACGCCGTAGGTGCACCAGCCCAACGCCAACTCGGAGAGGTCGCTGGTACCCACTACCGGCGCGTTGTGCACGTTGGCCAGCCGGAACAGATGGCTCGTGCGCTCGCCCGCCTGCACGTTCTCGAACGTGACGTCGTAGACCGGCTTGCCGTCCGCGAAAGGATGGCCGATGTCCTTGAACATCTGGATGCAGCTCGGCCGGATGTCCACCTCGTTGGCGGTCGTGCCCACCGCGCTCATCAGGCGTCGCGACTGGTCCAGCGTACGCTCGCTGGTGGCGAAGCCCGGCATGGTGTAGGCGAGGATGTTGGACCGCGGCAGCCCCATCACGTCCATGGCGCGCGCGCACACGATCAGCGCTTGCGTGGAATCCAGCCCACCGGAAATCCCGATCACGACCTTGTTGGAGCTCATCGCCCTCAGCCGCTTGACCAGGCCCTGCACCTGGATCTCGTACACCTCGTGGCAGCGCTCGTCACGCGTTGCCGGATTGTCGGGCACATAAGGGAAGCGCTCATAGCTGCGCTCCAGCGGCAACTGCGCATCCTGCGGCAGCGGCAGCGGAAAGCGAATGCTGCGGAAGGACACCACCACATCCGCGTGGCGCGCGGCCGACTGGCCGAAGCTGTTGGTGCGCATGCGGTCCTGGGCGATGCGGTCCAGATCGACGTCGCCGGTGACAAGATGAGACTGGTAGACGAACCGTTCGGTTTCGGCCACGCGCGAGCCGTTCTCGTAGATCATGCCGTGGCCATCCCAGGCGAGATCCGTGGTGGACTCGCCGTAGCCCGCCGCGCAGTACAGATAGGCTGCGACGCAACGGCCCGACTGGTTGGATACGAGCTGGCGGCGGTACTCGTCCTTGCCCACGGTAATGTTGGACGCGGACAGGTTGATGAGCACCGTGGCCCCGGCGAGCGCCGCCTGCGAGGACGGCGGGATCGGTGTCCACAGGTCCTCGCAGATCTCCACGAAGAAGCTGAACAGCGGCTGGTCCTCGGCCTGGAACAACAGGCGCGTGCCGAACGGGACGCCGGTCTGGCCACACAGGTCGATGGCCTCGCGCGCGCAGAAGTCCCCGGGCGTGAACTGGCGCAGCTCGTAGTACTCGCGATAGTTGGGCAGGTAGGTCTTCGGGGCCAGCCCGAGGATCTTGCCCGCCGAGATCACGGCCGCGCAGTTGTACAGCAATGCATCGACCTGCAGAGGCAGGCCGACCACAGCCACCAGCGGCAGGTGCCGCGTAGCCTCCAGCACCTGCTTCAGTGCCGCCTGGGAGCCGTCCAGCAGGGCCTGCTGGTGGAACAGATCCTCGCAGGAATAGGCCGAGAGCCCGAGCTCGGGGAACACCGCGAGCACGGCGTGCTGCCCCGCTGCCTGGTTCATGAGCGCGACGATCTGCGTGGCGTTGAAGGCGGGATCGGCCACGCGCACCTCGGGAATGGCCACCGCGGCGCGGATGAAGTTGTGGTCGTACAGATTGA
>JBGPMS010000460.1:0-3164 GCA_041487115.1 Gammaproteobacteria bacterium
GACCGGCGCGACCCGAATCGCCCGTACTTTCTTTCACCTGTCGATCTGCAAGCGGTGCGTGCTTGCGGAGTGACCTTCATCGCCAGCATGCTCGAGCGCGTGATCGAGGAGAAAGCCAAGGGCGATCCCGCTGGTGCCGAGGCCATCCGCAAGAGTCTCGGCGAGGAAATTGGCGGTGAATTGCGCGCCATCAAGCCTGGTTCGCCCGCGGCCATGCGCCTGAAGGACTCCCTGATCAAGCGCGACATGTGGTCGCAGTACCTCGAAGTGGGCATCGGCCCCGATGCCGAGGTGTTCAACAAGGCGCAGCCGATGTCGGCGGTGGGAACCGGTGCCGAGATCGGCGTGCTCAGCACGTCGTCGTGGAACAATCCCGAGCCCGAAGTGGTCCTGGCGATCAACCACGGCGGCAACGTCGTGGGCGCGATGCTGGGCAACGACGTGAACCTGCGCGACTACGAGGGGCGCAGCGCGTTGCTGCTCGGTCGCGCCAAGGACAACAACGCGAGTTGCGCGCTCGGGCCATTCATCCGCTTGCTGGACCGGGACTTTACCGTGGAAGATCTGCGCCGGACACAGGTCGAGGTGGAGGTCGCGGGCACGGACGGCTTCCGGCTCGAAGGAAAATACAGCCTGACGCAGATCAGCCGCGACCCGCTCGATCTGGCGTCGCAGGCGCTGAATCGCAACCATCAGTATCCGGACGGGCTGGTGCTGTTCCTCGGCACGGCCTTCGCTCCCTTGCAGGATCGCGACGAGCCGGGGCACGGCTTTACCCACAAGCTCGGCGACGTGGTGACCGTACGCTCACCTTCGCTCGGTGCACTGTCCAACCGCATCAACCATTGCGACAAGATCGCGCCGTGGAGCTTCGGCGTGGTCGAACTGATGCGCAACCTCAGCGCGCGGGGATTGATCTAGGGCCGGTCGATGAAATCGGCCATGCGCCGGCGGGTCTTCTCGTCGGGCAGGCGGCCGTATGCCGCACCCATATTGTCGGATAGGTGCTTCGGCTTGCTGGTGGCGGGAATGGCGCAAGTGAGCGCGGGGTGGGACACGATGTACTTGAGGAAGAACTGCGCCCACGAGCTGCAATCGAATTCCTGGGCCCACTCCGGCACCTCTTTGCCGCGCACGCGCGCGAACAAGTTGGCCTTGGCGAACGGCCGGTTGGCTATGACGGCGACGCCCATCTCCTGCGCCAGCGGCAGCACGCTGCGCTCGGCTTCCCGCTCGGCGATGCTGTAGTTCAACTGCACGAAGTCGTAATCCCGAGTCTGGATCAACCGCTCCAGATCGTCGTAGGCGCCCTCGTGATAATGCGTGATGCCGATGTAGCGCACGCGGCCCTGCTTCTTCCACTCCTTCAGCGTCGCGGTGTGCGTCTTCCAGTCCACCAGGTTGTGGATCTGCATCAGATCCATGGTCTGGGTCCGCATCAGCCGAAACGAATCCTGCATCTGTCGGATGCCCGCCTCGCGCCCGCTGGTCCACACCTTGGTGGCTAGGAACAACGATCGTCGTAACCCCAGCTCGGCGGTGAGGTCTCCGACCACCGCTTCCGCGCGGCCGTACATCGGCGAGCTGTCGACGAGGCTGCCGCCCATATCCACCAGAGCCTTGAGCACCTCTCGCAGCGACGCGCGATCCGACTCGCCGCCCACGTCGAACGCATCGTAGGTGCCCAGGCCAATGACGGGCAGTTGCTCGCCGCTCCGGGGGATCGCCCGTTTGATGACATTGCCCGGTGCGCCGGCCGGCTGAGCCTGCGACGCGGCCATAGCCAGCCACGCGCTGGCGCCAGCCATCCCCTTCAAGATGGTCCTGCGTGTGGTCATTCCGCGTCCTCCGATCATCCGTTTCTCTCCTGCGTGGTTGGAGCGGTACCCGACGCGGCGAGCTCAGCGCTGCTTGCCGCGATCAGCCGATGCCGGCGCGCGAGCCACAAACCGATTCCCGCCCAGACCGCGGCCAGCGGTGCGGAGAGGAACGAGATGCCCGCCAGCGCCAACCCGGCAGACTGCAGTCCGGTGAAGATCCAGCCGCTGGCCATGTCGCCGGCGCGATAGACCGCCGTGTCCATGAAATTCTTCGCCTTGTACTTTACGTGCGGAGAGAGCGCGTTGAACAGGGTTTCGCGGGTCGGTTTGGCGATCGCGAATTCGCCGGCACGGCGCGCTACGCCGAAAGCGATCAGGACCGTCAGTATGGGGGCAAACCCGAGCGCCACGAAACCCGCCACCGACAACACTGGAACCAGCACCAGCCCGGCACCCAGGCCGAAGCGACGGAGGAAGCGGCTGAACACGAACACCTGCAGGCCGAGGGTGAGCGAGTTCACCGCCAGATCCACGGCCGCGAACAGCGCCGTGCGTTGCTCCGACGAGGCGATGGTCGCCTTCACGATCTGTTGCTGCTGGAAGTAGAGAAAGGTGGACAGGATGCTGTAGAGCGCGACGTAGAGGCAGATACCCAGCAGGTAGGGCGAGCCCGCGACCAGCTTGATCCCATCCAGCACGCCGCCGCCGATCGGCGTATCCCCTTGCCGAAGCTGGCCCGGCGTCGCGTGCGCCAGCGACCAATTCCCCAGGCGGCGGATGAAGTAGATCGCCCCCAGCAGAAAGCCGCCCGAAACCAGCAGCAGGTTCACCGGTCCGAGCGGAATTGCCAGCGTGGTCGTCAGCGTCGGCCCGGCGATCGCGCCAAGGCTCCCCCCGGCCGCGATGACGCCGTACAGCCGCCGCGCCTGACCGGTGTCATAAAGGTCGGCCATGAAGCTCCAGAACACCGACACCACGAACAGGTTGAACACGCTGACCCAGACGAAAAATGCCTTGGTCGTAAGCTCCAGCGCCGCCTTCTCGCGAAACAGCAGGTAGAACAGCAGGAGGTTGGCAACGAAAAACAAATAGACCCAGGGCAGGAATTGCCGGCGCGGGAAGCGCGATGACACCCAGCCGAACACCGGGGTCGCGGCCAGCATGGCGAAGAATGTCGCGGTGAACAGCCAGGGCAGATTGCCCACGCCGGCCTGGATGCCCATCTCGTCTCGCACCGGGCGCACTACGTAGTAACCGCACAGCAGGCAGAAGAAATAGGCGAAGGACCACAGTACGGCCGGCCATTCCCCGGCTCGCATCGGGGCGACGCGGCTCAATAATCCC
>JBGPMS010000461.1:0-3145 GCA_041487115.1 Gammaproteobacteria bacterium
CCGAAGTTCCTCCAGGCGCTGAGCGAGTTTGTCCGTGCACGACAAGCACTTGGGGTGAGATCGGGGTTCGGGTTTCTGTCTACAGCCGGATTCGCTGGAGCAGCTCGAAGGCGCGCTGTTGCTCCGGGTTGGGCGTGGTGAGGACCTCGAAGGTCGGCGCATCGGGTCCGGCGTGCGGCGTGCGGCAGGTGTTGCGCACGATGGTGGCCAGTTCGCCCAGCAGGGTCGAGAAGCTGTGCGCGGGCGTGCCGTCGTCCAGCGTGTGGCGGGCCGCCTTGGCCAGCGCAGCCTTGGAGCGCCTGGCTGGCGCCACGGGGTCACGCGTGGCCTTGGTGCGCTGGTCGGCGTCGGCGAACATCAGCTCGCGCCAAGCCTCGCGCATGTGCCACTCGACGTAGTAGGCGAGCATGCACAGCAAGATGTGCGCACGCACCCGATCGGCTGTGCGGTGGTGGATCGGGCGCACCTTCAGGTCGATGGTCTTGAGCGAGCGGAACGCGCGCTCGACGTTGGCCAGCGCCTTGTAATGGCGCACGCAATCGGGCGCATCCATCTGGGCCGCGCCGACCGAGGTGCGGATGATGTAGACGCCGTCCAGTGCCGCTTCGGCGGCGATGTTGTCGCGCTTGCGCGCGAAGGTGAACGCGCGCTCGCCGATGGCCAGTTCGAAGTGCTTGGCCACCTTGTACTGGTTGACGAGCTTGCCTACCCGCAAGCCGATCTCGTCCTGGCCGGCAAGCTTGCCCGCATCCACCCGGGCCTTGATCTTGTCGAGGTTGCGCTCGGTGGCCGCCAGCAGCTCCTCGCGCTTGTGCGCACGCAGCTTGGCGAGTTCCGGATTGCGGCACGCCACCAGCCGCTCGCCGGGGTAGTCTGGCGAACTCAGCTCGACCAGGTTGCGCTCGTCGAACAAGCCCAGCTGCAGATGGCCCTGCTCGACGAGCGCACGGATGGAGGCGCTCTTGAGCGCGGTGATCCAGCCGATGCCATCGGCATCGCGCATCTCGTCGATGGCCTTGTTCGAGATCATGCCGCGGTCGCCCACCATGACCAACTGCTCGATGCCGAACGCCTCGCGCAGACGCGTGATCTCGGGCATCAAGGTCTGGCTATCGGCGACATTGCCCTCGTGCACCGACACCGCCACCGGGCAGCCGCGCACATCGGTGAGCAAGCCGTAGTTGACCTGCAGCAGGCCCTTCTTGCCGTCGCGGCTGTAGCCGAGCTTGGCCAGCGGACAGCAGCTGCCCTCGAAGTAGCTCGACGACAGGTCGTAGAGCACCAGAGCGCCCTCGCTCAGGTGACGCGCGGCGAGCTTCTTCTGGATCGGGTCCTGGCGCGCCAGCAGCCAGTCCATCGCCGCGTACAGGTCGTCCTCGTCGCAACCGGCCACGCCGAAGTCCTCGGCCAGCGTCGTCGTGTGCCACCAGCGCGTGGTGGCCAGCTTCGGTGAAGGCGCCACGATGCGCGCGGCCACCAGCGCCAGCACCCGGTCGCGTTCAGGGCAGGGCTTGGAGGCGACCAGCGAAGCGAAGTCCAGGCGCTGCAGGGTCAGTGCGACGGCCCGCGCAGCCCCATGCGCGCGCGAGCGCACGACCTCGAAGGCTTGCCCCAACGGCACGAAGCTCTCGCCCTGCAGCGAGCGACGGATGATCTCGATCAGGGCATCGGGCAGGTGAGACAGATTGCCCAACGTCTCGTTCTTGACGAGGCCGCCTTCGCGGTAACTGCGCCGCAGCAAATGCGTACGGTAGACTTGATCCTTGTACTTGCGCGTCGTCGTGACGACGTGAGCAGTTCCGGTACGGCCTGGCATAGGTGGATAATATAGGCGAAATGCTGTCCATGTTCAAGATATTTAGTGACTACAAACGGAGTTCTGAAAAAGGCAACCTGCCCCCCGATTTCTTAGCAGCGACAGAATACTTAGATGCGCCTCGTGACTACGCGGCGGCGGGAACTTCGGGCTAATGGTACTGTTTGACGTCGACTTCGAGGCGGTGGAGATCTACGACGCCGACCACGACGCTGTCATTGTGGTGCTTACCGTCCCGGTTCGAGGCCCCGCAACGAACGTAGAACCCTGGGTGTTTCGAAGTTCAAGGCTATTGGGCGGGAGCGCTGACACAGATGAGCACGCCAATACCAGCACCTCTCTGTTGGATGTGCGGAAAGGGCGCGGGAGAGACGCGCGAACACCGCGCTAAGGCGTCGGATCTGCGCTCAATCTTTGGCAAGCCGACGCAGGCCGATCCATTGTATTTCCACACCGCGAAGCGCAGGAACTTCAAAGTGGGCAGCCTGAAAGCAGATGTGCTGAAGTTCAGCCATCGCATTTGCATAGAATGTAATACCGCGAGAACGCAGCCTCACGATCGTGCCTGGGCAGTTTTCTCCGAAACCTTACGCTCACGGCGCCCATGTATTGCGCCAGGCGACAGCGTTCGGTGTAACAAAATATTCCCCTACGACACGAGAGGCGCGCTCCGCAACGTGCATCTGTATTTCGTCAAAGCCTTCGGATGTCAGATCGTCGAAGGTGGTATCCCGATCGATATTGGTCCGTTCGCAAGAGCGATTCTCGAGGGACGGTCGCATCCCAATTTGTATCTGGCGTTCGGGTCGACTCCTCAGTACGACGCTTTGCCGGAGATGATCGGAGGCTCGGATGTTCACGTCGCGATGTTAGAAAAGCAATGCGCTTTCGCCACGTGGTTCTATGAGGTAGGCAGCCTGTCGGTGAACGTCATGTATGCCATCGAAGGCGAGAAACGCGAAGGTTTGGCCCATGCGTGGCATCCACGTTTTGGCCAGAAATGCCTGACCATGGCCGCGTTTGAGCCCAGGAAGGCCGAGTAACGGATGAGCTACAAAGGCGGTCCCATCTGCGCCCCGCTGCTCACCGAAGCGTAAGAACCTTCTTCCAGTGCACAGATCGTCTCCGTCGCGCTCGACAGGATGAATCTGGGCACTGGTTAGAGGCGGTGCCGCTGAGTGCGTATTCCACGCCATTCCGATCACTGATTCCACGGCAAATCGATCACCGATTCCACGCCAATTCGATCACTGATTCCACGGCAATCCGATCAGTGATTCCACGGCAAATCGATCGCTGATTTTGTAGGCAGTCAGGCGTTCGAATCGC
>JBGPMS010000462.1:0-3132 GCA_041487115.1 Gammaproteobacteria bacterium
CGATCGCGTGGTTCAATACTTCGAGACGCTCACGCGCGAGAGTGTAACGCGGCTGCCCCAGTACTACGCCCCCGACGCGTACTTCAAGGATCCCTTCAACGAAGTGCGTCGCGTGGAAGATATCCAGGCCATCTTCGACCGCATGTACGAGCAACTCGACGCCCCGCGCTTCAAGGTCCAGCAGACTGTCTGCGAAGGCAGCGACGCCTTCCTGATCTGGGAGCTCGAGTTCCGCTTGCGAGGCCGCGCGAAATCCGAGTCCGTCCGCGGCGTGAGTCATCTGCGGTTCGGGGCCGACGGCAAGATAAGCTGGCATCGCGACTATTGGGACACGGCCGAGGAGTTGTATCAGAAGATTCCGTTCCTCGGCGCCTGCTTCCGCTGGCTGCGGCGCCGCGCCGGCTAAACGTTCGGGGAGTTGTACGGGTGGAAGGGGTGAAGGGTGGGGGGCGATGTGCTCCGTTCGCCCTGAGCGTAGTGGCGTCAGCCACGGAGTCGAAGGGTCCGAGCCATTCCTCGCACAACGCTTCATCCGGACGCTTCGACTCGGCAGCTCCCGCACCGTTCGTGTTCAGCGTCGCGCAGCAGAGTCGAAACACGCTCAGCGCGAACGGAGGATATTGGCCGTCCCGCTTTCACCCTTCACTCTTCACCCTTCACTCTTCACGCCTAGTCGATATACTCGAACACCTTCACCACCCGCTGCGCGCCGCCAGTGCTGCTGGCGATGTCCGCCGCGTCGTCGCCTTCCTTGTGCTTCACCAGGCCCATGAGATAAACCACCCCGTTCTCGGTCACGACCTTGACGTGGTTGGGCTGGAACTTGTTCTCGCTCACGAAGCGCGCCTTCACTTTGCTCGTGATGTACGCGTCGTTGGCGTGGGTGCTGCCCGAGGTATTGGGCCCGATGAAGATCTCGTTCTGGACGTTGCGGACATTCTCCACGCCCAGCGCGAGGACGCCGATGTCGTCCTTGGTGGCCTGGTCCGGCGCCTCCCCGACCAGCAACACGAAGCGGTTGAAGCTGGTCACGTCCAAATGGATCTTGTCGTCGTATCTTTCCGAGATGCGACGGCTGGCCTTCAACTCGATGCTCTGGTCGTCGATGTAGGTTCCGCTGCTGCGGCGATCCTCCGCCATCAGCACGGCAGCCCCGCCGCCGGCGACGATCGCAGGAAAGCAGCCGTGCAGCGCGGGCGTGAGCAGCACCAGGGAGACCAACAACAGTTCTCGTTTCGTCATGTCTATTCCACCCCTAACAGCAGACAATCGATAGCATCGCACAGGCAATGCAGGCACAGCAGATGCACCTCCTGGATACGGGCCGTCCGGGTGTGCGGCACGCAGATGTGGACATCGTCCTCGCCCAGCAGTTCCGCCATCGTCCCGCCGTTCCTGCCGGTCAGCGCGATGACCGCCATCTGGCGCTCGTGCGCAGCGTGGATCGCTTCGACCACGTTGCGCGAGTTTCCGCTCGTCGAGATGGCGAGCAGGACATCGTCGGGCTGGCCCAGGGCGCGCACCTGCTTGGCGAACACCTGGTCGAAGTCGTAGTCGTTGGCGATCGAGGTGATGGTGGACGAGTCCGTGGTCAAGGCAACGGCAGGCAGCGCCGGGCGCTCCATCTCGAACCGGTTGAGCAGCTCGGCGCTGAAATGCTGTGCGTCGGCCGCCGAGCCGCCGTTGCCGCAGGCCAGGATCTTCCCCTCGTTCACCAGGCACTGGACCATCCGCTCGGCGCCTAGCCGCAGCGGCTCGGTCAGAATCTTTCCCGCTTCCAGCTTGAGCTGGGCGCTGTCGGAGAAGTGCTGCGCGATGCGCTTGCTGAGATCCATCTTGTTGGCTCGGGTTGCTGACGGCTGGAATTATTGCACGAATGTCCGGCTTGCCGAGTCGTTGCACGACGACAGCGTGCACGTTTACTCTCCGAAGGCGTCCTTGATCCATAGCGGCGGGCCATCGCCCTCGATCAACACGGCGTCGAAACGGCATGCAGGCATTTCACGCCGACCGGCGAGATAGTGACGCGCGGCGGCGAGCAGGCTGGCGCGCTTGCGCGAAGTGATGCTCTCGGCCGCCCCGCCGAAAGAGCTGCTGCGCCGCATGCGCACTTCGGCAAATACCACGGTCTGGCCGTCGAGCAGGATCAGGTCGATCTCGCCCAGGCGGCAGGTGTAGTTGCGCTGCTTGAGCTTGAGCCCCTGGCTCAGGAGGAAGCGCAGGGCCTGCTCCTCCGCCTGTGCGCCGTCGGGATTCATGCACTGGGCCGGCGGTCTAGCGCGGAGACCCTGAGACCGGCCCGGCCAGGACACGCGTGTCGCCCTGGGTGAACTGGGCCGGAACCAGCTCGCGCAGGTAGCGGTGGTCGCGTTCCAGCGTGATGTATCCCGTGACGCCGTCCAGCGGCCGCTGGTTCGCGTTCGGTCTGAGCAAATCCTGCGCGATCCGGTAGGCATCGATCCCCAGCGCATAGAAGCGCTGAAACTCGAGCCCGGCCTGGTCCTGGCGCGCATAGGACATCACGGCCGGATGGTCGGGCGCGAGCAGCCAGGGCATGTCGATGAAGTACACGCCATTCAGCTCGAAGTTGGCGAGCGGCTCCGCAGCGGTGTGAACCAGCGAGGTGGCATAGATGGACACCGAGTTGCCTAGATAGGAGCGAAGAAGCTTGGCGCGGGGGGCATCGAGAGCGAGGAAGATCGCGTCGCTCACCCCGCTCGCGATCGAGTCGCGCAGCTTCATCAAGCTGGGCGAATCGCTGGTGTATTGGAACTGGTCCTGGATGGTGCCGCCGCGCCGGACGAACTCGTCGGCGAAGGCCTGCGCCAGCCGGCGCGAGAAGCTCGACTCGCTCACCACCACGGTGGCGTTGTGGCGACCCTGTTCGTGCGCGAACTGGGCCACCTGCTTGGCCTCGTTCTCGATCTGCAACCCGAAGATGTACAGCTCAGGTGGCAGCAAGGTATCGACCTCGGGGGCATTGAGCGCGAGCGTTGGCACGGTCACCAACCGGGTGCCGGCCAGCGCTGTCACTGCGCTGCGGGTCAGCGGACCGATCACGAGCTGCGCGCCACCCACCACCGCGCTCTCGTAGGCTTGAACCACGTCGAAAGCCTCGTCGCCGGTGGCGTA
>JBGPMS010000463.1:0-3113 GCA_041487115.1 Gammaproteobacteria bacterium
CCTGCAAGCTGTGCGAGGCGGTCTGTCCGGCGCTCGCCATCACCATCGAGTCCGAACAACGCGCCGACGGCACGCGCCGCACCACGCGCTACGACATCGACCTCACCAAGTGCATCTTCTGCGGCTTCTGCGAGGAGTCCTGCCCGGTCGACTCGATCGTCGAGACGCGCATCCTCGAGTACCACGGCGAGAAGCGCGGCGACCTGCTGTATACCAAGGAAATGCTGCTGGCGGTGGGCGACCGCTACGAGGAGCAGATCGCCCGCGACCGCGCGGCAGATGCGAGCTACCGCTAGCCGATGACGTTCCAAACCTTCGTCTTCTACGTCTTCGCGGCGATTTTGCTGTTCGCCGCGCTACGGGTCATCACCGCGCGCAACCCGGTGCACGCGGCGTTGTTCCTGGTGCTCGCGTTCGGCACCGCGTCCGGATTGTGGATCCTGCTGGAGGCGGAGTTCCTGGCGATCGCGCTGATCCTGGTCTATGTGGGTGCGGTCATGGTGTTGTTCCTGTTCGTGATCATGATGCTGGACATCAACATCGACCGGCTGCGGGAGGGCTACTGGGACTATCTCGTGCCGGGGCTGACGGTGGCCGGCATCATGGTAGTGGAGATGGCGGTCGTCCTTGCCGGCCGGCAGGCCGGCCTGCTCGCTGTCGCGACGCCCTCGCCCAAACCGGCGGGCTACAGCAATACCAAGGAATTGGGCCGATTGATCTACACCGACTACGTGTATCCGTTCGAGATCGCCGCGGTGATCCTGCTGGTGGCGATCGTCGCCGCCATTGCCCTGACGCTGCGCGCCAGGAAGGACAGCAAGTACCAGGATCCGGCGCGTCAGGTGCAGGCGCGGCGCGAAGGGCGGGTGCGGCTCGTGTCGATGCCTTCCGAAACGCGCGTGACGGGTGACAAATGAGGAGTGACGGCCAAGCGGTCCGGCATCCCGGTCACCGGTCGCTTGTCAGCCGTCACCTTCCCGGCGGAGACCGCGCTTGATCACGCTTTCACACTATCTGGTTCTGGGAGCCATTCTGTTCGCCATCAGCGTGGTCGGCATCTTTCTCAACCGCAAGAACGTCATCATCCTGCTGATGGCGATCGAGCTGAACCTGCTGGCGGTGAACATGAACTTCATCGCCTTCTCCCACTACCTGCAGGATGTGGCCGGGCAGATCTTCGTGTTCTTCATCTTGACGGTGGCTGCCGCCGAGTCTGCCATCGGTCTGGCTATCCTGGTGTGCGTCTTCCGCAACCTGCATACCATCAACGTGGACGATCTGGACAGCCTTAAAGGCTAGTGATTCCAATGAAAGCCCTATACCTCATTGTCCCGCTGGCCCCCTTGATCGGCGCCATAGTCGCCGGCTTGTTCGGCGAGTGGATCGGTCGCCGCGGTGCACACCGGGTCACCATTGCCGGGATGGTGGTTTCGCTGGTCGCGTCGTTTCTGGTGTTCCAGGACGTGCGCGAGGGCCACATGTTCGACGGCGCCGTCTACACCTGGATCAGCACCGGGGGTGGCGCGAGCTTCCCGATCGGCTTTCTGATCGATCCGCTCAGTGCAATCATGATGCTGGTCGTGACGTTCGTGTCGTTGATGGTGCACGTCTACACCATCGGCTACATGCACGACGACCCGGGCTACACCCGCTTCTTCAGCTATATCTCGCTGTTCACCTTCTCCATGCTGATGCTGGTGATGGCCAACAACTTTCTCCAGCTGTTCTTCGGCTGGGAGGCTGTGGGCCTGGTCTCCTATCTGCTTATCGGCTTCTGGTACACGCGCCCCACCGCCATCTTCGCCAGCCTCAAGGCGTTTCTCGTCAACCGCGTGGGCGATTTCGGCTTCTTGTTGGGGATTGCACTGGTGTTCATGTATGCCGGCAGCCTCGACTACGGTCCGGTGTTCGGCCAGGCGGGCGAGATGGCGAAACAGACCATCGAGATCTTCCCCGGCGTCCCATGGTCGCTGATGACCGTGGTTTGCATCCTGCTGTTCATCGGTGCGATGGGCAAGTCGGCGCAGTTTCCGCTTCACGTATGGCTGCCGGATTCGATGGAAGGCCCGACGCCCATTTCGGCCCTGATCCACGCTGCCACGATGGTAACCGCGGGGATCTTCATGGTGGCACGGATGTCGCCGCTGTTCGAGCTGTCGACCACCGCGCTGTCGGTCATCCTCGTGATCGGTGCGATCACGGCGTTCTTCATGGGCCTGCTGGGCATCGTCCAGAACGACATCAAGCGGGTGGTGGCCTACTCGACTCTGTCCCAGCTCGGCTACATGGCGGTCGGCCTGGGGGCTTCGGCCTACGCGGCCAGCATGTTCCACCTGGTGACGCACGCCTTCTTCAAGGCCCTGCTGTTCCTGGCCGCCGGCTCGGTGATCATCGCCTTGCATCACGAACAGGACATGCGCCGCATGGGCGGCTTGCGCAGGTATATGCCGATCACCTATTGGACCGCGCTGATCGGCTCGCTGGCGCTGTGCGGCATCCCGCCCTTCGCCGGCTTCTTCTCCAAGGACAGCCTGATCGAGGCGGTGCACCTGTCCACCACGCCGGGAGCGGGCATCGCCTACGCCGCGGTGCTGTCCGGCGTATTCGTCACCGCGCTTTACACCTTCCGCATGATGTTCATGACTTTCCATGGTACGGAGCGCTTCCGGGCACACGGACACCATCAAGGGCATGCCCATGGCCACGGCCAGGACGACCCGCACGGCCAGGGCGGCATCCCGCATGAGTCGCCCTGGGTGGTGACGGTTCCGCTGGTGCTGCTGGCGATCCCGTCCATGTATGCCGGCTGGGCCTACATCGAGCCGCTGCTGTTCGGCGACTTCTTCGGCCACTCGATCGTCGTGCTCGACTCGCACGCCGTACTGGCGCAACTGGCCGAGGAGTTTCACGGGGTGCCAGCCTTCATCCTGCACGGGCTGACCGCGACGCCCTTCTGGCTCGCTTTGAGCGGCATCGCAGCCGCCTGGTACCTCTACCTGGTGCGTCCGGAGCTCCCGGGCGTGATCGCCGCGCGTATCCAGCCGTTGTACAAGGGGCTGGTGAACAAGTACTACTTCGACGAGGTCTACCAGATCGTGTTCGCCGGGGGGGCA
>JBGPMS010000464.1:0-3104 GCA_041487115.1 Gammaproteobacteria bacterium
CGACCGCAACGAGCGCCCGCGAGTTGATCCAGCCCCGATGTAAGTATGCGTAGAACGAGCCGGCCCCTGTGAACCTGCTACACAGGGACCACCGCCCGTTCGCCAGACTTGTAAACCGGGTTGAGAACGCGCCGTAGGTTGAGGATTAGCGCGAGACGCCCCCAGAATTGTTCACCGCGCTTTTCGCACGCGCATCGTGGTTCTTGGGTTTGATCTGGACGTGTTTGACGATAGCGTCTGATTGACTCAAGCGCACTCAGCCAGCGAGACTGTAATCCCGGTGTGACCGATTCGCATACCGCGCTTGCCCGCAGGGCGCGTGCTCGCGGTATCCTGTTTCCCAGACGCCCGAATAAACGAAGGCCCGGGCAAGTTCCTGGAAGAACCCCGGGCCTTCTACACGCTCGCGCGCATAGGCGCACGTTCGCCTTGCCTTTATGCCAGTGATGCGCGGCTTTGTCCAGTGCTGCGTGTGCGGAGCATGGAGGCAAGCCAGAAGACCTATCGGCTGTACAGTTGCAGGCGCTGTGCGGAGCAGGTGCGCATCTGCCGCGACTGTGACCACGGCAACATCTACTGCGCGGGTGAGTGCGCGCAGATCTGCCGGCGCGAGTCGAGGCGCCGCGCCGCCAAACACTACCAGTTGAGCCAGCGCGGAGCGTCTCTGCATGCCCATCGGCAGAGCGTGTGGCGTGAACGCCAAGCACACAAAGTGACGCATCAGGGTTGCCTCCCCAGCGCTGAGACGCCCATAGTGGCGCCGACCTCAACCCAGACCACCACCGAGGGGACCCATGCCGACAGTTCACCGATTCAACCGCCACCACAGCTGCACAGCGGGCCGCGCACGGGGCTCAGTGCGGCTCCTACCCGCGTGCATGCTCGCTGGCACGCCCATCGCATGGTGGTGCTTGCGCACCGCTGCAGCTTCTGTTGGCGCGCACTGCCGGTCTTCGCACGCTTGGGCCCGCTGCGAGGCGGACCCTGAGCATGGGCCGGCACGATGATCGCGCGCGCGCTCGAGGCCGAGATCCTGCGGCTGCATCACAGCGAACATTGGCCAATCGGCACCATTGCCGCGCAGTTGAAGGTCCATCACGGCACCGTGAGGCGGGTGCTGGCCCAAGCCGGTGAGCCGGTGGCACAAGCCACCCAGCGCCCCTCGATGGTGGACCCGTACCGGGCGTTCATCGTCGAGACATTGACCAAGTACCCCACGCTACGCGCCTCCCGGCTCTACACCATGGTGCGTGAGCGCGGCTACCCCGGCGCTCCCGATCACTTCCGCGCCCTGGTCGCACAGCTGCGCCCGCGGCCGGCCGCAGAGGCCTACCTGCGGCTACGCACCCTGCCCGGAGAACAAGCACAAGCTGACTGGGCTCACTTCTCGAAGTTCACCGTGGGGCGCGCCGAGCGCCCGCTGATGGCCTTCGTGATGGTGCTGTCCTACTCGCGCCAGTTGTTCTTGCGCTTTTATCTGGGCGCGGCGATGAACTACTTCATCCGCGGTCATGTCGAGGCGTTCGCCGCGTTTAGCGCGGTGCCCCGAGTGGTCTTGTATGATTTTGTTGCCGGCAACAAAATCGGGGTTATGTGCCCGCCGCCGTTATGTGATCGACGACGGGTCATGCCGAGGCTAGTCCTCGGCGGATCGCGAGCGTGCGGCAACATAATCGGCTACAGAGCATTCAACCAATCGAGGAGCGTCTTGTCGTCCTTCCAGGCTGCATTGCCGCGGCTGCCCGCCGAAGTTGCGCAAGCCGGCTCGCACGCGCGCAGGGCCGCTGCTTTCGCCCGCAGCGTCAACTCCGCATATCGGTTGGTGGTGTCTAGGCTGACGTGACCGAGCCATCCGCGAATCACGTTGACTTCGACCCCCGATTCCAGCAGATGTACGGCGGCGGTATGCCGAAAGAGGTGCGGAGTCACACGCCGCGGCTCAGCGCCAGTGGTGTCCCATGGTGCGCCGTGGCGCCGGACGATCTTGTAGATCCCATGGCGCGAACGTCAGCCGCCTCCTGAACGCGCGCACCCGTGTTGTAGAGAAAGAGCAGCAACGTTCGATCTCGTATGGCGTGGCGCCCGTGCCGCGGGAGGTGGCGCAACAGTGCGGTTATCTCCGCCTCTTCTAGATAGTGCGTCGCGGGAGGCGGCGAGCGTTTCACCGGAATTGCGGCGACCTGCTGACAAGTGGCGAGTATCTCGGGCACGCGCAAGGCGAGATAGCCAAAGAACGTGTTGAGAGCGGCCCGGCGTTGATTGCGCGTGCGCGCATGATTGCCGCGGTCTTGCTCCAGGTGCTTCAGGAAGCACAGCACCCGATCGAAGGTGAGATCCTGAAGCGACAGTCGGGCGATTGGCTGATGCGTCTGCTCGGTCACAAAGCACAGGAACAGCCGCATCGTATCGCGGTAACTGCGAATGGAACCCAGGCGCAGCCCTTTCTGGACCGCGAGGTGGTCGGCGAAGAACGACTGTATCAACTGACCAAGGGTGGGTGTCATGGGTGCAGTCCCTCTCTGAGCGTGGGGGCGGCGAAAGCCTCGAAACGCCGATTGGCTTCCTCGAGCAGCGCTGCCGTCGTCGTCAAGTACACCGCCGTCGAGTTGACATCGACGTGCCCCAAGAAGGTGGCGAGTGCAAGCAGATGGGCCTGGGGATCAGCGCCACTGCGATACCAGCGCAGGAGCGCACCTACCGCGAAGGAATGGCGAAGGTCGTGCAATCGCGGCAGCGAACATCCGGGCGGGATTTCGATCGGCAGTTGCGGCAGCAGAAGATGAAACGTCTGACTCACCGTGCAGGGATTGATCGCGCGACCGCCTCGCAGCGAGAACAAAGGGGCGTCGGGCGCGAAGCTGCCCCAGTGTTTCGCCTTGAGCTGCAGGTACGCCTTCAGCAGCGCCTCGAGCTTTGGACCGAAGGGCACCAGGCGACTCTTGTAGAACTTGGTCTCCCGGATCACCAGCAAGCGCCGCTCGAAGTCCACGTCCTGAACGCGAAGCCGGCACACTTCGCCCACCCGCAGCCCCAGACCGTACAGGATGGCGAGCAGGGCGTGGTAGGTCCTGCCACGCTGGACTGTGCCGCCCTTGTCGGGAAGC
>JBGPMS010000465.1:0-3088 GCA_041487115.1 Gammaproteobacteria bacterium
CCTTCAGACAATCCCTCGCGGGCTTGCCCTTGCCCTCGGCTAGTGGTTATCCTGATGACATCGGGTCCTCCCACAGCGGACTTTCACCGCATAAGCTCATGCCCATGTCGGGCGTACACCCGCGGTTCGAGGGGAGCGCCGAAGAGCGTCGCTCTTCGGTCCCCGTCGCGCTTCGCGCGCCGGCGCCCCCTCAACCGCAACGTTGGGCGTCTTTATAGCTTCATCCTTATAATGCTCCCATGCGCTTCGAATGGGATCCGCGAAAGGCTGCCGCAAATCTGCGGAAACACCGGATCTCATTCGAGGAGGCGACAACTGCTCTCCGTGACGACCTGGCCATAACTGGCCGAGACCCCGCTCACTCACCCGGCGAGGCTCGATACGTCACTTTCGGGGCGTCGTCTCAAGGGCGTCTCTTGGTGGTCGCCCATACCGACCGGGGCGGCGTCATCCGCATCATCAGTGCACGTACTGCAACGAAATCTGAACGGAAGATCTATGAAGAAGGCTAAGCCTACTAAGCGCGATGAACTTCGCCCGGAGTACAAGCGTTCCGACTTTGGAAAAATGGTTCGCGGTAAGTACGCCAGTCGCATTGCCGGTGCCACCAATGTCGTGGTTCTGGAGCCCGAAGTTGCTGAGGCATTTCCCAACGATGCGGCCGTAAACGAGGCTCTTCGTTCGCTGATCAACATTGCTAAGGCATCGACGCGCCCAACCCGGCGTTCCAGGGGACGCGCCTCCAAAGCGACGGCGCGGCCCTGAACGCTGCCCGTTGGGCGCGCAAGGGAGCGAGCCGCGCAGGTTCGCGTCTAGGCGAACTGGGACTGGTTACTGCTTCGGCCAGATCGGCTTGGCCGTCGCGTTCGCGGGCGGGAAGACGGTTTCCGGCGCGCCGTTCTGCCACTGCACGATCAGCAGCGTCGCGCCGACGCGCCGTCCCTTGTCGTCGAACTTCACCCGTCCACCGGGATAGAAGCGCGCGGGCCCATCGGTGAGATCGAGAGTGCGGATGGCATCCGCCACTTTGCGACGATCCGCAGCACGGGCGCGCTCCAGGGCCTCCTTGAAGATCCACAGATCGCCGTAGGTGCTCACCGTCTCCTGCGTCATCCAGGGCTCGCCGGTGCGCTTCTTGTACTCGGCCAGGAGCGCTTCCTCGCCGTTGATGCGCCAGTTGCCGACCACCGTCATGATGCCCTCCACCTGGTCCTTTCCCAGCGCGGTCAGCATCTCCGGGGCAGCGATATGCGCACCGTTCGAGACGACGGGAACGCGCCCGTGGCCGAGCCCGAACTCGTTCAACTTCTCGACCAGGAGCTTGTCGTCGGGCAGCGCCGTGGGCAGCAGGAACAGAAGATCCGGCCGCGCGGAGCGCACCTTCTGCACCAGCGACGTGGCGTCCGACAGCGGCGGCGTGAAAGTCTCGTCGACCAGTATGTTCAACCCGGCCTTCGCCAACCCGCCTTCGCGCATCGGTTTGGCGAAGCTGACCGAGGCCGCCGTATTGTCCATGACGATGGCGACGGTCTTCAGTGCATGCCCAGTAGTGGACTCCGCCAGCTTCATGATGGTGGGGAGCGCCTGTGTCGCCTGCTCGCTCCCGGTCGGCGAGGTCTGGAAGATGTAGCGGAAGCCGCGGGCGGTGATCTGATCGGAATAAGACAGCGTCAGACAGGGCAGCTCGGCGCGCTCGGTAACCTCGGTCACGGCCAGCGTGAACGAGCTGAGCCAGGCGCCGGTACAGCCAATCACCTCGGTCTCTTGCGCCACCATCCGCTGCGCGGCGTTTTTTGCTTTCTCGATGCTGTCCCCGGCGTCGATGACGACCAGCTTCATCTTCGCGCCGCCCAGAGCCTTGACGCCGCCCTGCGCATTGATATCGTCGATCGCCATCTGCGCGCCCTTGAGCATGAGATCGCCCTGGCGCGCCCACGGGCCCGAGAACGGCGCGATGAGTGCAACCTTGACTTCCTTGACTTGGGCCGCTGCGAGCGCCGGTACTGCCGCGGCTGCGAGCGCGACGGCACCCGTGAAGAATCCTTTCGCTATCTTGATCATCACCCTATCCTCCTTCCCAGTTTTTTTGGTTGCGAGTTTTCGACGCCCTCGCGCCGCCGCACGTTACATCCCAAGATACGCCTTCCTCACCCGGTCGTCGGCGAGCAACGTCTCGTTGGATCCCTGCAGCACCACCCGCCCGGTCTCCAGGACGTAGCCCAAGTCGCACGAGTGCAGCGCCTCGACCACTCTCTGCTCCACCAGCAGGGTGGCGAGCTTGTCCTGCCGGTGGATCTCCTCGATGCGCTCGAAGATCTGGTCTGCGACGGTGGGTGCCAGTCCCATCGAAGGCTCATCCAGCAACAACAGCCTGGGAGACGAGGCGAGACCGCGGCCGATCGCCACCATCTGCTGCTCGCCGCCGGACAGCGTGCCGGCGAGTTGAGCGCGGCGGTCGGCCAGCACGGGGAACAGGGTGAGGATGCGCTCCAGATTCCGCCGCCAGCCGGCTCGGCCCGCCGGGAGATAGGCCCCCATCTCCAGATTCTCCAGTACGGTCATGCTCTTGAACACCTGGCGGCCTTCTGGCACATGCGCGATGCCGAGACCTGCGCGCTCCGCCGGAGGCACCGTCGCCAGATCCCGCCCCTCGTAGAGAATCCGCCCTGACAACGGAGCGACGGTGCCCGAGATCGCCTTGAACAGCGTGGTCTTGCCCGCGCCGTTGGGGCCGACGATCGCGACGAACTGACCGGCCCCCACGCTGAGCGAGACATCGCTCAGGGCGCGGGCCCCGCCATAGGCTACGCTCAGCGATTCAACTTCCAGCACCGGCGTTCACCCATTTCCTGCCGAGATAAGCCTCGATGACGGACGGATTCCGAGTCACCGCGGCCGGGGCGCCGGCGGCCAGCACGCTGCCGTGGTCCAGGACGAGAAGCTCGTCCGCCAGACGCACCATCGCGTGCATCGTGTGGTCGATGATGACGACGGTCACGCCGTCCGACGCCAGGGAGCGGATCACTGCGATCATCTCCTCGACTTCCTGCCGGCCGAGCCCGGCCAGCGTTTCGTCCAGCAACAGCAG
>JBGPMS010000466.1:0-3082 GCA_041487115.1 Gammaproteobacteria bacterium
CTGGTTGTTCTGGCGATCGTGGCGCTGGTCAAGTGGCTGATGCCACAGCCCCCGGCTGGCGGAGGTTCACACGATAGGACGCCGCTGCAGATTCTGCAGGAACGCTACGCGCGTGGCGAGATCGACCGCGAGGAGTACGAGCAAAAGCGCCACGATCTGCAGCCGTAGCTTATTATCTCGAGTGACCCCAGAGGAGTATGACGCTTCGAATCGCACCCCCCCGCGAGGCATGGATCGGCCAGACCGAGTTCCGGTTACTCGCGAACGCGCTCGAGCCTCGTGCCGGCGACACGCTGCTCGACGTGGGATGCGGGCCGGGTTACTTCACCCGGCTGTTTGCGGCACGCACAGGTTCGGGCCCTGGCGGGCTTGATTCCAACCCGGCGTGGCTCCGTTTTGTAGATGACCTCGGCGTGCGTGCCGCGATCGCTCTGGTTGCAATCATCACAGCGCCATCGGGAACAGTCGTGGCGCTGCGCATGCACGAAACGGTGCCACGCTTCGCGGCAAGGCGCCAAGCATGAGTGAGACGATGATGGCTCGCATGAGCGGTATCGACTGGGGGACGGATTTGATCGGCCAACTCGTGCTGATCGTGATAGTTCTTGGGCTCCTGGCGCTGACAAGACATATGTCGGACAGGAAATGAAGCCAGTCTATCTCGACTACAACGCGACCACACCCGTCGCGCCGGAAGTCGCCGACGCGATCGAACCTTTCCTGCACACCGGATTCGGCAATCCGTCCTCGGATCATGTCTACGGACGACTGGCGCGTCAAGCAGTCGATCGAGCACGCTCACAGGTAGCAGTTCTTATAGGTGCCGATGTATCCGACGTCGTGTTCACCGGCTGCGCCACCGAGGCGAACAACCTCGCCATTCTCGGCGTGGCGCGTGCGCTGCGGAAAACGAAAAGGCACGTTGTCACCTCGGCGATCGAGCACCCCGCCGTGCTGCAGCCTTGCCAGCGGCTTGCACAAGACGGTTGGGACGTCACCGTCGTGCCCGTGGACGAAAACGCGAGAGTGGATCTCGGTGCGCTTGCCCGGGCGCTTCGCGACGACACGGCGCTGGTAACCATCATGCACGCCAACAATGAAGTCGGCACGCTTCAGGACATCCCCGAGATCGCGCAACTGGCTCGTGCATGCGGCGCGCTCATGCACACTGACGCCGCGCAAGCGATTGGGAAGATGCCCGTCGACGTCGATGATTTGGGGGTGGACCTGCTCACGATTGCGGGTCACAAGTTCTATGCGCCCAAGGGCGTGGGCGCCCTGTATGTCCGTCGTGGAACACCGATTTTGCCGGTTATCGTTGGTGCTGATCATGAGCAAGGGCTGCGACCGGGCACTGAGAACGTGCCCGCGATCGTCGGTCTAGGCGAGGCAGCCAGGCTGGCTGGCGAACGGCTCGCCTCGGCAGGGGCGCGCATGCGACAGATGCGTGACCTGTTGCATCGATTGCTGGGGGAGGCCGTACCGGGACTCAGCCTCAACGGTCACGCGGAGCATCGTCTTCCCAACACCCTCAACGTGTCGTTTCCTGGCGTCCGCGGGCAGGACCTTCTGCGCGCGGCCGAGCAGGATGTGGCTGCGTCCGTCGGTTCGGCGTGCCACTCCGAGAGTGAGGCGGTGAGCGGGGTGTTAGCGGCCATGGGCATCGGGATCGACCGCGCCATTGGCGCAGTACGCTTGTCGGTTGGCATATCCACCACCGAAGACGAGATCCGCCGTGCGGCGCAGGGGTTGGTAAGGGCCTGGGAGGAAATCAGCAACCCGGGTAGGACGTAGTAGCTGCCCGCGAAGATGGGCATTGGTGACCATCGCGTGTCAACATAAGGAGGGATGATGCGTACTCTTGGATTTGCACTGCTTGCCGCTGCGGCCCTGCTCCCCACTACCTCAGTGGCCGAAGAGTTCGACAAGGTCTGCGCCTACGCGCTCGCGGAGTACGGGGCGGAAAAGAAGACCGACTGCTCGATCAAGTGGACCAACCCGCAGACAGGCAAGACCTACTGCTTCAGTCGCGAGCAAACCAAGTTACTATTCCTGCAGGATGCCGAGGAGAATATTCGCCAAGCCGAGGAAGCATTTGCCAAGCTGCGGAACAAGAAGCAGTGATTCGATCGCTGCCGCCGGAAACCAGCAACCCGCAGCTGCGATGACTCGGACGCATTGCAGGCAGATTCTAGAGTACCTGCTCGATCAATCGGACCAGGGCCGAGCGCTCACGCTCGGGTTGAAACAGAGCGCAGCGCGCCCGGCACTGCTGAGAGAGACCGCGAAAGCTGCCTGGCTTCTCCCAATAGTGCCTCAACAGACCGGCCAACGCCTCCGAGTCTCCAATCTCAAAATAGCCCGCGAACTTCTCTCCGAGCATACCGATGTTGCCCGATACACGGCTTGCAACCACCGGCGTACCCGCGGTCACGGCCTCCACGATGACGTTTGCGCCCCCCTCCATCCTGGAAGGCACGATCACTAGATGCGCACGTTTGATCGCCTGACGGGTCCACGCGTGTGGCTTCGGGCCGACCCATCGATACCGCGGCTCCTTTCTTTGCAGATCCAGTGCCGCTCCGGCCAGGCCATCTTCGAGCGCAGCGCCGACGTGCGTCAGCCGGATGGGCTCTTCGCGCCCAAGAAATTCCCACGCCCTCATCGCAGTCAGTGGGTCCTTCTCCGATCGCAAGTGGCCAACGAGGATGCAGTTGAGACGCGTGGTCGGTTTGTCGCATCCACGCAGCGGAGTGGCCGATTGGTAGATCACATGTGCCTTCGCGCGCTCGGCTCGCGGCAGAAAACGCAGCGCATCTTCCTGCAGGACGATCAAGCGGTCCGCGGCTCGTAGCGACACACGCGCCTCGGCGCTGTCGGGCAGATCACGGTACAAGTCGGTGCCAGTGAGCGTGACGACCAGTGGTTTGTCAGGCCATCGTTCGCGCCAATCCTGGACGGCAAGAAAGCTGCGCCGCGCGTGCAATGCTATCAAGCAGTCAGCGTGATGCGAGCCTGACTCTCGCTCCGTCTGTACAATAACTCGGTATCGCGAGCGAAGATGGCGGGCCCAGCGAGCTGC
>JBGPMS010000467.1:0-3061 GCA_041487115.1 Gammaproteobacteria bacterium
CCAACTGGAAGATCGTGGCGAGCACGCAGCCCTACGAGAAGCAGGATGCGCGCACCATCCATTTTCCGATCACCGTGCCGGCGGACACAGAGGTGATCGTACACTACTCGGTTCGGTATACGTGGTAGAGGCGGGGGAGGGCGCTTCGAGTCTGCCCCTCGCGCCCCGTCCGTGTTGAGCGTGTTTCGACTCTGCTGCCCCGTTCGTGCTGAGCGTGCTTCGACTCTGCAGCTGGCGCTGCGACGCTCAGCACGAACGGGGCAGCAGAGTCGAAGCACGCTCTCAAGAAACAGTATCGCGAATGATTTTGAATCAAAAGCATAGTGAGCCGACGCATTAAACCAAAACTCCGTTCGCACTGATCCTTCGACTCCGGGCGCTCGCACGCCCTACGCTCAGGACGAACGGAGCCGTGGCGTCAGCCACAGAGTCGAAGTGGCATGCAACGCTTCGACTCCGCCCTCCCGCACCGGCCATGTTGAGCGTGCTTCGACTCTGCTGCGCGACGCTCAGCACGAACGGGCAGAGTCGAAACACGCTCAGCGCGAACGGCCTATTGGAGGTAGCGCACAACCTGTTTCTTCACCTCGCCTTGCCTCGCCAGCGGCGCGGCTTAGTGGGCTCAACACGAACGGGAGCAGCAGAGTCGAAACACGCTCAGCACGACCCTTCGACTCTGGGCGCCATGCGCCCGACGCTCAGGACGACCCTTCGACTCCGTGGCTGACGCCACTACGCTCAGGGCGAACGGGGGAGGGGGCGGGGGAGGGGCGACAAGCTTTGACCCTTGCCATCATTCGTCCGCGCGGATCGCGAGCTTCTTCACGAGTTTCCCGTAGCGGTCGTAGTCTCGCTTGATCACTGCCATGAACTCCTGCGGCGCAGCGGTTCCGACTTCGCTGCCGTTCGCCACGGTCCACGCCGCCATGTCGGGAGAGCGAACGACGCTTTCGCTTTCCCTGTACAGCCTGTCGAGGATGGGCTGCGGCGTTCCCGCTGGAGCGAAGATCCCGCCCGCTGCTTGCAGCTCATAGCCGGGAGCGCCCGACTCCGCAACGGTCGGCACGTCGGGCAGGGTCGGGAGCCGGCGCGCAGAGGTGACGCCGAGCGCTCGAAGCTTGCCGTTCTTGATGTAGGCCTGGCACACCATCAGCGTGCAGTAACCCATCGATACCTGGCCGCCGAGCAGCCCGGTCAGCACCTCCGACTCGCCCTTGTAGGGCACGTGCAGAAGGCGAATTCCAGCGATCTCGGCGAGCTGCTCGATGCCGATATGCTGAATGCTGCCGACGCCCGAAGTGCCGTAAGCGAGGCCGCCTGGCTCACGTTTCGCGAGCGCTATGAAATCCCGCAGCGACCGGGCCGGAAGGCTCGACGGGATCACCACCACCAGCGGTGTGTTGGCTACGTGGATGACGGCCGCAAACGCGTTCAATGGGTCGAAGTCCGAGGGCGGCTGCACGTGGGGAGCGACGGACAGGATGCTGTTGGTCGCGTACAGTAACGTATAACCGTCCGGCAAACTGCGTGCGACGATTCCCGCGCCGATGGTCCCGGCGGCACCTGGCCTGTTCTCGACGATGACCGGCTGTCGCAGCCTTGGCCCGAGCTGCTCGGCCAGCTTGCGGGTGCGCAGGTCAGACGCGCTTCCAGCCGGGAAGGGGACGACGATCCTGATCGGCCTGGTCGGATAGTCGGCGGCGTGGATTCCAGTCCCGTTCAGGAGGACGCCGGCCAGCAGCGCCGAGAGGATCCATCGAATGCCGGTCCTGTATGTCATCTGTACCTCGGGAGGCCGCGCGGGCCTGTTCCCACTCTGGTTCGCGTGCCTGGACGACTCTGGCCGGAGCTCGCGCGGCGCGCTGGATGTCGAATGTATAGGCGAAGCCGGGGCGGCACGCAAGAGCAGCCCGCGGCGGGCCGCGACCGCCTGCTATGATTTCGCGCGCCATGGTCACCAGAGTTGACATCGAGGCTGCTGCTGCGCGAAGCGGCGGCAGGATTCGTGCGACGCCGGTCGTCGAGCTCGAGTCCGGCGCCTTCGGTTCGCGCGCGCACATCACGCTGAAGCTGGAGCTGTTGCAGCACACCGGCTCGTTCAAGCCACGCGGGGCGTTCAGCCATATCCTGTCCCGGCCCGTACCCGAGGCCGGTGTGATCGCCGCGTCCGGCGGCAATCATGGTGCCGCGGTCGCCTATGCCGCGCGGGAGCTCGGCCATCGCGCTGAGATCTACGTGCCTGCGGCGACGCCACGGATCAAGCTGGACCGGCTCGAACATTACGGTGCCCGCGTGGTTGCGACTGGCGCGAGGTACGCGGAGGCGCTTGCTGCCAGCTCGGCCCGAGCCGAGGAGACCGGTGCGCTCGTGGTGCACGCCTATGACCAGGAGGAGGTCCTCGCCGGACAGGGCACACTCGGTCGCGAGTTGCAGATGCAGGCACCGCAGCTCGAGACCGTGTTCGTCGCGGTCGGCGGTGGCGGATTGATCGGTGGCGTCGCGGCGTGGTACCGCGGGAGTGCAAAAGTGATCGCCGTGGAGCCGGCTGGCTGTCCCACGCTGGCGCGCGCATTGGAAGCGGGCAGGCCAGTGGACGTGGAAGTGGGCGGCTTGGCCGCGGACTCTCTCGGCGCCCGGCGCGTCGGCACGCTCATGTTTCCGATCGCGCAGCAGTTCGTCGAGCGCGTGGTGTTGGTGAGCGACGATCAGATCCTGGCGGCGCAGCGTCTGCTGTGGGACCAGCTCCGCGTTCTGGCCGAACCAGGCGGGGCCACCGCCCTGGCCGGCCTGCTCTCCGGTGAGTATCAACCGCGTGCCGGCGAGAGGATCGGCGTCATCGTCTGCGGCGGCAACACCGATCCAGCCGGCTTCGCTTCGACTGGTGGACTCTAGACCCCCTCTCCCCCCCGTGGGAGAGGGCGGGGGTGAGGGGGGAAGTAATTTGCGGCTCAGTCCTTTGCCTTCCGCATTTCGAAAAACCGCCGCATCGCTGCCTGCGGTTCCCCGCTGACGTAGGCCTCGCGCTGCGCTTTCTTGGCGGCCTCCAGCGCTGCGTCGAAGC
>JBGPMS010000468.1:0-3047 GCA_041487115.1 Gammaproteobacteria bacterium
AGCAGAAGCGGTGCCGTCCACTGCCCGTCGACCAGCACTCTGATTTCCAGACTGTGCACGGCATCGAGCATCTTCACGCGATCGATGTCTCGCTTCCCACTTGCATCCGCAAGGTGACGCACGAGCTGCGAATCCTCCACTGCATACACGACGGTGCGCGCTTCTCGCGTGCCGGGCTGCATGCGCAGCACGCTGATCCGTTCCCGCCCTTCATCGTCGGCCGCGAACTGCAACGCGAGCGGAAGCACGCCGCCGCCTCCGTAGCGTCCGGCGAACAGGGCGTCGGGAACGCGCTGCGTCAGGTCGCGCTCGATCTGCGCCAGCGTGCGCAGGACACGGCCTGTTTGCGCGGTGTCCGCATCCACGCGCGCGCGCTGCGCGATCACGTGGTCGAGGCCGCGCCAGGCAATAATGCCCATCAACGCGAGCAGGGCCATGGCGACCAACACCTCCACCAGGGTGAACCCCGTGCCGCGGCGCTGGTTCACGCTCACGGCTCCTTGGGCAAGATGCCCACCAGGTCCGCCAGCCGCTGCTCGGGCTGCGACTGCAGGTACACGCGGACCTCCACCCGCCGGAAGAATTCGTTGGGGGTGGATTTCGTCTCCTCGCGGCACACCATCGCCACCTCACCCTGCGGGCATGCGGCAGTCGCGGTACCGATAGCAGGAAAGGCCTTCGTCGCACGCAGCAAGGCGATGTGGTTGCGTGCGGAAAGCTGGGCCAGCAGCCGCATGTGCAGCTCGCTGCTGGACTGCGCCATGACGCCGACGGCACGCAGGCTGGCCATCAACGCTACCGCGACGATCGCAAGCGCAACCAGCACTTCGATCAGCGTGAATCCGCGTGACTTCATGGCTTGATGCTCAAGACTCCGAATGCATCGAGTGCCAGCACCAGCTCGCGCGTGGGCGTCGCGATGCGGATTTCAGCCGGTGACAGCAGCGGTTCGGCTCCGAACACCAAGGCCGGCGCCTGCACGCGCTGCACCTGGAACGGCCACTCGCGCGGCCGCAGCGGGTCGTCCGGCGTGTCGCCGCGCAGCGTATCGCCGGCGAAAAAGCGGTAACCCCGCGTGTCGGCCTGCCAGGATACGGGCCTGCCGCTCACGCGTGCTTCATCCTGCGCGAGGCGGAACAGGACGGCGAGCCGCTCCCCTTCCTCGACCACCAGACGTTGCTCGCTCGGCGCCACGGACAGCGACACGACGCCGGCCGCAATGCCTATGATCGCGAGCACCACCAGCATTTCCACCAGCGTGAACGCGGCTGCGTTGGAGGGTGGCTTCATCGATGGCGTCACAGGTCCCACGTGCCGATGTCGGCGTCGGTACCGGCGCCGCCCGGCTGACCGTCCGCACCGAGCGTGAACACGTCGATCTCGCCGTGCACGCCGGGATTGAGCAACTGGTAGGGCTTGCCCCACGGGTCCTTCGGCAGCCGGTCCAGATACGCCTTCCAGTTGCCGGGCTGAGGGTCCGTGGTGGGCCGCGTAACCAGCGCCTGCAGACCCTGCTCGTTGGTGGGGTAGCGCCCGTTGTCCAGGCGATAGAGCTTCAACGCCTGCATGATGGCGGCGAGATCCTGCTTCGCGGCAACCACGCGTGCGTCATCCGTACGCCCGACCACGCGCGGGACGATCAGCGCGGCCAATATGCCGAGTATGACCACCACCACCATTACTTCCACCAGCGTGAAGCCCACTGCGGACCGCGCCGGCCCATGCTGCATTCTTTTCACATTCTCGCTCCCCACCTTTCGTCTCCCCCCTAGGATATCCTCTGACGCTATCCCCTGTCGCGCAGCTTATACTGCAAGGCGCCCCCGAAACGGCGGTCCGAATGAAGGCAAGGATTCCATCGCTGATCAACTTGTTTCTGCTGCTCGCGCTGGCCGCGGTGTGCACCTATTGGGCCTTGCAGTTCGCCTCGGTGCGCAAGCCGCCGCAACCGCTGGTGGCGCTCGCCTCCGGTGACCGGGTCCCGCGCACACAACCTGCCGACACCGCCGCGGCGGCGAGCCTGTTCGGCGGAGCTCCCGCAGCCGGTTCGTCGCGCATCCGGCTGACCGGGATCATCGCCGAGGGGGGCAAGGGCACCGGTGTGGCGCTGCTGTCACTGGATGGACAGCCGGCCGTCGCCTATCGCGCGGGCGAGTCGATCGACGCGGAGATGACCCTGGCCGATGTGCATGCCGACAAGGTCGTCATCCGCACCGCGCAGGGCACTCGGGATGTGTCGATGCCGGAACGTGCCGCGGCCGGCGGCATCACGCCGGTGCGCTAGCGCGCTTCCCGTTGCTCCACCCGGACGGTACACTGATGCCGGCTTGGCGCATGCCGCAGCCGAGAAAAAATCCGACTGCATACTCGGGAGGAATTGTGCACTTGCTACGTGATCTGGACGACCCACGCCGCCGCCTGCTGGTCAAGCTTCTGGCCGCGGGCACATTCTCGACGCTGCCACTGGCGCGAGCGCTGGCCGATATCCTGGGCGAAACGCCGGGCAAGCTGCCGCCGGATCGCTCGATCTACCGTCTGAGCGGCGAGGTTTCCGTGAACGGCACGCCCGCCACGATCAAGACCCGCATCGGTCCCACCGACACGATCGAAACCGGCAAGGGCTCCGAGATCGTATTCGTCAATGTCGACACCGCGTACATCCTGCGCGCGTCGTCCCGGCTCAACCTCGCGCGCCAGTCCGAGGGCAACGTGTTCACCAACGCCCTGCGACTGCTCACGGGCAAAGTTCTCGCGGTCTTCCCCCCGGCCAAGCCGCAGCGGATCTACACCACGACCGCGACGATCGGCATCCGCGGTACCGGCTTGTACGTGGAGTCCGATCCGGAGCAGACCTACTTCTGCACCTGCTACGGCGTGACGGACATCGCGGCCAAGAACGACAAGCAAAGCACCAAGACCGTGACATCCCGGCACCACGACGAGCCGGTGTACATCCTCGCGAAGGCCGCAGAAGGCAAGAGCATCCGCCCCGCACCCTTTATCAACCACACCGACCAGGAGCTCATGCTGATCGAAACCCTGGTGGG
>JBGPMS010000469.1:0-3027 GCA_041487115.1 Gammaproteobacteria bacterium
CACCATGCTCTCCCCGCCAGCCTTGGGTGCGGCGGCAAAGGTCGCGTCCTGCCCCCCGGGGAGGCCGCCCGACATTCAGACGCTGCAGGGCATGTTCACCGTGCACGTGGTGTGCGACCGCGTGATGTTCGAGATCCCCCCGGCGATGCTCAACCGGGACATCCTCGCCAACACCGAGTTCGCGGCGCTGTCTACCGGCAGCGATTTCGTGGCGCCCGGCTCCGCCGTGGACAACCGCGTGATCCGACTGACCAGGCTGGGCAACAAGGTGTACCTGGAGGACGTCCGCTACGAGATCTGGGCGCGCAAGCAGTCCAACCTGCAGCGCGGCGTGGAGGCCGCCTCTCTGCGCACGGCGCTGCGGGCTTTCGACATCATCCGCGAGGGCAAGGGCGGCGCGCCCATCATCGACATCACCGGCATCCTGGTCAACGAGGTGCCGGCGGGCTTCGCGCTGGACCTGATGCGCCAGTTTCACATGCGCATGGTCGACCCGCGCCGCTCCTACGTCCAGTCGGTCAAGGCGTTTCCGGAAAACATCGACATCCGCTTCTACCAGACCTGGGTGCCAGACCTGGCGGAGTTGTTCAAGCCCGGGGCGGAAGACGAGAAGCGTGCGACCTCGCTGGGCTTCCTGTTTCAGACCAGCCTGCACCTGCTCCCCGAGCACCCGATGCAGGGGCGTTACTGGGACGACCGCGTCGGCTACTTCGCCGTGAGCTTCGACGACTACGGTACCGAGGAGCATGGGAAGGTCAGCCGTGCCTTCATCCAGCGCTTCCGGCTGGAGAAGAAGGACATCAACGCTGCCGTGTCCGAGCCGGTGAAACCGATCGTGTTCTATCTGAGCCCCGAAGTGCCCGAGGAGTGGCGCCCCTACATCAAGCGCGCCATCGAGGATTGGCAGCAGGTTTTCGAGAAGGCGGGGTTTCGCAAAGCCATCCTCGCCCGCGATGCCCCGACGCCCAAGGAAGACCCGGACTGGGATCCCGAGGACGTGCGCTACAACGTGATTCGCTGGACGCCGAGCGGGCGGGCCAACGCCTTGGGCCCCGCAGTGGTCGATCCGCGCACCGGTGAGGTCATCTCCTCGCACGCCATCTTCTTCCACAACGTGCTGCGCCTGGCCGAGCGCTGGTATTTCACCCAGGTCGGCCCGCTCGATCCGCGCGCAAAGAAGCTGCCCCTGCCCAACGACCTGATGGGCGAGCTGCTTCGCTACGTGGTCTCGCACGAGATCGGCCACGCGCTGGGCCTGCGCCACAACTTCAAGGCGCACTCGGCCTACTCTGTCCAGCAGCTGCGCAGCCGCGAGTGGACCGAGCGCTGGGGCAGCACCGCCTCGATCATGGACTACGCGCGCATGAACTACGTCGCGCAGCCCGGGGACAACGCCTACCTGCTCCCGAAGTTCGGCCCCTACGATTACTTCGCCATCGACTGGGGTTACCGCCAGCTCACCGAGACGGTGGTGAAGGACGGCAAGAAGGTCACGCAAGTGCTGAGCAGCGACGCCGAGGTCGCCAAGCTGGACGAGCTCGCCGCGCGGCAGGTCGACGACCCGATGCTGCGTTTCGGCGGCGAAGACGAGTCCGCCGCGCTCGACCCCAAGGTGCACACCAACGTGGTTGGCGGCGACGCCATCGCGGCTGCCGATATGGGATTGCGCAACATCGACCGGGTGGTGCCCATGCTGATCCCGGCCACCACCAGGCTGGGCGGCAGCTACCAGCCGCTGCGCGAGATGTGGGACGCGCTCATCAACCAGCGACATCGCGAGCTCAGTGCGGTCGCCAAGATGGTCGGCGGCGTGGAGGAAACCCGCTACCAGGCCGGGCGCGGCACGGCGCCGTTCAAGCCGGTACCCGCGGACAGGCAGCGCGCCGCTGTGAAGTTCCTCCTCGACCGCGGCTTCACCAAGCCGCAGGCGATGCTCGACCCCGAGGTGCTGCTGCGGGTGGCGCAGACCGGTGCCACCGACGGGCTGCAGGACTCCAATCAGAAGCTGCTGCAACGCCTCGTGGATGCCGGAGTGTTCCAGCGCATGGCGGAGGCACAGGCGCTGAATCTGAACGTCAAGGGGTACTCCGGCTTGGACATGCTCTACGATCTGAACGACGGCTTGTTCAGCGAGCTCGCTGCGGGGACACCGATGGTCGAGCTTTACCGCCGCGAGCTGCAGCGCGCGTACGTGAGCCTGCTGGTGCAACGCGTCGACGGTCCTCCCAGCGAATTCCGCGCCGGGGTGCGATTGGGAACCCGCGACCTGTTGGGGAAGCTCACCCCGGCCATCAAGAAAGCAAAGGGCGTCACCTCCGCTCACCTGTCCGATCTTGCGGCGGAGCTGGAACGCGTTCACTAGCAGATCGGGCGCGATGCTTCGTTTCCCGGCATCATGGCGCCCGGGAACCCTGTGCGAGACCAAACAGCGATGACGCAAGCGACAGCCGACTTCGCGGACCTCCTGGAATGCCTTTCCGACCGGCTGCCGGCGCTGCGCCAAGCGCTGCTGGCGGAGCCTGCCGCGGAGCTCGAGAAGATCGAGATCCGCGCCGGCGATCACCTGCTCCGCAAAGGGGAAGCGGCGAGCGCCGTCTATGTCATCGTCAACGGGACGCTGCGCGCCAGCGCCGAGCGGGAAGACGGCACCCAGTTCACGCTGTCGGAGTTCGGCCAGGGCGAGATCGCGGGAGAGATGGCGATCCTGGCCGGCGGCGGGGTCTACAGCGCCGCGGTCGACGCAGCGCAGGACAGCGTGCTGGTCCGGATTCCGAGCCGGACGTTCGAGCATGTCCTCGAGACTTCCGCGGCGGTCGTCCAGGAGCTGTCCGAGGGCATCCGGCGCCGCATTGCGCGGTCCCAGCTCGCCTTGGGCCTCACTCGCCTGTTCGGCCCTCTGCACGAGTCAGTGCTGCGCTACGTGGAGTCACGCGTGCAATGGGTCAGGCTGCAGGCCGGCGAGGTGCTGTTCTCGGAGGGCGACAGCGGCCAGGACCTCTACTTCGTCCTCGGCGGGCGCTTGCGGGC
>JBGPMS010000470.1:0-3008 GCA_041487115.1 Gammaproteobacteria bacterium
GATACCCAGCGTGATGCTCCCCGGCCCGCAACCGCAGTCGAGCACCGCCATGTCGGGATGCAGATAGGGGATGAAAAACGCGCCGTGCGATTCGAGCGTGCGGCGGGAGACGAAATCGAGCGCGCGGTCCGAATATCCCAGCGTGTAGGTCTCGGCCATTGCCCTGTCGTCGGTTCTTGCTCCCTCTAGCGCGATGACAGATCAATCCCCGACGAAGCCGATCTTCGTATGCGTGCCGTCGCAATAGGGCTTGTTTGCCGATCCGCCGCAACGGCACAGGGCAGTGCTCTGCGTGCGGAGGACGGTGCGGCCGGTTCCCATCACCACCTCGAGGTTGCCCTTGACCAGCAGCGGTCCGCTCTTGCCCAGCGCGACGGTGACCTTGCCGTTGCGCTGCGCCAGCGCCGCCGATTCCTGGGTCGGCGGCTCGCCGGTGGCGGTGAACTTGGCCGCGGTGTGGCTGCCGTCACACAGCGGCTTGTTCTTCGACGCGCCGCAGCGGCACAGGGTCGCACGATAGGTGGCCCCGCTGCCCTGGATTTCCAGTTCGGCGTGGAAGGCAAGCGGCCCGTTCTCGCGGATGCGCACGACATTCACTTTCGGAGCCGATTCCTGCGGGCCACCGTCCAGGCGCTCGTAGGTAATCGCGCCCGAAGGACAGTTGTGCGCGATCTCCGCTACAGCCTCGGGCGATGCGCTGTCAGGCTGAATCCACTCGCCCGGCGCGTTGGGAATGAACACATCCGGCCGCCCCAGCACACAGAAGCGCGAATGAATGCACTTCTGGCCGTCGAAGCGCACGACGACGTGCTTGCCGTGGTATTCCTGAATCCGTTCGCTCATTCTCCAGCCCTCAGTTTGCGAAATCACCCCTCACCCTGCCCTCTCCCCCAAGGGGAGAGGGGGTCATCGACCTTCCGACGCCGCGAGCAGCTCCAGCAGATAGTGCTTCCACAGCGACGTATTGTAAAAGCTCACGTGACCGCGCGTCTGATCGCTGGCCGGGATCAGAATGTAGCGGCCGTGTGGCACTCGCGCGATCTCGCGCTCCATGACGCCGAGCTCCGGCGGATTGATCTCGTCGTCACCGAAGTTGATCGCGAACACCGGCGCGCGTATGCGCCCGAGACTGGGCCCCGGATCATAGGCGCGGCTCGCGTCCCACGCGTAGAGAAAATCGTTGGCATCGCTCTCCGCCATGCGCTTCGCGACGTAGGTATCCAGCAACCGATCGGTCGCTTCCAGCGTCGGCGCTTCAATGTGAAGCTGGCGCGCGCTGTTCGCAGCGATCAATGCCATCTTGAGCGCGGTGGAGAAGCCTTGCGGCGGCTTGGTGTAGTTGCCGCCGTTCCACTCCGGGTCGTTGCGGATCGCATCCATGATGAGGCGCCGCTGGATGCGGTTCCGCCCAGCGATCGGAGCCGGGAGGCACACCATCGGCAGGATCGCGTCCATGAAGTCGGGATGCGCTTCACCCCATACCCACGCGTGCATGCCGCCCATGGACGTACCGAGGACCAGCCGCAGGTGCGCCACGCCCAGTTTCTCGGTCAGCAGCCGGTACTGGGACAGGACCATATCGTCGTAGGTGTAGCGCGGAAAGCGTGTGCGCAGCCCGTCGCTCGGCTTGCTCGACTGCCCGTTGCCGATGCTGTCGGGAATGATGATGAAATAGCGCGTCGCGTCGAGCGGCTGTCCCGGCCCGAACAGCGTGCCCGCGAAGCCCTCCGTCAGAAAATTCGCTCCGCGGCCGGTGGTACCGTGCAACAGCAGCACCGCATTGCGCACCACGCCCGCGGCATCGCGAACCGGCGTTCCAATGGTCGTGTAGTGCAGCCTCAGCTCAGGCAGGACCTCACCCGTGGAGAAGCGGAAGTCGTCAACCAAGTAGTCGCCGGCGACCGGATCGGGATAGCTAGCCGCCTGCACCGAGCCCCCGAAAAGGAAGCAGCCCAGCACGCTGCCGATCATTGCCGCTCGCGCCAAGCGCAGTGGCGTGAGACACGGAGTCGCAGGGCAATCCGCGTCGACCAGGCGCATCAAGCACCCCGTTCGTGCTGAGCGTCGCCCGACCGGGCAGAGTCGAAGCATCGCGCTGAGCGTGTTTCGACTCTGCTGCGCGACGCTCAACACGAACGGGGTGGGAGCCACGGAGTCGAAGCGTGCATGCTGGTCACCGAGCTGGCACGTGGCCGTCACGCGGCCGGCCGCTCCCGCTCCTTCACTGTGATGCGCCACAGCGTTCGCGGGTCATCCGGATCGACCAGCGTCGCCGAGTGCAGCACCGCAGCGTTGTCCCACGCCACCACGTCGCCCTCGCCATAGCTCACGCTGAATCGATACTTCGCCTGCGTCGAATGCCGCGCGAGCTCGCGCAACAGACCGAGCGCTTCGCCGTCGGGCATGCCTTCGATCCCGACGGAAGTGCCCGACACGGCGTAAAGCACTTTGCGCCCGGTCAGTGGATGCTTGCGCACCAGCGGATGCCGGATATAGGTGATGCCGCGCACTTGCTTCTGCCGCTCGTCGGGCCCATAGGCGGATGTTCTGGACTTGGGATCCGGATCGTCGCGGTTGCCGTAGATGTGGATGCCGACCAGGCCCTCGATGCGCTTCTTCGTGGCGTCGGGCAGGTCCTCGTAGGCCGTCACCTGGTCGGCGAACAAGGTGTTGCCGCCGACCTTGGGTACCTGGATCGAGTACAGCAAAGTCGCGCGCGCGGGGATGTCGAGATAGGAGTAGTCGGTGTGCCAATAGGTGCCGCCATCGGCCAGCCCGAGCGGCTTGCCATTGCGCACCACGTTCGACAGCACGAGGATGTCCGGATGCTCCGCGTGGTGAAACTGGTCCAGCACATGCGGTTCAGGCGGTCCGAAGTGGCGAGCGAAGGAGAGGAACTGCGGCGCGCTCAGATTCTGTCCTCGAAACACCACGACCTGGTGCTGCAGAAAGACGCTCTGGATCGCCCTGAATCCGGCCTCGTCCAGTGGCCGCGAAAGATCCGCGCC
>JBGPMS010000471.1:0-2998 GCA_041487115.1 Gammaproteobacteria bacterium
CCTTGATCTTGGTCAACCCGGGGGTCGCCCAACTCAGTTCAAATGCTTTCCAGGCCCTGCGCGATGGCGCAACCCGATTTGGAGATTCAGCCGGCATGACCCAGCGATTCTTCATTCTCTTGCTCGTTCTGCTCTCTGCCAGCGCGTCCGCCGCGCCTGCAGGAACTTCGGTCGCTCCCGATTTCGTCACGCTAGTCAAGCAGGAAGGCGCGACTGTGGTCAACATCAGCACCACACGCACGGTTCGCGACTCCGACATCGAGTCCGAAATCCCCGAAGGGGCTCCGGACGATGAGTTCAATGAGTACTTCCGGCGCTTCGGCCCGCCTGGTCCGCGCGAATACCAGGCGCACAGCCTGGGCTCGGGTTTCATCATCAGCGAGGATGGCTACATCCTCACCAACGCGCACGTCGTGACAGAAATGGACCAGCCCACGGTCAAGCTCCTGGACAAGCGCGAGTTCAAAGCCAAGGTGGTCGGAGTCGACCAGCGCACCGACGTGGCGCTGATCAAGATCGACGCCAAGGGGCTACCCAAAGTGACAATCGGCGACCCGGCGAAGCTCGAGGTGGGGGAATGGGTTGCGGCGATTGGCTCGCCGTTCGGCTTCGAGAACAGCGTTACGGCCGGGATCGTCAGTGCGAAGGGCCGGCTCCTCCCGGACGAGAGCTACGTCCCCTTCATCCAGACCGATGTCGCCGTCAATCCGGGCAACTCGGGTGGACCGCTGTTCAACCTGCGCGGCGAAGTCGTTGGCATCAATTCCATGATCTACAGCGGCAGCGGCGGCTACATGGGTCTGTCGTTCGCAACGCCGATCGACGTAGCAGTGAAGGTAGCTGGCGAGCTGCGCGCTCACGGGAGAGTCATTCGCGGCCGCCTCGGCATCCGTATCCAGGAGCTGACGGCCGACCTCGCGGCCTCGTTCGGCCTGAAGGGCACGGCGGGGGCGCTGGTTGCCATGGTCGAGAAGGGCAGTCCAGCGGAAAAGGCGGGGATCCTGATCGGGGATGTCATCCTCAAGGTCGACGGCAAGCCGATAGAGAGCTCCAGCACTCTGCCGCAGATCATCGCCGCGACGGCTCCAGGCAACACCATCAAATTGGAGATATGGCGGCGCGGAGCGGTGAAGGAACTGACAGCGACGATTGGCGAAGTGCCGCTCGAGGCTTCGCGCGCAGCACCCGAGCCGGAGGAGAAACGCGCGAACCGTCTCGGCCTCGTGGTAAGCGAGCTTACACGGGCTCAACGTGAAGCCCTCGAGATCGCGGGCGGCGTGCTGGTTCGCGCGGTGAGCGGTCCGGCGCTGAAGGCTGGTGTTCAGCAGGGAGACGTAATCGTTGCGGTCAACGACACGAAGGTCGAGCGGATTGCGGACTTCAACCGACTTGTCGGCAAGCTCCCGCCCGGGAGCAGCGTCGCGCTGCTGATCCTGCGCCGGGGCGTTCTGCTCTACGTGCCCGTTCGACTGCCCAACTAGCGGACGGCGTGAGCCAAGACCAAATAAATGCGCAAGACTGGCATTATGCTTCTGGCAGGAGATGCGCATCCCGGGTTGGCGCAACAGATCGCAGGCCTGACGCAAGCCACTCTGATACCAGCTACCGTCTCGGCTTTCGCCGACGGCGAGACACGGGTCCGAATCGAGGCGGACGTTCAGGATGCCGACGTGTACATCGTGCAGCCGACCTCGGCGCCCACCAACGAGCGACTCATGACCTTGGCGCTGCTCGCGGATGCGGTGCGCGCAGCGGGGGCGTTGCGGGTGACGGCAGTCGTGCCGTACTTCGGGTACGCGCGTCAGGACCTGCGCAAGAGCGCGGGCGAACCGCTGTCGGCCGCGATTGCCGCGCGCTTGCTGTCCAACGTCGGGATTGACCGGCTGGTGACGGTCGAGCTGCACTCGCCGGCGCTGGAAAGCGCCTTCCCAATGCACCTCGTCCAACTCGAGGCCGACGAAGTCACGCTCCCCGTTATTCGCGGGTGGGCCATTGCCGAACTCGTCATCGTGTCTCCTGACGCCGGTGGACTAAAGCGCGCGCAGCGCTACGCAGCCGCGCTCAACGCAGGCCTGGCCGTCGCCGTGAAGACCCGGCCGCGGCCCGACGTTGCCGTCGCCCTGCAGGTGCTAGGCGAAGTGCGCGGGCGAGCGTGCTTGATCGTGGACGATCTCGCAAGCACCGGGCGTACGATCGTGGGCGCAGCGCAAGCCCTGGTCGCTGCCGGTGCGAAGGAAGTCCACGCACTCTTCATCCATCCGGTCATGGCTCCAGAAGCACTTCAGCGTATCTGCGCAGGACCGGTGCAAAGGCTTCTAAGCACCGATAGCATTCCCACTCAGCCCGATCCTCGCTTGCAGATCGTGTCTCTGGCCCCGCTGCTCGCGAGGACGTTGACGCGGCTGGGTGCGGGCAACGGCCGGATCTTGTCCTCGAACCAGGCATCATGAGCGCACGCCGCAAGACGCTCGTCGTGGAGGGCGTACGAATCACGAAGGGGCTAGGACTATGGCTGTAACGCGTACGCCCGCGAGCAGAAGGCGACCAGCCCCGCCCGCCGACATCCCGGTAAGGAACGGCATCCTCGCCGCCCTCCTCGCCACGGAATACAGACGCCTTCTGCCCAAGCTCGAGCACGTAGAGTTGAAACGCGGTCAGATCGTCTATCGGGCGGATCAGAAGATCGAGGCGGTGTACTTTCCCGAAGACGCCGTGATCGCCATGGTCGACACCACGGACGATCGCCGCACCGTCGAGGTCGGCATCATCGGCCGCGAAGGCATCGTGGGCATCAATATTTTCCTGGGCGGTGCCCTCACCCCCGACAAGGCGATCGTGCAGCTCCCCGGCGGTGCATTCAGGATGAAGTCGAAAGACTTGCGCAGAGAAGTGCTTTTCGGCAGCCCGCTTCAGCGGCTGCTTCTGGGCTACACGCGGACGTTTCTGGCGGTGATCAGCCAGTCGGTGGCCTGCTCTCAGCACCACGCCATAGAGCAGC
>JBGPMS010000472.1:0-2980 GCA_041487115.1 Gammaproteobacteria bacterium
GCCGGGGCCGGTACCAGAACACCTTCTTCCACCGGCCCGGCGATGTCGCCGTTCACGAACATCTCGCCCTTCAGCACGCGCTGCGGGTTCGCCACCACTGCGCGCACCTTGATCGTGCGCGTGTTGGGATCGACGAAGTCGGACACGGCCTTGATGCGCGCCTCGAAGGTCCGGCCGGGGTACGCCGGCGTTCGCAGAGCCACAGCAAGGCCAGGGCGCAGGAAAGACAGGTCACGCTCGGTCGCGTCGAGCTGCACCCACAGCATGGCGGGATCGGTGATCACAAACAGCGGCGGGGCGTTGGAGGTGATCTGGTCCGGGCGCAGCTCCTGGCCCGGGTTGATGTTTTTTTCCACCACGACACCGGCCACGGGAGCCCGGAGCGCGTAACGCTGGTCCACCGTGTCTCCGCCCCCATACAGCTTCTTGCGCGCGTTCACGCGCTGGAGCTCGGCGCGGGCACGCTCGAAATCCGCCTCGGCCGCGTGGAGGTCCTTCTCCGCCGCCACGCCGTTGGCCGCCAGGTCACGCAGCCGCTCGACACTTTTCTGGGCCACGGCGAAATCCGCCGCCGCGCGACTCGCGTCGGCCTGGGTTTGTCCGAAGTCCGGCGAGGCGATGCTCGCCAGCACCTGCCCGGAGGAAACCCGGTCGCCCGCATTGGCGTGGATCGCCTGGACGCTGCCCGCGAACGGGGAGAAGACCCGCACGGTGCGACTCTCGTCCCACGTCACTCGTCCGGTGAGGGTATGGACGATCGCCTTGCCGGGCTGTACCGGCTCGCTGGCAAACGCAGCGAGCTGCGGGCTGCCGTCCGGAATGAACACACTGGAGCCTTTGACCTCCGGCGTTGGCGTGGCAGCGTGGCTGGACCTCTCCCCGCAACCCGCGATCAGCCCCGACAGCAGCGCAACTGCAGCCAGCATGGCAGCATCGCGCGCTGGCCCTTGCTTCCCGATCCGCATACGCACTCTCATCCGCACCGACGCCCTATCGCCCCGGCATATCGACACCGGCAGCGGCGTCCCAGGCGGCACGTGCCTTGGCATAGTCGGCCTGCGCAGAAGCAGCGTCCAACCGCGTCGCATAGAGCGTTCGACGCGCATCCAGCAGATCGGTCACGCCGACGGCGCCGCGCTTGTAGGCATACTCCGCTGCGTCGGCCGCTCGCAGCGCCTCCTTTAGCAATACCTCGTTGTGGCGTTGGAGGCGGTCCTGGGCCGATTCCAGGTCGGAACGGCTGCGCGCGAGGTCTCCCCGCGCCAGCGCCCGGACCCGCTCCAGGTCTTCCTCGGCCGAATTGGCCGCCACTTCGGCGCGCTTGATCTCCCCGTCGAACTGGTAGAACACAAACAGGGGAACGCTCACGTTCACCCCATAGGTGTTGTTGTTGACCTGCGTCGGAAAATGGTCGTACTGCACCCCGACGGTGACATCGCGCGTGCGCGCTGCCCTCGCCAGGTCGCGGTTCTTCCGGGCCGTCTCCAGGCGCAGGCGCGCCGCCTGGACATCGGGACGCCGGTCGAGGATGTCGTCGATGCTCTGCAGCGGCGGCACCGCCTCCGGCGCCGGCCAGGGCGACTCGGCGTGCAAGCGCACGGCACTCGCCTCCAGCCCGAGAAAATAGGCCAGCGCGACCTGCGTCTTCTCACGCTCCGCCCGGTTCTGCCGCACGTCGTTCTCGCCGCGCAGCGCGTCCACTTTCAGGCGCGACAGATCCGAGGCGGCGATGTCGCCGGACTTGAGCCGCAGTTGCGCTGCTTCGAGGCTCCGGCGGAACAGCACCAGGGTCTCCTCGCCTACGCGCGCGCGCTCCTGAGCGAGCAGAAGGTCGTAGAACGCGACGCGCATGGCGAGCGTCTGCTGGCGCAGAGCATCCTGCAGGTCGCTGCGGCTCGCCTCGAGATTGCTCTGTGCCGCTTCGGTGCGAAGTTGTCGCTTGTTACCGCGCTCGATGAGCTGGCTGAGCTGCACCCCGGTGTCGATGGGCTTGTCACGAAACCCACCCGGTGCGCTCCAGTTGGCTGCGTTCAGAGAGGACACGTTGGCGGAGAAGGTGGGGTTGGGCCGTTGCGCGGCGGTCACACGATCCGCATCTGCGGCCTCGACGGCGCGCTTTGCGGCCTGCAGCTCGCGGCTATGGTCGCGAAAGAGCTGTGCCGCGCCATCCAGCGTGAGGTGCTCGAGATCGGCAGTGCCTGTCGAAACCGGTGGCTGCGCGGCACCGACAGTCGCCGTGAATGCGGCGGCAGCGAGTCCCAGCCATAGGGCGAAGCGGTCTTGCATGCGCGATCGGACAGCAGTCAAGTGATCGAGAAAACCGAGCGTGCAGAGTAAGCACGTGGGCTTACTGGAGCCTTACTCGAATGGAATAATTCTAAGCACGCGTGCGCACAGTGCAATCGATTGGGAAAGCAGCGGCGATGCCCGGTGAAAAGCTGGCGCGTGACTTGCACATTCGAGGCGGAGGCGTTCATCGCTGATCGGCCCTACAAACCCTGCACGCAGCTCGAACGCTTGTGCGAGAGCCGTTGGCAGCGCGAGCGAATCGTTTCGGGGTGAGCACCAGGTGCGTTTGAAATCTCGCCGGCTCCTGCCTGTGAGCTCGAGCTTCGTACGCTCACATGCTTCGCGATTCAGCGACGATGCTCGCGATCGCCCGCAAGTGCGGACCTTGCTGTGCAACGAGGGCCCATGTCAGCACTGCTGCGGACGCGCAACCCGGCGGGGGTTCCGCACCCTGCCGGGAACACCGGAAGCCTGCCGGGCGCCACGCCGGCGCCGCCCGGCTCTTGGCATACTTACTGCTCTGTAAGCTTAGCAAGGGCAGCCATGCCATTGTTTTGCCTGGCAGGTGGACATCGCGTCGGAAACCACATGAAGACACTGCATAGAGGGTTCACCCTCATCGAGCTGATCGCGGTAGTCGTCATCCTCGGCATTCTGGCTGCCGTGGCGCTACCCAAGTTCGTGAATCTGA
>JBGPMS010000473.1:0-2943 GCA_041487115.1 Gammaproteobacteria bacterium
ATTGTCAATTCGCTACACCTTCTTTGCTGCCCCGCCGAACCTGACGCTATCCTTGCGCTCCTCTGTAGAGTTCGCAGTCCAAGGGAGCGGAAATGAAGCGTGTTTTGCTGGGTATCAGCTTCCTCGGAGCCGTGGCATCGGCTCAGGCGGCGACGCAAGTCTTCTTCACCGAGTTCGATTCGACGGTCCCGGCCGAAATCTCCGCCGGCAGTGCCGCTTTGGCAGGCGTACAGTTCTATGCCGGCCTTGGGCCGGCCGGCAACCAGTTCGGCGGTACGTTCCTGCGCAGTCCGACCGGCAACGTTGTTACTCTATCGCTGACCGGGCTGCCTGAACATACGGCGATCAGTCTGGAATTCCTGTTCGCCGCCATCGACTCGCTCGACGGCACAGGCACCTTTCCATCCGGCGATTTCTTCAAGGTGACGCTGGATGGCCATCAGGTGTTTCGCGAGTCGTTCGCCAACGCGCTGCCCTCTCAGATCCAGAGCTACGTCCCGCCAGCCGGCGTCGACGTCGTGCTGGCTCGTCACGTTGACCTCGGCTTCACCGGACCCGGCAGCTACTATACCGACAGCGCCTACAACCTCGGCGCAGACCCTGTGTTCCATAACCTTGCGCATAGCGCCTCGACGGCGGTCTTCACCTTCCAGATCGAAGGCGAAGGCATTCAGGACCTCAACGATGAGTCCTGGGCCACGGACAACCTCCGAGTAAGCGTGACTGCAGTCCCCGAACCGAGCACCTTTTTGCTCGCCTTTGCCGGCCTCGGCGCACTGCTCTTCGGGCGCAGACTCAAGGCGGCGGCGCAAACCTGACGTTCCGCGAAGCCGCGCGACGCGCGCTTGCAAACCGAATCGAGCTCCCGGACGCTGCAGGCGAAGGAGAACGATTCACCGAGCTCTGGCAACTCGACGCCACCGACCTCGCGCGTCTGATTCGCACGGGCCGCGCCTCACCCCGCACCTGTCCTACGAGCGAGCCCTGAGCCGCACCCTACTGGCGGCCCGGGCGATCTGCCGCAGCACGTGTGTCGGCGACGCGGGCGCCTGGCGTGCTGTCGATCACTGGTTGTCGATTGCCGATCCGCTCACCCGCGCCGGGTACACCCGGCGAGCGGAGCGACTCCACGCTGGATTTGGTCGCCGAGCGTGCGCTCGACCGCCGCGCCTGGCCCGCCTTGGGCGTGCCATCTGCCTTTTGCGGCGCCAGCAACTGCCTCTGAATCTCGTTGGCCGCGCGCATCGCCGCTACCGATTTCCACGTAACGATGGTTGATGCCGCCACGATAACAGACAGGACGATCAGCGCGATTTTGTGGCGCGCCAGCGATCTCGAAATTTGCTTGAGCTCTTCATCGGACGGCGTCATGGCCTACCCCCATGTCGTGGTCGCTGGACCAGCGTCTTGTGGATCAGGCTGGTTTCACTCCGCGCGCTATCCAACGATAACGTCACGACGACGACGAACTTGAGCATCGCTACTGGTTGGTTGTCGGTCGGAAACGACGTGGGCTTCCCGACCGGCATCTCCGGTCGGGCCCTGGCGGGGCGCGCGTTCGTCCAGGCGCAGAAGTTTGGTGCCGAGATGATGACCCCGGTCGCGGCGAAGGCCCTGGATTGCAGCCGTGTGGACGGCGCCTTCGGATTGGAGGTCGATGCCGGGGAGCGCGTCCGGGCTCGGGCAGTGGTGGTGGCAAGCGGCGCGCGCTACCGGCGGCCCGCCATCGCGAACCTGCAGACGTTCGAAGGGCACGGCGTCTGGTACTGGGCCTCGCCGATCGAAACCACGTCGGTGCTTCAATGGGCGGCGGCAGGGAGTTGGGCTTCAGCGGTTGCTATTTAGTCCCACCCGACGCCTGACCACCGTGCCCCACGGACGCCAGCTTGTCCCTCGCGGCCGCGACAATCTCGATCGAACGCAGCCGTGCGGCTTGATCGTGGATATGCGCGGTGATCATCAGCTCGTCCGGCTGCGTGGAATCGATGAAAGCCGCGAGGCCGCACTCGACCGTATCGGCCGAGCCCACGATCGAACAGGCAAGCGAATGCTCGACCATGGCCTTCTCGGCGGGAGACCAGTACGCGTCGATATCGTCGATCGGCGGCGGCACCTGACTCGGTGTTCCGCGCCTCAGATTGATGAAGGACTGCTGTTGCGACGTAAACTGCCGTCGAGCTTCCCTGTCCGAATCGGCAGCCAGCACATTCACTCCCAGCATGGCGTAAGGACGATCGAGCTGCTTGGACGGCGAGAACCGGCTCCGGTACAGGTCGAGCGCCTGCGTCATGTCGTCCGGCGCGAAGTGTGAAGCGAAGGCGAACGGCAATCCGAGCATGGCCGCCAGTTGCGCGCTGAACAGGCTCGAGCCCAGCAACCAGAGCGGGACGTCAAGGCCGGTGCCGGGCACTGCACGAATGCGCTGTCCCGGCGCCGCAGGTGCGAAGTAGCTCTGCAATTCCTGCACATCCTGCGGGAAATGCTCGGCACTGGCCGCCACATCGCGCCGCAAAGCGTGCGCAGTCATCATGTCCGTTCCGGGGGCTCGGCCCAGGCCGAGATCGATGCGGCCCGGATACAACGAAGCCAGCGTACCGAATTGCTCGGCGATCACCAGCGGCGAGTGATTCGGCAGCATGATGCCGCCCGAGCCCACGCGGATGGTCTTGGTGCCGCCGGCGACGTGGCCGATCACGAGCGCCGTTGCGGCGCTGGCGATCCCAGGCATGTTGTGATGCTCGGCAAGCCAGTAGCGCTTGAAGCCCAGGCCTTCCGCATGCTGCGCGAGCGCGAGCGTGTTGCGCAGGGCTTCCGCCGCGCTGGCGCCTTGCGGGATGGGAGAAAGATCGAGAATAGAAAGTGGAATCATGCGAAGACGCTCTCTAACAGGGGATACAAAACGCGTTCGCGCTGAGCCCTTCGACTACGCTCAGGATAGGCTCC
>JBGPMS010000474.1:0-2940 GCA_041487115.1 Gammaproteobacteria bacterium
GCATGTGCAGGCGGCTCACCAGGATCGCACCCTCGACCACCACCGCCTGCGCGCGGTTGAAGCCCCGGAACGGCGCGTGGGTTGCGCGGATCAATTCGCGGCAGTACAGACGCGGGCGCTGCGCGTCCTCCTCCACGCGCTCCAGCACCACTTCCGAGTGCGCGAGGGCGGCGCTCAGGCGATTGCAATCCAGTTGCTCGGCGGGCAGCGTGGGCCATTCCCAGCGCCCGGTAAGGCAGCCTGCGAAGATGCGCACATCGTCGGTGTAGTTCACCACTGCGCATCTCTCGCGCAGGATGTGATCGAGCGTGGCGGATGGCCGGAACGGGCTGATGACGACGAAGCCGTCTTCCTCGCGTATCCCCATCGGCGCGATGTGATCGCCGCCGGTTGCGTCGCGAACGGTGACGATGGTCTCGTAGATCACGGCTCGGCCTCCGCGCTTTTGGCGGCGTGAGGCGCGCATTGCACCCGGGCCGGCTCCGGGCGCCGGACCGGCGCGCAGCCCCACTCCAGCGCCTGGTCCTGCACGTAGCGCTTGCCCAGCTCCCACGCGATCTGCGCGCGCGCCAGCTCGACCCCCATGTAGAACGCGTGCGAGCCATCCTGCTCGAGGCCGAGCTGCGGGAACAAGTCGAACGGATCGGAGCTGGTGCGCAGCCCGTCGCGGTTGTACACGTGGATGCCTTCCGCGCTGATCTGGACGCGAAAGCTGGGATCCTTGATCTGCGCCGCGGTGGCCGCGATCTCGTCGCGGCTATACGGGAAAGGGTCCAGCGAGCGCAGCGCCAGCAGGGCTTCGCCGCAGCCGCGCGGGAGGCTGTCCGACTCGCGCGCAGCGTACATCATGCGCCGCGCCGCGTCGGCTTCGCGCACCACCCCCGCAGCATGCGCGCTCACCTGGGTGGTGAGCAGGTTGGTGATGCGAAGCTCGGAGATGATGCCCATTAGAACCGCCTGCATGCCGAGCGTATCGGCGTCGGTCAGCTCCGTGACGTTGCCGGTGCCCATCATGATCTGCACCTGCGGCAACCGCCGCCGCAACTCGCGGTAGCGCGCGATCGAGTCGGTGAAGCCGAAATGGATCGGGTCGAGAATGGCGTCGGCCAGGTAGGGGCGGCCTTTCTTCTCCATCTCCTCCACCGCGCGCAGGAGCGAGCGCAGGCTGCCCGAGCGGGAGGGAATCAGTACGGCAGTGGAGCCGACTTCGTCCGCGATCCACAGGGTCTGCGTTTTCAAGCTCAGCAGGAAGTCGGCGCCTGCCTTGCCGCCACGCAACAGCTCGCCCTCGTCCACCGAGTCCACGCTGACCCGGTAGCCCGCTGCGTGCAGCGCGGCTACCGCCTCTTCCAGATGAGGGAACGGCGTCTTCGGCAGGCAGCCCAGGTCGATCACGTCGGCGCCGGCCTCGGCGTAGGCGCGCGCGCGCTCGAGGATGCCATCGATGTCGAGATCGGGAGCGTCCACGATTTCGGCGAAGATGCGCACGTCGTGCCGGCTGAGGTCCAGGGGAGCGCCCTGGCGGCCGAAGAACCGCGGCAGATCCTTGAGGTCGTCCGGGCCGCGCTCGACCGGGACGCGGAGCGCGCGGCTCACTGCGTCCAGATCGCCACGACAGCGGCCGGGCACGATGACCCGGTCGGCGCCCATGGCGTCGGGCAGCCGGCGCGCGATCATGTCCGCTGTCATCAATCCAGCGACCTGGATCCCGAGCACGTGCACGGTGTGGGTGAACGCGGCGGGCTGCATCGACTCGAGCACACGTTGCAGGCCGCGCTCGGCCAGCCTGCCAGTCAGGAAAAGGATGTGCTCGGGCATGGCGGTATGGTAGCCGTCCGGGCTCCGAAACGGAACACGGAAAGCGTGCCGGCGCGGGCCGGCTGCTACAATGGGACCGCTGCATGCCCGAGGCTCGCTCGCCGCGCAATGCTCGCGTCTACGCCGCCCCGCTCATGTATTCAGGGGAGGGAGCCATGGAAGAGTCCACCGAGAAGGCTTACGGCGAGGAGGAAGTCAAGCGGCGCCTCGCCGCCGAGCTGCCGCACTGGTACTACGAGGACGGCTGGATCAGGCGGAAGTATCGCACCGCGGGGTGGAAAGCCACGCTGATGGTCGTGAACACCGTGGGCCATCTGGCGGAAGCGGCCTGGCATCACCCGGACCTCACCGTGTCCTACGCGTTCGTGATCGTGAAGCTCATCACCCATACCGCCAAGGGCGTGACCGACAAGGACTTCGCGCTCGCGCACAAGATCGAGGAGGTGATCCAGTGGCAGCCCGGGAGGCAGGGCGGACCGCTGGAGGGGACGCCCAACGAAGACGCGCGGTTCAAATACATCAAGTACGACTGAGCCGCCGGCACGAGCGGAAGCGCCAGGCATTGTGCGCACCGTTCGAGCACGCGCGGCAGTCGACCCCTCCCCAACTCTCGCGCCCCGCCTGCATGGACGTGATCTTCATCCGCGATCTGCGCCTCGATACTCGCATCGGCGCCTACGAGTTCGAGCGCCGCCAGCCGCAGGCGCTGCAGTTCGAAATCGAGATCGGCAGGCCTTCGATCGCGGCGTGCGAGACCGATCAGCTGGCCGATACCATCGACTACGCCGCCGTGGTCAAAGCCATCCAGGGCGTGTTGGCGGAACATAGCTTCCACCTGCTGGAACCGCTCGCGGAGAAGCTGGCCGATCTGCTCCTGTCGCGCTTCGAGGCGACCTGGATCCGGCTGGAAGTGACCAAGGCCGGCATCGTGCCGGGCGCTCGCTACGTGGGCGTGCGCATCGAGCGCGCCCGGTAGTCCGAACCTGCGAGCACCTCGGCGAGAGCTCGAGGGCTGTCGGGTGCGGGAACGGGTACGGGATCAAGCCAGCGGCGCCGGCAGGAGGAACCACCACATCTAGCGTCGCCGAAGGCAGACGACCCCTAAATCTTGTGTCCAGTGCC
>JBGPMS010000475.1:0-2936 GCA_041487115.1 Gammaproteobacteria bacterium
ACATGCTGCTCATGATCGACAACTACGATTCCTTCACCTACAACCTGGTGCAGTACTTCGGCGAACTGAGGCAGGAGGTGGTGGTCTTTCGCAACGACGAGGTGTCGCTGGAAGAGGTCGCCGCGCTCAGGCCTGCCCACATCGTCATCTCGCCTGGGCCGTGCACGCCGAACGAGGCGGGCATTTCGGTGCCGCTGATCAAGCGCTTCGCCGGGGAGATCCCGATACTCGGCGTGTGTCTCGGCCACCAGAGCATCGGTCAGGCGTTCGGCGGCAGGATCGTGCACGCCAGGGAGCTGATGCACGGCAAGGTCTCGACTATCCACCACGCCGGCCAAGGCGTGTTCAATGGCTTGGGCGAGCCGTTCGAGGCCACGCGCTACCACTCGCTCGTGATCGAACGCAACTCGCTGCCCGAGACGCTGGAGGTCACGGCCTGGACCGACGATGGCGAGATCATGGGGGTTCGGCACAAGAGCTTGCCGGTGGAGGGCGTCCAGTTCCATCCGGAGTCGATCCTGACTCAGTTCGGCCGCGAATTGCTGCAGAACTTCGTACAGGTCCATTGAGCCGGCACAGCCGGGATGGGAGGAGAACACATGACGCCACAGGATGCGCTGGTCCGCGTCATCGAGCACCGGGAGATCTTCCACGAGGAAATGCTCTCGCTGATGCGGCAGATCATGAGCGGGGAGGTATCGCCGACGTTGATCGCCGCCATCACTATCGGACTGCGCGTGAAGAAGGAAACCATTGGCGAGATCGCCGCGGCGGCCCAGGTCATGCGCGAGTTCGCCACCAAAGTCGAAGTCCCCGACCACGCGCACTTGCTCGACACTTGCGGTACCGGCGGCGACAGCGCGCACACCTTCAATATCTCCACTGCAGCCGCGTTCGTGGCGGCGGCGGCCGGCGCCAAGGTGGCCAAGCATGGCGGCCGCTCGGTCTCCAGCAAGTCCGGCAGTGCCGACGTCCTGGAGGCGCTCGGGGTGAACATCGCACTCGCGCCCGATCAAGTCGCCCGCTCTATCTCCGAAGTGGGTGTCGGCTTCATGTTCGCCCCCAGTCACCATACGGCGATGAAGTACGCCGCCCCGGTCAGGCGGGAGCTGGGGGTGCGCACGATCTTCAATATTCTCGGGCCGCTGACCAACCCCGCAGGGGCGACCAATCAGATTTTGGGCGTGTTTCACCCAGATCTGGTGGGCATTCAGGCGCGTGTGCTGCAGCGTTTGGGCAGCCGGCACGTCATGGTGGTGTACGGCGTGGAGGGGCTCGATGAGATCTCCATCGGCGGCGAGACCCTGGTGGGAGAGCTCAAGAACGGAGAAGTGCGCGAGTACGCCATCCATCCTCGCGAGCTCGGCATCGCTGTCGGCGAATTGAAGGATATCCAGGTAGCGGGCAACACCGAGTCCCGGGAGATGCTGCTGTCGGCGCTGGCGAACAAGCCCGGCCCGGCGCGCGACATCGTCGCTGTCAATGCGGGCGCGGCGATCTACGTCTCCGGGCTGGCCGACTCGATCGAAGCGGGGGTCGCGAAGGCCCGCAATCTGCTCGCGAGCGGCGCCGCCCGCCGCAAGCTCGACGAGCTCGTCGAGTTTTCCAACCGTTTCAAGACGTCGACCCAATAGGCAGCATGAAGCAGGCTCCCACGGTTCAGTCCGATATCCTGGCGCGGATCCTGGCCGTCAAGCGTGAAGAGATTGCCGCTGCCAAACACGAGAAGCCCCTCGAGGCGGTCCGGCGTGAGGCGGAGGCGGCGCCGGCTCCGAGGGATTTCTCCGGTGCCCTCAGGCACCAGGTGAACACAGGTAAAGCGGCGGTTATCGCGGAGATCAAGAAGGCCAGCCCCAGCAAGGGCGTGCTGCGCGCCGATTTTCGGCCCGCCGAGATCGCCGTGAGCTACGCCCAGAATGGCGCCGCGTGCCTGTCAGTGCTTACTGACCAGCAATTTTTCCAGGGTCGCCCGGAATACCTGGAACTGGCCCGGATCGCCAGCGGGTTGCCAGCGCTGCGCAAGGATTTCCTGATCGACCCCTATCAGGTCTACGAGGCACGCGCGCTCGGGGCGGACTGCGTGCTGCTGATCGTCGCAGCGCTGGATCTGCCGCGAATGCAGGAGCTCGAAGCCATAGCCGCGGCGCTTGGGATGGCGGTACTGGTCGAGGTGCATGAGGATGCCGAGCTGGAGCTGGCGCTCCACCTGGAGACCCCGCTGCTCGGTATCAACAACCGCAGCCTCCGAACCTTTCAGACGCGGCTGGAGACGACCCTTTCCCTGCTGAGCAGCATCCCTCAGAACCGCCTCGTGATCACCGAGTCGGGCATCGCGACTCCCGCCGATGTCGCGCTCATGCGCCGCCATGAGGTCCACGCCTTTCTGGTCGGCGAGGCGTTTATGCGCGCGCCCGACCCAGGGCGAGAGTTGGCGCGCTTGTTCGCCTACCGGCCTCAATAGCTCTATCCCCGTCCCGGCTGTTGCGAATAAACAACAGTTCTCTCATAAAACGGCCATTCTCCTCACGTCGCCCTTGCGGCGCTCTGTTGCATTTTGGCAAAATCGCCGCACCCCCTCGGCTCAGGGAGAGGTGGACACTGGCAGCGGGCTTGAGCGCCACGAAGTTTACCAAGGCGAAGCCCGCATCCCTACCGGAATCCAAAAGTCTGAATCAGGAGATGGCATGAACAAAACTCTGATCGCATTGGCCGTGGGCGCGGCACTCGTAGCCCCGGCGGCCTACGCTGACGTGACCCTCAGCGGCAGCATCAACGCCGGCCCGGCTATTATCAAGTCGGGGGATGGGAGCACCGCTCAAAGCAACAGTATCGCCACCACCGGTACCGCTCAGAAAGGCCTGACGCGCACCGGCATCAACGACAACTACTCGAACATCACCATCGGTTCGATGGAGGACTTGGGCGGTGGGCTAAAG
>JBGPMS010000476.1:0-2868 GCA_041487115.1 Gammaproteobacteria bacterium
CGCCTCGGGTACGTACCCCCGGATTGCTTGCCGCGCATCGCTCTCGCCCTGAACCTCTCGCGGGCGGAAGTGCACGGCGTCATCACGTTCTATCACGACTTCCGCACCTCGCCTCCCGGCCGGCATGTCGTACGGCTGTGCCAGGCAGAGGCCTGTCAGTCGATGGGCAGCGAGGCGCTGGCGGCCCATGCGAAATCGCGTCTGGGCCTGGACTTCCACCAGACTTCCGCCAACGGCGCGTTAACCCTGGAACCGGTGTACTGCCTGGGAAACTGCGCCTGCTCACCGGCGCTCACCATCGACGGGCGCGTACATGGGCGCGTTACCCCGGAGCGCTTTGACCGTCTGGTAAGGTCGCTGGAGGAAACCGCATGAGCGTCACGGTCTACGTGCCGCGCGACTCCAGTGCGCTTTCAGTGGGCGCCGAGGAAGTCGCTCGAGCCATCGCACGGACGGCCGCAGAGCGCGGGGACGAGATCAGCGTGGTGCGAAATGGATCGCGCGGCCTGTTCTGGTTGGAGCCGCTGGTCGAGGTCGCCACGCCGGCTGGCCGGATCGCCTATGGGCCGGTAGCGCCGGAGGACGTTCCCGGTCTGTTCGAGGCGGGCTTCGTGCGAGGTGGCGCACACGCGCTCCTGCTCGGCCCGACCGAACAGATCGCGTACCTGAAGAAACAAGAGCGCCTCACGTTCGCGCGCGTAGGCATCACCGATCCGCTCAGTCTGGCCGACTACGCAGCGCACGGCGGCTGGCGCGGCCTGCGCAATGCCATTGGGCAAAAGGGCGCGGACATCGTCGAGACCCTGGTTCAGTCGGGGCTGCGCGGGCGCGGCGGCGCGGCCTTCCCGGCCGGGATCAAGTGGCGCACGGTGCTCGGCGCTCAGGCCGGTCAGAAGTACATCGTGTGCAACGCCGACGAGGGCGACTCGGGCACCTTCTCCGACCGCATGATCATGGAAGGCGATCCCTTCGTACTCATCGAGGGCATGGCGATCGCAGGGGTCGCGGTAGGCGCCACCCGCGGCTACGTCTACTTGCGCTCGGAGTATCCCGATGCCGAGCGCACGTTCGAGGCGGCCATCGCCGCGGCACGCCAGGCCGGCTTCCTGGGCGAAGGCATCCTGGGCAGCGCCCACAGCTTCGAGCTCGAGCTCCGCCGCGGCGCGGGGGCATACATCTGCGGCGAGGAAACCGCGATGCTGGAGAGCCTCGAAGGCAAGCGCGGCATGGTCCGATTCAAGCCTCCGCTGCCCGCGATCGAAGGCCTGTTCGGCAAGCCGACGGTGATCAACAACGTCATCACCTTCGCGTCGGTGCCCATCATCCTCGATAAGGGTGCCCGCTACTATGCCGATTATGGGATGGGGCGCTCGCGCGGCACGCTGCCGTTCCAGCTGGCAGGAAACGTCAAGCACGGCGGGCTGGTGGAGCGGGCGTTCGGTCTGACCTTGCGCGAGCTGCTCTACGACTACGGCGGGGGCTCCGCTTCAGGGCGCCCGATCCGGGCCGTCCAGGTGGGCGGACCGCTCGGCGCCTACCTGCCCGAAGCGCAGTTCGATACGCCGCTCGACTACGAAGCGTTCGCGGCCAAAGGCGGGATGATCGGGCACGGCGGCGTGGTGGTGTTCGACGATACGGTGAACATGGCGCACATGGCGCGCTACGCCATGGAGTTCTGCGCCATCGAGTCCTGCGGCAAGTGCACGCCGTGCCGCATCGGTTCGACCCGTGGCGTCGAGGTGATCGACCGCGTGCGCAAGGGCGAGCAGCGTGAGGCCAACGTCGAACTGCTGCGCGATCTGTGCGATACCATGCTGCACGGCTCGCTGTGCGCGCTGGGGGGCATGACGCCGTTCCCGGTGCTGAGCGCGATAGACTATTTCCCCGAGGACTTCGGGGTAGCCGCCAAGGCGGCGAAGGCCGTCTGAGGCGGCCATCAACGGAGACAGCCCATGTACTCGGTAAAGGTTCTGGATACAGGAACTCCCGCACGCGTTTCCGACCGGCTCGTCACGCTCGAGATCGACGGCGTGGAGGTGACCGTGCCGTCCGGCACCTCGGTCATGCGCGCCGCGGCGGACGCCGGGGTGCGCGTGCCGAAGCTGTGCGCTACCGACATGCTGGAATCCTTCGGCTCCTGCCGCCTGTGCCTGGTCGAGATCGAGGGGCGCAAGGGTTATCCCGCCTCCTGCACGACGCTGGTCGAAGCGGGCATGAAAGTGCGCACGCAAACGGACAAGCTGGCGCGGCTGCGCAAAGGCGTGATGGAGCTGTACATCTCCGACCATCCGCTCGACTGCCTCACCTGTCCGGCCAACGGCAACTGCGAGCTGCAGGAGATGGCCGGCGTGGTGGGGTTGCGCGAAGTGCGCTACGGCTATGACGGCGCCAACCATCTGAAGGCGGAGAAGGACACCTCCAATCCCTACTTCACGTTCGACCCGACCAAGTGCATCGTCTGCTCGCGCTGCGTGCGTGCCTGCGAAGAGGTGCAAGGCACCTTCGCGCTGACGGTGGACAGCCGCGGCTTTGCGTCCGTCATCGCTGCGGGGCCTACCGATTTCCTCGCCTCCGAGTGCGTCTCTTGCGGCGCCTGCGTGCAGGCGTGCCCGACGTCCACGCTGATGGAGAAGTCGGTGATCGACGCAGGGCAGCCCGATCACAGCGTGATCACCACCTGCGCCTACTGCGGCGTGGGTTGCTCCTTCCGCGCCGAGATGAAAGGCACCGAAGTGGTACGCATGGTGCCCAACAAGGACGGCAAGGCGAATCACGGCCACTCCTGCGTGAAAGGCCGCTTCGCCTGGGGCTATGCCACGCATCCGGACCGCATTCGCACGCCGATGATCCGCAAGAAGATCACCGATC
>JBGPMS010000477.1:0-2861 GCA_041487115.1 Gammaproteobacteria bacterium
GTGTCCGGCGCGCTGTTCCTGTGCGTAGGCGTGCTCTACGATCGGATGCACTCGCGCAATATCGCCGACTACGGCGGGGTGGTGAACACGATGCCGGTGTTCGCTTCCTTCTTCATGCTGTTCGCCATGGCCAACGCGGGCCTGCCGGGAACCAGCGGGTTCGTGGGAGAGTTCCTCGTCACCTTGGGGGCGATGAAGGTGAATTTCTGGTATGCCGCGCTGGCGGCGACTACCCTCGTGTTCGGTGCCGCCTATACGCTATGGATGTATAAGAGGGTGGTATTCGGCCCGATCGAGAACAGGCACGTAGCGGAGCTGAAAGACATCGGTGCGCGGGAAGTGCTGTTTCTTGCCCTGCTCGCGGTCGCCGTGCTCGGGATGGGGGTCTGGCCGCAGCCGATGAGCGCGGTGCTGCACACATCGGTCAGCGATCTGCTCGCGCACGTGGCGCAGAGCAAACTCTAGGCGATGGGCGATAGGCGCCGGTAAACTTCGATGACGATCGACAACTTGAATCTGCTTCCGGCTGCGCCGGAAATCTTCGTGCTGGTGATGGTGTGCGCCATCCTCGTCATCGATTTGTTCCTCGACGAGGCGCGCCGGCATTGGAGCTACGTCCTCACGCTCCTGACGTTGGCCGTGGCCGCGGTGATCACGATGCTTGGCGGCAGCTCGGAAACGCGCCACGCGTTCAACGGCATGTTCGTCGAGGACCAGATGGCGCGCGTGCTCAAGGCATTCATCTGCCTCTCGGTGGCCGCGATGCTGGTCTATGCCCGTGCCTACGCCCGCGACCGCGGACTGTTCCGGGGCGAGTTCTTCGCGCTCAGCCTGTTCGCCACGCTCGGCATGATGGTCATGGTTTCCGGCAGCCACTTTCTCACGCTGTACCTTGGGCTGGAGCTGATGAGCCTCAGCCTGTACTCGATGGTCGCGCTGTCGCGGGATTCGGCCACCGCCACCGAGGCGGCGATGAAGTACTTCGTGCTCGGCGCCCTCGCCTCGGGCATGCTGCTCTATGGACTGTCGATGATCTACGGCGCCACCGGCAGTCTGCAGATCGCGGAGGTTGCCAGCCGCATAGCCGCCAAGCAGGCGAACGAGACGCTGCTGGTGTTCGGGCTGGTATTCATCGTCGCGGGATTGGGCTTCAAGCTGGGCGCCGCTCCGTTTCACATGTGGGTGCCGGATGTCTACCAGGGCGCGCCGACCGCCGTGACCCTGTTGATCGGTACCGCCCCCGAGCTCGCGGCGTTCGCCTTCGTGCTGCGCATCCTGGTGGAAGCCCTCGGTGCCCCAGTGCTCCTGCACCAATGGCAGGGCATGCTGGTCCTGCTGTCAGTGCTGTCGATGGCGATCGGCAACATCACCGCCATTGCGCAGACCAGCATCAAACGCATGCTCGCCTACTCCACCATCTCCCACATGGGCTTCATGCTGCTCGGCTTCTTGAGCGGAACGGTGAACGGCTACGGCGCGTCCATGTTCTACATCGCGGTCTACGTGTTGACGGTCATGGGCGCCTTCGCCATGGTGATGCTGCTGTCGCGGCAGGGGTTCGACGCGGACAACCTGGACGACTTCAAGGGCCTCAACCAGCGCAACCCCTGGTACGCGTTCATCATGCTGCTGCTGATGTTCTCGCTGGCGGGTGTCCCGCCTGCCGTGGGCTTTTACGCCAAGCTCACGGTGTTTCAGGCGGCTATGGACGCGGGGTTCCTGTGGCTGGCGGTCGTGGCCGTGTTGTTCTCGCTGATCGGCGCCTTCTATTACCTGCGGGTGGTGAAGCTGATGTACTTCGACGCGCCCCAGGACGCCTCGCCCTTGCCGTCCACCGCAGACGTCCGGGCCCTGTTAACCGTCAATGGGTTGGCGGTTCTGGTACTGGGCTTGCTTCCTGGTGGCCTGATGGACCTTTGCCAGCGCGCGATCCAGGCTTCGCTCTGAAGATTCGGGCGGCCTCGCGCCGGCGCCACAAGGAGGTTCGCGATGTCGAACGACTATACCGAGACGCTGGTGTCCTCGCGCACCGGCTACGAGGGCAAGCTGCTCACGCTGAAGGAAGACCAGGTCGCCCTGCCGGACGGGAGCACGGGCACGCGCGAATATGTCCTGCACCAGGGCGCGGCCATGGTGATCCCGTTGTTCAAGGACGGCAGCGTGCTGCTCGAGCGCCAGTTCCGCTACCCGCTGCGCGCGCATTTCCTCGAACTGCCGGCGGGAAAGATCGACCGCGGCGAGGAGCCGCTGGCGACCGCCCGCCGGGAATTGCTGGAGGAAACCGGCTACACCGCCACCGACTGGAGGCAGCTCGCTACGCTGTACCCCTGCGTCGGCTATTCGAACGAGAGATTGGAGCTGTTCATCGCGCGGGGCCTGAAGCACGAAGGGCATCCGGGCGAGGACGGAGAGTTTCTGGAGTGCATCCAACTCGCTCTGGATGAGGCGTTGGACCTGGTGATCGCAGGCGAGATCAACGATACCAAGACGATACTCGGACTGCTGTGGGCGGACAAACTCAGAAAAGGGGAATGGACCTAAGAGCAGCGAGTCCCAGGGTCGGGCTCCCGGGAGCTCGCTCGCTACTCTCCGACGGTCAGTGCAGCAGGCTCCGGCACCTGTTCCCATAGCGGCGCCGGGCGGTGGAACAGGAAGCCCTGACCGTATATCGTGCCCATTTCAGTCAGGATCTTCATCACCTCGCGGTCTTCCACCCACTCTGCGATCACCTGCTTGTTGAGACCGTGTGCCACATCGCACAGCGCCTTGACGAAGATGCGGTTGCCTTCGTCGGTGGCGAGGTCGCGGATGAAGCCGCCGTCGATCTTCAAATAGTCCACGTCGAAGCGCTTTAGATAGTA
>JBGPMS010000478.1:0-2854 GCA_041487115.1 Gammaproteobacteria bacterium
AGCACCCTCATCCTCGCTTCTTGCGGGGGGGGTGAGTTCTCGGACCTCAAGGAGTTCGTGGACCAGTCCAGCCAGGGCCTGCGCGGGCGCGTCGACCCGCTGCCCCAGGTCAAGGCCTACGAGCCGATGAGCTACAACGCTTTCGATTTGCCCGACCCGTTCCGGCCGCGCAAGATCGAGCCGGAAAAGGGTTCCGGCGGCGGGCCCTCGCCCGACATGAACCGGCGCAAGGAAGCGCTGGAAGCCTATCCGCTGGAGAGCCTGAAGATGGTGGGTACCCTCGAGCGAGCCAACCAGCGCTGGGCCTTGATCAAGACCCCGGACAACAACCTTTACCGGGTACGCAGGGGCAACTACTTGGGACAGAATTTCGGCGTGATCGCCATGATCACCGAATCGTCCATCAACCTCAAAGAACTGATCCAGGACACTACCGGCAGCTGGAGCGAGCGCACCAGCAATCTGCAGTTGCTGGAAGCAGAGGAGAAGAAATAATGCGACCGCAGCTCATGCTCGCCAGAACCATCGCGCTCGGCGCGTCGCTGCTGCTGTTGGGCGCGGCTGTCGCATTCGCTCAGAACGGGGCCAAGGCCGGCGCGCCGGGGCAGGATGCTGCAAATCCGAGTACGCCGGGTCAAAATGCGGTGGAAGGGCTCGATGTGAGCGTCGAGAGCGGCAAAGTCATCCTCAAGCTGAAGATGAAAGAGGGGCTCGCGAACCCGCCGGCCAGCTTCAGCCTGGCCAACCCGCCGCGTATCGCGTTCGACTTTCCCAACACCGTCAACGCGCTGGGCAAGACGGCTCAGGACGTGAACGAGCACGACGTAAAGAGTGTCCGGATCGGCGAGAGCGGCGGGCGCACCCGAGTGGTCTTGAACCTGAACCGCAGCCTGAAGTACAACGCGACGCTGGAAGGCCAGAACGTGGTCATCACCCTTCAGCCTCTGACCGGCGCAACCGCGGCGACCCCGGCAGAGTCCACCCACTTTGCGGATGCCAGGCCGGCGAGCCAGCCGCACAGCGTGCGCAACATCGACTTCAAGCGCGGGCGCAACGGCGAGGGCCAGGTGGTGATCGACCTGTCCGACGTGGGCACGGGAATCGACCTCAAGCAGCAGGGCAAGACCGTCGTCGTCGAGTTGCTGCAGACCGAGCTGCCGCTGGCCCTGGAGCGCCGCTTCGACGTGAACGATTTCGGGACGCCGGTCGAGTTCATGGAAGCCACGGCTCAAGGCAACAACTCGCGCATCGTGATTCAGGCCCGCGGCCACTGGGAGCAGTCGGCCTACCAGACGGACAACCGCCTCATCGTCGAGGTCAAGCCGGTCTCCGAGCAGGCCCGCGCCAAGTCCAAGAGCGGCTATGCCGGCGAGAAGCTCTCGCTCAATTTCCAGAATGTGGAAGTGCGCGCGGTCCTGCAAGTGATCGCCGATTTCACCGGGTTGAACCTCGTCACCAGCGACACGGTAACCGGCAACCTGACCTTGCGCCTGAAAGATGTGCCCTGGGACCAGGCCCTCGACATCATCCTGCAGGCCAAGGGACTGGACATGCGCAAGACCGGGAACGTGGTGTGGATCGCACCGCGTGACGAGCTGGCCACCAAAGAGAAGATTGCATTGGAGTCGCAGCAGCAGATCGCCGACCTGGAGCCGGTGCGAACCGAGAGCTTCCAGCTCAACTACCAGAAGGCCGAGGCGATGCAGAAGCTGATCTCGGACGCGACCCAGAAAGTTCTGTCCAAGCGTGGCAGCGCGGTGGTCGATGCCCGCACCAACACCTTGTTCGTACAGGACACGCCCACCAAGCTGGAAGAGATCCGGGCGCTGATCAAGCAGATCGACGTGCCGGTGCGCCAGGTGCTGATCGAATCGCGCATCGTCGAGGCCACCGACACGTTCAACAAGAACCTCGGCGCCCGGCTCGGAGTCAACAACACGACGATAGGCTCGGCCTATGGCAACAGCAAGGTGAATTTCATCCCCGGCGGAAACATCAACAGCATCGCTGTCACGACCGGGCAGACGCCGAACTACGCGACGTCCTTCACCCCGGATTCGTTCAGCGTCAACCTGCCGGCCGCTCCGCTCCCCAACGGCGCAGCGGTTGGTCAGTTCGGCTTCTCGCTGTTCAATCGCGCGGCGACCCGCTTTTTGAACCTGGAGATCTCTGCGCTGCAGTCCGACGGCAAGGGCAAGATCATCTCCAACCCGCGCGTGATTACCTCGGACAACGTCGAGGCGCAGATCGAGCAGGGCACCGAGATCCCCTATCAGCAGGCGAGCAGCAGCGGGGCGACCAGCATCTCGTTCCGCAAGGCTACCCTGAGCCTCAAGGTCAAGCCCCAGATCACGCCGGACGACAATGTGATCATGACCCTGGAAGTCCACAAGGACAGCGTAGGGATAACCACCACGGCTGGCCCGGCCATCGATACCAAGCAGGTCACGACCAACGTGCTGGTGGAGAACGGCGGAACCGTGAGCATCGGCGGCATCTTCACCCAGGATGAAAGCAGGACGGTCAACAAGATCCCGCTCCTCGGGGACATCCCGATCGTCGGCCTGCTGTTCAAGCAGGAGCAGAGCCAAAACAACCGGCAAGAGCTGCTGATCTTCGTCTCGCCGCGCATCATGCGCGAGGGGTTGACCGCGCGCTGATCCCCCTTTCCCCGGGCCGCTCGGCCCGTGTAGCTTACCTGCGCCGCGGCTGAGTCCGCGGCGCGGGCGTTTCCGACTTGGGCATTTGCTAGAATGCGTGCATGCACGCGGCTCGCGACAATCAAGAGCAAGGCTTGCGCGGCGATGCTGCGCACGTTCCGGGGAGCATCTTTCTGGTCGGCATGATGGGGGCC
>JBGPMS010000479.1:0-2833 GCA_041487115.1 Gammaproteobacteria bacterium
CGACGCTGCAGCTCGCCGAAACCCATCCGTTCGCGCGCCGGCTGGTGAACAGCGGACGCCTTTCCACTCCGCATAGCTACACATCCACGCCGCTCAGCACGCCCGATCAAGATCTGTTCCCAGAGCGTATGGCGCCAGGGGCGCCAGCGGCCGATGCGCCAGTGCGCGCGGCCGGCCAACCCGTCTGGCTGCTCGACCAGCTGGGCGGCACATTCGTCGGCCTCTACTTCGCGGGCACGCAGCCGGCCGACCCGAACCTGCGCTCGCGTATCGGCACGCTGACCAACCTGCCGGAACCGGTTCGGCCGGTGGTGATCTTCGCGACTGGGCACGGGGCAACGTGGAGCGCAGCAGGGCTCGACGCCTTCGACGATGCCGAGGGGCTGGCCGCCGAGCGCTACGGGGCCGCGCCCGACACCTTCTATCTCATCCGCCCCGACCAGCACGTGGCTGCGCGCTGGCGGCATCTGGACATTCGCGCGACGCGCGACGCGCTCCAGCTCGCGACCGGCAACCTCACGCCGGAGTTTGCCGCATGGCAAGCTTGAATATCGAGCCGAATCTCGCGGCACCGGACGACTTCTACCAGGCGCTGATCGAGCTGCATCGGGAGTTGAGCGACGAGCAAAGCGAGCTGGTCAACGCACGGCTGATCCTGCTGCTGGCCAACCACATCGGCGACCTCGCGGTGCTGCGCGAGGCGATGCGGCGCGCGCGGGAGGGAATCGAAGGCAGCCAGCAGACATAAGGTCCCTCTCCCTCTGGGAGAGGGTAGGGTGAGGGTACTGGGAGAGGGTTGGGTGAGGGTACTGGGAGAGGGTTGGGGTGAGGGGTGATACCCAAAGGGAATACCGGTTCTTCAGGAGGTCGGAAAAATGAGCGCAAAAAAATGGATCAGCTTTCCCAAGGCGGAAGGCAAGCACTCGCGGCAGGCGCACGCCGACCTGCCATCCGGGACCTACGAGCGCGAGATGGGCAAGGAAGGCTTCTTCGGGCCCAGTTGCCACTTCCATCACCAGCACCCGCCCACCGGTTGGACCAGCTTCGAAGGCGAGCTGAAGCCGCACGCCTTCGACCTCGGCTTGCTTGCGAGCGATCCCGCCAGCCCCTGGACTGCCGCCCGCTTTCTATACAACGGCGACCTGCAGCTGCGGCACTGGCGTTGTGACCGCAAGATGGACCATCTCGTGCGCAACTCGGACGGCGACGAGTTGCTGTTCGTGCATGAGGGCACGGGCGACCTGTTCTGCGATTGGGGCCACCTCGCCTACCGGGACGGCGATTACATCGTGATCCCGCGCGGGGCGATGTGGCGCATCGAGCCGCAGGCGGCGACTACCCTGCTGCTCATCGAGGCGACGGAAGGCTCGTACCAGCTTCCCGAGAAAGGCCTGCTGGGGCCGCAGGCCATCTTCGACCCGGCGATGCTGGACACGCCTCGCATGGACGAAGCGTTTCGCGCGCAGCAGGGCGAACGGCCCATGCGAGTGATGGTGAAGCGTCGCGGGCAACTGTCCACCATCACCTTTCCCTATAACCCGCTCGACGCCATCGGCTGGCACGGCGATCTAGTGGCGGTGCGCATCAACTGGCGCGACATCCGGCCGCTAACCAGCCATCGCTACCATCTGCCGCCGTCGGCGCACACCACTTTCGTGGGCAAGAACTTCGTCGTGTGCACCTTTTGCCCGCGTCCGATCGAGACCGACCCCGGGGCGCTCAAGGTGCCCTTCTTCCACAACAACGACGACTACGACGAGATCATCTTCTATCACCGCGGCGAGTTCTTCAGCCGCGACAACTTCAAGCCCGGCATGGCCACGCTGCACCCTTGCGGCTTCACGCACGGCCCGCACCCCAAGGCGTTCGAGATCGGCACCAAGGCGGCGCGCAAGGAAACCGACGAAGTGGCGGTGATGATCGACACCCGCTATCCGGTGGAGATCGCGCCCCTGCCCGCTGGCGTCGAGCGGCTGGACTACGTCGACTCGTGGAAATCCAAGGCTTGAGCCACGCAGACCTGGAGAACACTGAGCGTCGTGGCCGCAGCCACGGAGTCGAAGCGTCGGCCGTGGCCGCTGGCTTGCATTCCAACCGGGTTGGCACTAGGATTGATTGACCGGTCGGTCAATAATACAGGCCGAGCGCAGGCTCCGTGGCCCATGATTTTCGCTGCAACAGATGGACGATAAGACTGCCGATCCCCAGGCCATCGCGGAGCGCGTGGGCCGAGGGATGTTCGCCGAGGACGCCGCCTCGCGCGGCTTGGGCATGAAGATCGAAGCCGTGGGTCCCGGCTGCGCCAAGCTGTCCATGACCGTGCGTCCGGACATGCTGAACGGGTTCAAGATCTGCCACGGCGGCTTCATCACCACGCTGGCGGATTCCGCCTTTGCCTTCGCCTGCAACAGCTCCAACGAGCTGACGCTGGCCGCAGGCATCGTGGTGGACTTCATCGCCCCAGCCAAGGCCGGCGATATGCTCACCGCCGAGGCCCGCGAGGTCGTGCTCGCAGGTCGGACCGGGATATACGACGTGACCGTCACCAACCAGAACGGTCAGATTATCGCCGTGCTGCGCGGCCGCTCGCACCGTACCAAGGACAAGCAGGTGGTTCCTTTGTGAGACACACTTCGACTCCGTGGCTGCCGCCACGACGCTCAGGGCGACCCTTCGACTCCGTGGCTGTCACCACTACGCTCAGGGCGAGCGGGATTGTTGATTAGGCTGCGAAGGAACTGCGGAGGACACGATGCCAGTCCGAGCCACAGCCGCCGGTGACCTGGAGCCGATCGAGCGCGCCAGCCGGGACGAGCTGCGCGGGCTCCAGCTC
>JBGPMS010000480.1:0-2826 GCA_041487115.1 Gammaproteobacteria bacterium
TCAGACCGCCTCCACGCCGGCCGCCAGAACGTAGCCTTCGCCCCGCACGGTCTTGATGATGTCCGGCTCGCGCGCGTGGTCGCCCAAACGCTGCCGCAGCCGGCTCACCTGCACATCCACGCTGCGGTCGAGCGGGTCGGCCTCGCGACCAACGGTCAGATCCATGAGCTGATCGCGCGACAACACGCGGTTCGGGTAGGCGAGGAACACGCGCAGGAGTCGAAACTCCGCGCCGGACAGCGCGACGACCACCTGCTGCGGCGAAACCAGATTGCGCGAAGCGAGGTCCAGGGTCCATCCGGCAAAGCGCAGCGCACGTGTCAGGTCGGGTTGCAGGTTGTCGGGCACGGTTCGATGTCGGCGCAATACGGACTTGATGCGCGCCAGCAGCTCACGCGGGTTGAACGGCTTGGGCATGTAATCGTCCGCGCCCAGCTCCAGCCCGACGATGCGCTCGGTATCTTCACCCTTGGCAGTGAGCATGATCACGGGCCAGTTCCCGCGCGCCCTCAGATTGCGGCACAGCACGAAGCCGTCGTCTCCCGGCAGCATGACGTCGAGGATGACGAGATCCACGCGTGCGCTGTCGAGGACGTTCCAAAGGCCCTTGCCGTCGGCCACCGCACTGGTGCGGAAACCGTGCTTCTGGAGGTAGTCGCCCAGCAGAGTGCGTGTCTCGCGGTCGTCGTCGACGATGAGGATGTGGTCCAGAGCGTTCATGATCGGAGGCGGTCTTTATACCTCGCCCGGCCGCCTGCGTGTGAGCGGCAACGTAAGCCGGTATTGCACGGCGCCGTCCTGTCACACAACGTTACAAAACACCCTGGCGTGGCGGGATAAGGCCGGTCCGATAGCGGCACTGCGGCGAGCCCAGCCGCTCGCAACGCCCCAACTATCGGCAGGGACTCGGCGCCGGGCCAGGCTCCCGCATCCGCGGCACAGAATGTGCGTGCCTGCCCGGTATCGACAGGGAGGCAGCATGCGAAATTTCGTGATCGTGTTCGCCGTGGCCCTCGCGCTGGGGTGCGGAGGCTGCGGCAACAGCTCTGATGCAGCAAAGGCATCCGGCCAGGCCCGGGCCTTCGATACCCAGCGTGACGCGCTGGAGAAGGCCAAGACGGTCAACAACACCGTGTTGCAGGCCGATCGCGCCCGGCGTGCACAGGAAGAGAAACAGGAAGAGAGCCAGTCCCGGTAGCGGGTGCCGAAGGCAGCTTGAACGGGCAGCCTCGGCTGCCCGTTGCAACTCTACCGGCTGACTTCTTCCTTGCGCTGGATCTTCTCGAACTGAAACTCGCCGGGACCCTTCAAGTAGAGGTCCCAGCGGGTGCCGGCTACACCGTTCGGCTGCAGCGAGCTCGCGTCCACCCGGATGTCGCTGTCCGGGCCGCTTTGCAGGAACACTTTATGGACCCGCAGCCGGACCGGGCTATCGGAAATGGGAATGGCCATCTCGATGTCATCGCCGGGCGCAAAGCCGTAGCGCATCTTGGCGTAGGCGTTGACCGTTTTTTCCGCTTCGAGAGACAGGCGCACCAGTTCGTCGAACAGCGTGGTCTCGAGACGCTTGTGCACATCCTGCAACTCGTCGAACAACACCTTCACATGGGGCGCCGCCACGAAGTATTCCAACTCGGGCACCTGCTCGGAGAGTTGAGCGCGCTTCATCTCGTGATGGAAGGCGGCCAATCGGCGCAAGGCCAGCTTGACCGCAAACGCGCGGTGGCGGAGCTTCGCGATATCTTCATTCATGATCTGACCCTTCCCGGTTCGTCGAAGGCCTGACGATCCCCGCTTCCATTTCGGCACGAGCCCGAAGCAACGTACGATTTGCAGGGCGACAGGCGCGCGTAAATTCTACCAACGCGGAACACCGCAATGCGAGCCCTAACGCAGCACTGTCGGCAGATGACGACAGTAGGATGCGGCCCGAAAACACCTGCGCGGTGGTATGCGTAATGCGTGCGCTTCGGGCTATTGCTCTTTGCCCCGGATGCAACCTCCATGGTCCTGTTCGCCCGCGCCTTCGCCCTGATCGCTCTTGTCTCGGTTGGTGGCTGCAACCGTGAGGCACCCTCGCCGCGGGCTCTCGCACCCGCCGCCACGCGGGCCGAAGTGTCCCCACCCAGCGAGGCGTTCCTCGGACAATTCGCTTACCAGGAAGCGAAGGGATATATCCAGGTAAACGACCTGCGCGCCGCCGTCAACTCGCTCACGCGGGCCATCGAGCAGAACCCCGAGTTCGCCGAGGCCTACTATCAGCTTGGCGCGGCGAAGACCAACCTGGCGATCCAGCAGGTCCGCTACGACGAGCGGACTGCGATCGAGTTGTTTCGCGAGGGCGTGGATGCGAAGAAGCAGGCCCGTCACCTGATGAGTCTGAACAAATACTACGTCTGGAACGAGCGCCAGCGCGAGCGCGCGTGGAGCGACCTGCGCGAAGCGCTGCGGGACGTCGATGCGGTCCTGGCGGACGAGCCATCGCTCATCGCTGCCCTGAAGATGTATGGCGGCTAGGCACTGTACAACGTTCCTCGCCTGCGGCATTCTTGGGCGCGCATGAGTTCATTTTCATTCTTCCGGCAGCTCCCTGGCCGCGCTGCAATGCTGGTCGCTGCCGCTTGCCTGACGAGCTGCGGGGAGGATAAGAAGCCGCCGGCACCGACTACGCGCGTCGCGCAGCCTGTCGCGCAGGCCGCGCTCGCGGGCGTCGACACCTACCGTCAGGCTCTGGCTACTCAGGACACCGAGGAATCCCTGCGCTTGCTGCAAGCGGCCGTGCAGGCCAATCGCAATCTCGCGGAGGCCTGGTACGCGCTGGGGCGA
>JBGPMS010000481.1:0-2826 GCA_041487115.1 Gammaproteobacteria bacterium
CGAGGCTCACGCCCACGCGCTCCACTCCCAGCGTGTGCGCAAGGCCTGGTGCGGCAGATCGATCCGGAGATCGAGGTTGTCGCGGTTTAGATCGGTACGCGCGCGACGTGAGTGACTGGGTTGCCGTTTGTAGCGTAGCCGAGCTTCCGCCAGGCACCCACGGGGTGGTGGAGGTCGACGGCGCCCAGGTCGCCGTCTTCAACCTCGCAGGCGAGCTCTACGCGATCGAAGACGTCTGCACCCACGACGGCGGCATCCTCACCGGCGGGCCGATCGAAGGCGACCAGATCGTCTGCCCGCGGCACGGTGCGCAAGACCGGTGAAGCTCTGACGGCACCGGCGTTCGAGCTGACCGCCACTTTCCCGGTTCGTGTCGAGGATGGCGAGGTGCAGGTTCGCGACGAGCGTTGGGATTGAGGGGCGTTGAAAGCTCTCTACCTCTTCACTTCTTCACGTTCCAGCTCTACCCGCACCGCACCCTCGATCTCGCGGTCCTTCGTATCCACCACCACCGCCTTCAATTCGCCGGCCTCGCGCGGTACGAAGTAGAAGCGGATGTTGGGGTTCTCACTGATGGAAAAGTCCACCTCTGCGCTCATGATCGCTTTGCCGGCGTAGGTGACGTTGATGGTCCGCACGTAGTACGCCGGGATGTAGAGTTGCGTCATCTGGTCTCGCGCCAGCCCGGAGGAGTTGGGGTGCTGGATCATGAGCTGGGCCAGCGCCGGTTCCCCGGCAGCGATGGAGGCATCCAGCCTCAGCTTGAGCCGCGGCTTGAAGGCTTCGAAGTCGGGCGCCGTACCGTAGGGCGCGGAGCAGCCGCCTGCAGCCTTGACGTAGCGCGCAGCCATGAACAGGCGTCCGTCGTTCATCTCGGCCACGGCCCGCATCCAGGTGTAATCCTCCACGCGGACACGGGTTTCGATGTCGGCCCGCCCGCTGTCCGGGGTGAAAGTGAAGATGGCGGCGACGGGGGAGGGGTTCTGGTCGATGATCAGATAGACCTTGCTCACATAGCGCTCAGGTGTCTGGTCGGTGCGCGTCGAGATGGCGATGGGCACAGTGGAGGCATCCTGGGCACGGGCCGGTGCGCGCAGGGAGACGACTTCGCCGGCGTCGTCGGCGATGGCCCGATCGCCGAACAGGCTATTGCGGACCAGGAGCCAGATGTCTACCCGGCCCGGATCGGGTGGGCTATCAGCGGCCCGCGCGACGGCGCAGCCGGCGAGTACGAACGCAAGCAGAATGCGCGCGGACGCGGAGTGCACATGTTGCATGGTTTCCTCCTGGGCGGGCGGCGCGAGTCTGTGGGCGGCGTTGCGCCAGCCCCGCCCTCATCCCCGGATCGAGTCCCGAGCGGACTCTAGAACGGGAGTGGATCTCTACTGGATCATACAGGCGTTGAAGGCCTTGGCGCGGGCGGCCTTTAAGCGCTTGGCCATCGATTGGCCCTCATTGCTTTCGCGCACCGCGGCACCGCGCTCCCCCGCGATCTGGCCTGCATCGAGGGCGGTAGCCAACTCCACGTACTCGTCGTACGGGAACTCGGTCGCGAGCACGTCCAGCGCGCAGGAGCACTTGTACAGCATCTCCTGGCGCTGGCGGTCCGGGTGGTCACGCACGCAGTTCTCGACGAAGAGCACGCGGTCCAGCGTCGGGAAATCGTTGGCCGCGGCGACACCGCACATCGTCGCCAGCGTGAGCGCGACCGCGGATAGGCTCAGTATAGGGCCGGCACTCGGCCGCGCATCGAGACTTCCTGGGGTCGCGGCGCTGGAATGACTCATCGGGCAAAGCGGACTCATGGTTCGGTTCCCAGCAGGGTCAGTGTCTCTTCGAGAAGGGGCGCTGCGCCTTCAGCGGCACGCGGTGCAAGGATCACCGTGCGCATCTGGTACAGCATACCCGGGACTTGGGTCGAGAACATGAAGCTGTAGGTCTTGTCCGCCAGCTGCTCGAAGCGCGACTTCAGCGGGTCGTCCCGGTAGGGGTGAACCGTGATCTCTTCGCCGGCGACGCTATGCCCGGCGAAGTCGAACGTCACCGGCCGGATCTCGGCTGCATCGGCGAGCGCCATCCGGACGCGCTTGCGGAAGTAGCCGGCCTTGCCGCTGGTGCGGCGCTCCATCTCGTGGACATCGCGCTCGAGGAAGAACAGGATCACGGGATTGGCGGTCGCGGCGTCGATCACCGGCAGATCGAGCTTCTCCGCTCCGGTAAAGAACTCCACGCCGGCCGTTCGTCCCGGGCCACTGGCCGATGCGGTTACGGTGAGCCGCACAGTGCCCTCGCGTGGCGCCTCGAGGCTGCCGGTCTTGGCGTACGCGTAGCGCAACACCGCGTTGGGTGGCAGGTTGCCGAGATGGTCGGACAGAAACAGGCGGTCTTCGGCTGCCGAAACGGGCTGGTCGGCACAGGCGCCTGCGCTGCACGCGAGCAGTGCAGCGCTCAGCAGAAGATCGAGCAACCTATAGCGCCGAGCAAGCATCGAGAAGGGCACGGAGGTCTGGCTGCGCCGCATTCGGCGCAGACCGCATTTCAACCGCCAGGCACTGAGCCAGGTCGGAGTTGAGCCGGTTGAGTTGCGAGAGTGCGTCCTCGGCTTCTTCGGTCAGTCCACGGTGTGCGGACAGGCGTCCGAGCTGAAGCCATGCGGTGCTCGACACGGGATCGAGTGCGACAGCCTGCTGGAAGGCCAGCTGCGCGGCGGCGAGGTCCTGGGTTTCGACCAGGCCTCTGCCGCGAAACAGCCAGGCCTCCGCGTTGGTGTTCTCCGCTTTCGACCACTCGTCGGTCAGGTTCAGCAGTCCGCCCCAGTCGCCGCCG
>JBGPMS010000482.1:0-2811 GCA_041487115.1 Gammaproteobacteria bacterium
CAGGTAACGGCCTATTTCGTGCCCGCAGTGGTCGCGGTGGCGTTCGTAGCCTTCTTCGGTTGGTGGCTGGCGGGCAATTTCCCGCAGGGCCTGCTTGCCTTCATCGCCGTGCTGATCATCGCGTGCCCCTGCGCGCTTGGCATCGCCACCCCGGCGGCGTTGATGGTCGGTGTGGGCAAGGGCGCCGAGGCCGGCATCCTCATCCGGGGCGGGGAAGTGCTCGAGCGCGCGCAGAAGCTCACCACGGTCGTGTTCGACAAGACCGGGACTCTCACCCGCGGGGAACCCAATGTCACCGATATCGTCGTGCTTTCCAAACGGCCCGAACACGATGTGCTGTGCTTCGCGGCGGCGTTGGAGTCCGGCTCGGAGCATCCCCTAGGGGAAGCGATCGTGCGCGCCGCGCACCACCGTCGAATCGACCTGCCGAAGATCGACGAGTTCCGTGCTATCCCGGGACATGGAATACAGGGAATGACCCAGGGCTGCAACGTGCTGCTGGGCAACCGGCGCCTGTTCCGGCAAGAAAAGGTCGACACCGCGCCGGCCGAAGCGGCCATGACCCGTCTGGAGGCAGAGGGCAAGACCGCTATGCTGGTGGCCTGTGACGGCGAGCTGGTCGGCGTCATCGCCGTCGCCGACACGCTGAAACCGGAAGCCAAAGAGGCGATCGTTGCGTTGCAGAGCGAGAGCATCGAGGTGGTCATGCTGACCGGCGATAACCAGCGCACGGCCAAGGCGATCGCGAAGGAGCTGGGCATCACCGAGGTGATTGCGGAGGTGCTTCCCGAGTCCAAGGCCCAGGTCATCCAGGCGCTGCGGCAGAAGGGCAAGTTCGTGGCGATGGTCGGTGACGGCGTTAACGACGCGCCGGCGTTGGCCACCGCGGACATCGGTATCGCCATCGGCTCGGGCTCGGACGTAGCCAAAGAAACCGGCGGAATCATCCTGATTCGCAGCGATGTGCGCGACGTGGTGAAGGCCATCCGGCTGTCGCGTGCCACCATGAACAAGATCAAGCAGAACCTGTTCTGGGCTTTCATCTATAACAGCGTCGGCGTACCCGTCGCGGCGCTGGGCTTCCTCAACCCGATCATCGCAGCGGCTGCCATGGCCCTCAGCTCACTCTCGGTGATCGTCAACTCGGCGTTGCTGAGGAGGACGAAGCTGGCATTGTAACCTGAATGGAGAACGACCTATGACCGAGAGACTTCGTAGGAGGCTCCTGCTCGTAGCAGTTAGCTTGCCGCTGCTTTGTTCCATAATCAGTCTGGCGAGCGCTGCCGAACAGGGCCAGCGCCGTGTGGTGAATGGGGTCGTGATCTATCTCGGCGTCGTGCCCGCCGAGATACTGCAGCAGGAGCTCGCGGACCACGCCGACGCGAGGATGCATGATGGCGTGCCGCCTGGAGGCCACGTCTACCACGTGATGGTGGCGCTTTTCGAGCAGGCGACCGGCCGCCGCATAGGTAATGCGGAAGTGGCGTTGAGCGTGTCCGAGCTTTTCGAGCCAGGGGCCCATCTGAAGCTCGAGCCGATGGCGATCGGCGGCACGTTGGCCTACGGCAACTACGTCGACCTCCCGGGAACCGGACCGTACCGCCTGACTGTTTTCGTACGGCTGCAAGGCATGCCCGACACGATCGAGGCGGAGTTCAACTACCAGCATGCGCGTGTCTAAGTGAGAATGAGCGACCGATTCAGAGTGGTATGGGCCAGATGGGTCTGGCTGTGCCCTCTGCTTGCGTTGGCGCTGGCAGCCGGCATTCTGGTGCTCTGGGGCTTCACGCTGTGGACAGCAATCGGCGTGACTCTCCTGCTGGTCTGCCCTGCGATCATCATCTGGGCCATGCTCTTTTTCGGCCGTGACGAGGCCAAAGACCGGCTCCTCGAGGACTATCGCAAGAAGCGTCACTCGTAGGGGAGCTTCAGAGCTCACAGACGCCGGACCGCCGTTGCGCCCGTTGATATGCACGACTCTCGGTGATCCGATCGCGGTGAGCCATCATGCAATTGCCGTCAGACATTGAAGCTGAGGTCAGACGCCGGCTTGCCGATTGGACAGCGCGAATTCTGCATCGCCCGATTCCGAGCAGGCTCATCGGATGCGTCGCACCGATGGCGGCACGCAAGACCTTTCCGTTGTGGGGCGGTGTGGTGGCCTTTCTGGCCACGCTGTCATTCACCGTGCCGGTGGTGCCGCTGCTGACAGCGCTGGTCGTCGTCAACCGGCGGCGCTGGGCGTGGCTGGTGATCTCCAGTGCAGTGGGTAGTGCCACCGCTGGCGCTTTGTTCGTTCACGTCCTGGGCCACTACGGCGGCGCCTTTGTCGCGGCGCAGATACCCGAGATCGTCGCGACGTCGCACTGGCAGCATACAGCCCTGTGGATCTCGACGTATGGAATGCTCGCCCTCGCATTCATTGCGGCATTGCCGATCGCGCAGACCCCGGCGCTGATCCTCGTGGCGATCCTCGGTATGCCGTCCAGCGAAGTACTGGTCTCGCTGCTGATCGGCAAGGGGCTCAAGTACAGTACTGTTGGCGCCTTCGTGGCCCGAACCTTAGATCAGGCACTTCCCGAGGCGGCAGACTCCTCTCGGGGCAGCGCCACGGCAAATCCCCAGCGATGACGGATATGGCGCAGCATCCGGCGAGAGGAAGCATCGCCGCGCGAATTCGATGGAGTGTAACGCAGCGGACAGAGGACGCGTGACCTCCTTTCACCTGGCGGCAGTGGTTGCCTTGACGGTTGTAATCGTGCTGCTGTTCCTTGTCCTGTTCGAGCCCGGGCTGCCCTATCGAGTCGACCC
>JBGPMS010000483.1:0-2760 GCA_041487115.1 Gammaproteobacteria bacterium
ATCAGCTCGATATCGACTCATACGATTTTCTGCAGCTGGTGATCGCCCTGCACGAGCGGCTCGGTGTCGATGTCCCCGAAGCCGACTATCAGCGGCTGGCGACGCTGCAAGGCGCGCTGGACTACCTCGATGCAGCCGTGCGTTCCGTGCGCTCATAGATTCTCACACCTCGCGAGGGTGGTACCGTCGCGCGCCTACGCCCAGCGTACCAGCGAGCTTCATTGTGATTCGCATACCAGAACCGGCAGCTTGGCGTGCGTCAATACTTTTTGCGTCTCACTCCCGAGCAGCAGACCCTGGACACCCCTTCTGCCGTGGGATGCCATCATGATCAAATCGCATCCCGTATCCTTAGCGGCCTTGAGAATAGCCTTGTGTGGTTGGTCGCTGATCGCTCGCACGGTGTCGCACGCCACGCCCGCGTCTTTCGCGGCCTTTTGGATCACGGCGAGATACTTGTCGGCGTGGACCTTGCTGTCCCTGGCGAACTCTTCTTTGGTGTCTTCCAGCATCTCCGTCCGGTACGTGAAGATATGGAACTCGGGCATGGCATAAAAGCCGGTTACGCGAGCGCCGATGCTCTTGGCGAACTGGATCCCTTTGCGTATCGCCGCTTCGGAGAGCTCGGAGCCGTCGGTTGGTAGCAATATATGCTTGAACATATCGTCCTCTGGTTTATCTGGGTCCGAGATGACCCGCTATCGCTGCCTGATGGCCGCAAGACTAACAACTATTGCGAGGTCTACGGTTGACCGAGATCAACGTTTGGCGATACTTGCCAGGCGCTCCGGTTCTCCCGAAAGACGCAGGATCTCTGCCCGAACGCGGTCGCGCAGCTGGACGGCGGCCGCCCAGTCATTTCCAGCAGGCATGATCGGGGCGCCGATAACAACGGCAGCAGCCCCTAGCCGCGGAAACCAGCTCACGTCGCGCAGGATCGAGCGGGCTCCGCGAATGCCGACCGGCACGACCGGCACGCCGGTGCGCGCAGCGAGCAGGAACGCACCCAGCCTGAACTCGCGCAGCCCGGGCTGCCGGTCGAAGGTGCCTTCGGGAAAGAACACCGGGGAGGCGCCGCTGCGCACTGCTTCTTCCACGTGCGCCAGGTCCTCGACCCCGTGCTTGGCGTCGAACCGCTCGACAAATGCCGCGTCGAGGCCCTCGAGGAACCGACGCGGAATCCATCGTTGCGCCAACTCGCCCTTGACCACGTAGACGTAACGATGCTCGGGCGGCAGCGCCGCTGCCACGAGGATGGTGTCGACATAGCTCGCGTGGTTGGCCGCCAGGACATGGGGAGCGGAGGGAAGCCGCTCACGGCCTGTAATACTGATGTGAATCGCGGTGAGCTTGGACGCCAGTATGGCGGCGTAGTAACAGGCGAAACGGGCGAGCCCTGGACGCCGAGCAAATGCGACGATCATCCACACCGGGGTGGCGACGAGAAACAGCACGGTCCAGGCATAAGCGGCATAGGCAAGTGCCGCGACGCCGCGCAGTCTTCGTCGTAACTCGGGCAGCACGGCGCTCACGGCCAAATGTGCGAATTGCAGCCAGACCGGCGCGGGACGGATGTGCAGCCCGCGGCGTTCGTAGTATTCCCGGCTGGCGGCGCGCCTGATCTTGCCGCTGGAGGTCTTGAGCACGGTATGAGGCGGGGCCAGTACGACATCGTCCGCCGCCATGCCCAGAACGTCCAAGGCGGCGCCGTTGATCGCGCGGACCAATCCTTCGCGTGCCTGCTCGTCGGTCTGCGTGGTTTCGGCGAGCACCACGACTCGCTCGGTGCCGCTCGCGGCGTCGGTGCTGCCGAAGACGGCGACGCATCCTTTGCGTATGCCGGGGATGGCGCCGACCGCCTGCTCCAGGTCGTAGGGGTAGATGTTGCGCCCGCCGCGGATGATGAGGTCCTTGACGCGGCCGGTGATGTACACCTCGCCGAGTGCGATATACGCGAAGTCCCCGGAGTCCAGCCAATCTCCGTTGAACAGCTTGCGCGTCTGCTCGGGATTGCGGAAGTAGCCGGTGGTCGCGGAAGGCCCTTTGAACTCGAGCCGGCCCTCGACTCTGTCGCCCACCTCTCTGCCGGTGCTGTCGACGATGCGGATCTCATGCTCCGGCAGCGGACGACCGCAACAGACCATCTTCAAGACCGGAGACTGGCCGCTGCTCGCCGGGACAGCATCGCCGCCACGCACAAACGGCTCGCGCTGGATCACATCGACGAGCGGTCCGCGCGCGGGAGGAGGAAAGGCCAGCCCGACCGCGCATTCCGCCAGCCCGTACACCGGCGTCATGGCTTCGCGCCGCAGGCCGTGAGGCGCAAAGCGTGAAGTGAAGGCATCGAGCGTGTCGGCGCTCACCGGCTCGGCCCCGTTGAACGCGATCCGCCAGCCGGACAAGTCCAGCCCTTCCAGGTCCGCGTCCTGCAGCTTGCGCGCGCACAAGTCGTACGCAAAGTTCGGAGCCGCCGAAAGGGTGGCGCGGTGCCGGTGGATGGCCCACAGCCACCGGGCCGGCCGCGCAAGAAACGCCAGCGGCGACATCAGCGCGAGCGGCAGACCGAAGTACAGGCTTCCCAGCCAGGCCCCGATCAGCCCCATGTCGTGATACAGGGGGAGCCAGCTCACGAACACATCTTCGCCCCGGATCTGCATCGCCGTGCCCATGGCGCGAATATTGGCGAGCAGGTTGGCGTGAGTCAGGGCGACGCCTTTCGGGCTTCCCGTGCTGCCCGACGTGTACTGGAGTAACGCCAGG
>JBGPMS010000484.1:0-2754 GCA_041487115.1 Gammaproteobacteria bacterium
CGCACCGTGTTCTTGCGGATGAAATCCGCCATGCGCTCGACACCCTTGCGGATCGCCTCGTTCGAGGCGGCGTAGCTGAAGCGGATGTGCTGACCTTCGTTGGGCACGCGCGGGCCAAAGTGGATATCGGCAAGCACCGCCACGCCGGCCTCGTTGAGCAGGCGGGTGCGCAACTCCTCCGAGTCTCTTGCGCCGATCATGGCACAGGCTTCGGTCACGTTGGGCCACACGTAGAACGCGCCGCCCGGCGACTGGCAGCTCACACCGGGCACGTGGTTCAGCAGTCCGACGATCAGGTCGCGCCGCTCGTGGAAGATGTCCCGCATGCGCACGGCCTCGTCCTGCGGCCCGTTCAGCGCCTCCACTCCCGCCCACTGGGTGATCTGCGATGCGCACGACTCGGTGTTGGTGACCCAGTTTGTAAAGTACGGCGCCAGCTTGCGGTTGGCCGCGAAGCCCAGCCGCCAGCCGGTCATGGCCCAGGTCTTGGAGGCGCCGTCGGAGATGATCGTGCGCTCCTGCATGCCGGGGAGGGATGCGATGGAGACGAACTCGCCGTCGTACACCAGCCGCCCGTAGATCTCGTCCGCGAACACCCACACCCGCTCGTGCCTGCGCAGCACCTCCACGATCGCCTGCATGTCCGGTTTGGGGATGAGGCCGCCGGTCGGGTTGTGGGGCGAGTTGAGGATCAGCAGCCGGGTCTTCGGCGTGATCTTGTCGGCCAGTTCCTGCGGGTCGAAGTTGAAGCTGCGCCCCTCGCGCAGATGGATGGGCACCGGGACCGCGCCCATGGCCTTGATCTGCGATTCGTAGATGGGAAAGCCGGGGTTCGGGTAGATCACCTCGTCGCCCGCGCCGTGGTCGGTGACCGAGAGCACTGTATAGCCGATGAAGGGCTTCGCGCCCGCGCCCACCACCACGTCGTCCGGCTGCACGTCGATGCCCCGCGATTGGCTCATGTTTCGTGCCACGGCCTGGCGCAGCTCCAGGATGCCGGCCGATGGGGTGTAGCCGTGCTTGCCCTCGCGGATCGCTCTCACGGCGGCATCTTGGATGTTGACCGGGGTATGAAAGTCGGGCTGGCCGATGCAGAAGGAAATGATGTCCCGGCCGTCGCGGATGAGCTTGTTGACCTCGGCCAGGACCACGAAAGCGTTTTCGGTGCCCAGCTCACGCGCCCGGCGGCTGATGTCTGCCATGGATGTTCCTCAGGGAGTTGGAGGGGCGGGCCGTCGCGGCACGCCCCTCGTTATACATTCCCCCGCACCGGATCGTGCCGGCGGCGAGGCTTTGCTCACGTATATAGCACGCGGGTGAAAAGGCGGTCAACGGAGCCCTTCACCCTACACGGCTCACTCCGCCAGCCAATCCCTCAACGCCGCGTTGACCTCGACCGGCCGCTCCAGCGTCGACAGGTGGCCGCATTGCTCGACGATCACCAACCGCGCCGACGGGATCAGCCGGGCCATCTCGTCGTGCAGCGCCACCGGGGTCAGCACATCGTCGCGTCCGCACAGGACCATCGTCGGGCACCGGATCTCGACCAGATAGGGACGGAAGTTGGGGCGCGACATGATAGCTCGCTGCTGGCGGACGTAGCCTTCTACCCCGGTGCGCTCGGCCATCTCGCGGATGACGCCGACCAATGCCTCGTCGCTGGCGCGCGCGGGGTGGATCAACACCGGCAGCATGCGGCTGGTGATCGGAGTAAAGCCGCGCTCGGTCTGCGCCAAGCGGACCAGCTCGTGGCGGCGTTGGGTCTCCTCCGCCGTGTCCAGCCGAGCACGCGTATCCAGCAACGCCAGGCGCCGCACCCGCTGTGGCGCCTGACGCATGATCTCCATGGCCACGTAGCCGCCCATGGAAAGGGCCGCCAGGGCAAAGCTGTCGGACGGCGCCTCGGCCAGGATGCGTGCAGCCATCTCCGCGATCGTGTCGTCGCGCGTGAGCTCACCGACCCACGTCTGGCAGATGTCCGACAACGCGTCGATCTGCGGCGCCCACAGCGCGTGGTCGCACAGCAGTCCGGGCAACAGAACCAGGGGGAGCTTCGACGGATCGTTCAGGGCGTAGGGCATCGTGAGCGGCACCGCCAGCGTTTCGCGCGACGGCGTAGGGTATCATGGCCTTCTCTTCCGCCATCGACTCCCGAGGCAACCCATGGCAACGAATACGCAGGTCCTGCTCGCGAGCCGGCCCACGGGCTGGGTCGAAGAATCCAACTTCAACATCGTCGAGACCCCTGTCCCCAAACCCGGACCCGGCGAGCTGCTGGTCAAGAATCACTGGTTGTCACTCGATCCCTACATGCGCGGGCGGATGAACGACGTAAAGTCCTACGCCCAGCCGGTGCAGATCGGCCAGGTCATGGTGGGCGGGACGGTGGGTGAAGTCATCGAGTCGAGCAATGCCAAATTCAAACCCGGCGACTTCGTGGTCGGTTCCCTCGGCTGGCAGACCTACGCGGTCTCCGGCGGAGACGGCCTGACGAAGATCGACCCCAAGCTGATTCCGTTGTCCGCCTATCTCGGCGTGGCGGGGATGCCCGGCGTCACCGCCTGGGTCGGGCTGCTCGAGCATTGCCACCCGAAGGCCGGCGAGACCGTGGTCGTGTCCGCCGCTACCGGTGCCGTCGGCAGCGTGGTCGGACAGCTCGCCAAGCTGCAAGGCTGCCGTGCGGTCGGCATCGCGGGCGGCAAAGCCAAATGCGACTACGCAGTCAAAGAGCTAGGCTTCGATGCCTGCGTGGAC
>JBGPMS010000485.1:0-2681 GCA_041487115.1 Gammaproteobacteria bacterium
GCCTGCTCGCGGCTGAGCTTCGTTGGTAATCAGGTAAAACTATCCGTCTATGCGGAGCCGCGTCAACCGGGCGTAGGCTGGACGGGGGTGCCGTCTGGAAAGTCCGTCCGGAAAGTACACGGCAGTGTTTGTTTCCAGCAAGCCAATTGAAAGGAGTACACCATGTCTGAACGCACCAACGTAACGCCGCTGACCGCAGAGGAACGCGGCCAAGTCAGTGGGGGGCTCTGCAAGAAGAACGGCGTTACCCCTGGGTACAAGGCGCCGACTGTTCTCTACGACGACGGCATCAATGTCCAGACGACCGACGCGTCGACGGCGAATGTCGTTACGCAAGTCTTGTAGCTGGCGGGGGATCTCGGCATGGCCGTCGACTTGGCGACCTGCCAGGGAACCCACTGACTCCTCAAGCACGGGACGGCGCTGTGGCGCCGTCCCTAGCTGCCCAAACCATGCCACGCCGCAGGATGGTGCGCATCTGCGGCACTTCGAACTCACTCGCGACGTGTCCCAGCGAGCTGTAGAAGACGCGACCCTCGCCGTATCGGCGCTTCCACACCACGGGCATGACGACCCCATTGATCCAATACGCGTGCGCACCGGAGAAGGTGGTCGTCGCGAGCACGTCGTTCGACGGATCGACGTGCATGTAGTACTGCTCGGAACGGTAGTCGAAATCTTCGATGCCCTGCATGACGGGATCGTCGCGGCGCAGGACGTTGACACGATAGTCGATGATGTTGCCCGGATGGGCGACCCACTGACCTCCGCACATGAACTGGTATTCGGCAGCCTCGCGGAAGGCGTCGCCCATCCCGCCGTGGAACCCGGCCAGGCCGGTGCCTCCGCGGACGGCCTGCGTCAGATTCTCGAGCGCCGGCTTCTCGATCTTCGACATCGTATAGATCGGCACGATGAGGCTCATGTTCGCGAGCGCCGGATCGGCGAAGGCCTCGGGCGTGGTCTCGAGCTGCACCTTGAAGCCCTCCTCCCGGAGCATCCCTGCGACGATATCGGCGCAGCGCTCGGGCTCGTGGCCGCTCCAGCCGCCCCAGACGATGAGTGCTGTGCGCATTTTCCTCCTCCTGCTCCGCTAGTCCAGTTCGCCCGCCGAGAGATTCGTGGGCAGCATTGCTGGCCGCTCGGGCCTGCTCTTTATCGTGACGTGCGTACCGCGCTTGGATGACGTTGCGAACGCCTCCATCACTTCGAGAACGTGATAGGCGAGCTCTCCCGAAGCACGATGGGGCCGGCCAGAGCGGATAGCATGGGCGAGGTCGGCGACGCCGATGATGCGGTAGTTGCCGTCCGCATAGCGGTGCTCGATCGCGCGTTCCGACCAGCTCTTGTTGCGCCCGATTTCGATCGCTCCGCCGAATCGATTCGGGTCGGGCACCAGGAGCGTGGCTTCGGTGCCGTAGAGCTCGATCGGAGCGTGGCGGTGCACCGGCACGTCGAAGCTCATCGCGATCGTGACGAGCGCGCCGGATGCGAATCTCAGCGTGCCGGCGACGTGGGTGTCGACCTGGACGTCGATCGTCTGCCCCGACAGCGGTTGGCTGGTGATCGTGCGCCGATCGCGCGAGCGGGCGGTCATTCCCGCGACCTGCTCCACGGGTCCCAGCAGATTGACGAGCTCGGTAATGTAGTAAGGACCCATGTCCAGCATCGGCCCCCCGCCTTGGGCGTAGTAGAAGGCGGGGTTCGGATGCCAGCTCTCCTGGCCGGGAGACATGAAGAAGGCGGTTCCCGCAACAGGCCGGCCGATTGCTCCTTCGTCGACCAGCTTGCGGCAGGTTTGATGCGCCCCGCCCAGGAAGGTGTCCGGAGCGCAGCCTACGCGGAGGCCACGGGCCGCCGCACGCTCCAGGAGACTCCGGGCCTGTTGGCTTTCGATTCCGAGGGGCTTTTCGGAATGCACGTGCTTGCCGGCCTCTATGGCCTGAAGCCCCACCTCGACGTGAGCGGCTGGGATCGTCAGGTTCACGACGATCTCGATGGAGGGGTCGGCCAGGAGCGCTTCGACCGTCATCGCGTTGACTCCGAAGGCATCGGCGCGCGCGCGTGCCGCGTCGGGCCGCAGGTCGGCGACACCCCGAACATCGAGAATGGGAAACGTTCCCGCAGCCTTCAGATAGGCTTCGCTGATGTTGCCGCAGCCGATGATGCCGATCCCTACACGCTGCATTCGCGGATCCATGCGTCCTTGACAGCCGGGTTACGTCAAGGGCACATTTTATCCGTAACCCGACAGGGTCTGAGCGGTATTCTTCCCGCTGGACCGACAATTCACCTGGACGCCCTATGAAGCAGACACGAATCGCGGTGCTGGTAGGTGCTCTTGCGGCAAGCCTGTCCGTGGCCGGTGCGGCGGAGGTCAGCGTGAAAGTTCTGCACGTCGAGCAGAATCCGCAGGTGAACGGCTTTTGGACCGACATTGCACGCCAGTACATGGCGCAGCATCCCGGCGTCAAGGTAGAGCTCAAGTACCTGGAGAACGAGGCGTACAAGAAGAAGCTGACCACCCTGCTGCAGTCGCCGGATCGCCCGAACATCATCTACAGCTGGGGCGGCGGTGTGCTGCGAGAACAGGTCAAAGCCGGCGTGATCGAGGATCTGTCTGCGTCGATGACCGGCAGCTGGCGTGACCGGTTTGCGCCGGTGGCGGTGCAGGCCTACGC
>JBGPMS010000486.1:0-2664 GCA_041487115.1 Gammaproteobacteria bacterium
CACGGTTCACGGGCAGCAGCTGCGCCGGGAGGTCAAAGCGGCTGGCGGCAGGTGGGACCCAAAGGGATGCGTGTGGAGGCACCTCCCAGTATTCCACCTTGACCCGAGCCAATGGCGGTGACGGAGGTGTCCAGTCCGCCTCCTGGACGATCAGCTCGACGGTGGTAAAGCGCTTCTTCAGCTTCCTGTCATACCGGTAACGGACAAAGAGCTCACCGGGTAGAGGACGGGTGAACCCGAGCCGCGCGGCGGATTAGTCAGCCTCAAGGATCCGCGCAAGCACGTCGCGGTCGACGTTGCCGCCGCTCAGGATTGTCGCGACCCTGCGACCCGCGATCCGCTCGCGCTCCTTCAGTGCAGCGGCCAAACCGGCGGCGCCGGCACCCTCGGCCACGTTGTGCGTGGCGGTGTACATCAGGCGCATCGCGGCAGCGACTTCCTCGTCACTCACCTTCACCACGCGCGCCACGTAACGCCAGATCAACTCCAGCGCTTCCGGCTCGGGCGTGCGGCAGGCCATGCCATCGGCGATCTGCGTGGTTACCGGGTGCTCGACGGCGCGGCGCTGCTCGAAGGACAGGGCGTAGGCCGGTGCCTGCTCCGACACTACGCCGACGATCTCGGTCTTCATGCTGAGCGCTTCCCGCGCCGCGATCATCCCGCAGATGCCGGAGCCCAGCCCGATCGGCACGTACGCGACGTCGAGGTCCGGCACTGCTCTCAGGAGCTCGAGCGAGTAGCTGGCCACGCCTTGCACGAGCGACGCATGGAAAGAGGGCACCATCAGCAGTTCGCGCTCTTGCGCGAGCGACGCAGCATGCTCGCGCGCGGCCTGAAAATCTTCGCCGTGCTCGATCAGCTCCACGCCGAGCGCTCGCATCGCCGCGTTCTTCTCGCGGCTGTTCCCGTGCGGCACGACGATGGTTGCGGGCAGGCCGGCGCGGCGCGCGGCGAAGCCTATCGACTGGCCGTGATTGCCGCGCGTGGCGCCGATCACGCCGCGCGGCGGGCGCGCGCTTCGAGCCAGCTCGCGGAAATAGACCACGCCCCCGCGCACCTTGAACGCGCCGGTCGGCGTGTGGTTCTCGTGCTTGACCCAGATCTCCGCGCCGAGCTGCTCGCGCAGCAACGGCCATGCATACTGCGGGGTGGGCGCGAACGCCTCGTAGACTATCGACGCCGCGCGCTCGAGCTGGTCCAGCGACGGGAGGGAATCACGCATGGTCCACCGCAATGTTGAACGCGAGGATCCAGTAGTGACGGGCTTTGAACGCGAACTCGCCCACGTTGTGCATGCCCAGCCCGTCCACGTGGGCCGCGAGGGAGCGGGCGTTGTCCTTCGCAACGAAGGCCACGCCCGCGTCGAAGTGGCCGGCCAACTCCTCCCGCAGACCCTGATATAAGCCACGCAGCACACCGCGGCCGCGATGAGTGCGATCCACGCAGACCGGCCCGTAGACGAACGTCTTCTGCTCGGCGAGCGGCCGTCCCTGGAAGCTCACCTCGCCGTAGCGTCCGATCATCGCCGCCAGCAGGGGAAACTGGCGGTTGAACTCGATGCCCGACGCACACAGATAACCGGCCACGTGCGCTGCATCGTTGGCGACCATCACCGCGACATCCGCATGCATGCACGCGAACTGCTCGCGCGAAAAACGCGCTGACAAAAAGCCATCGCTGCGCGCCTCGACCGAAAGATTGTCGAACAGGTTCGCCTCCTGCAGGGCGAGAATGCCGGGATAGTCCGCTTCAGTCAGGCGTCGGAACAGCATGGCGATGAAAACTCTGTAGTGGAACCAGCCCCGCGACCCGGTGTCCGCCCCTAGCCCCGGGCTAGATCAATCCGCGGCTCTTCAGCTCGTCTTTGAGGTAAGCGTAGTAGATAGGCGCTGCCACCACGCCGGCGACGCCGAACGCCGCCTCCATGGCGAGCATCGCGATGAGCAGCTCCCACGCGCGCGCACGGATCTGGCTGCCCACGATGCGCGCGTTCACGAAATACTCGAGCTTGTGAATGACCACCAGGAATGCAAGCGACCCGAGCGCGGCGGAGAGCGAAGTGCTCAGGCTCACGATGACGATAACCGTGTTGGAGATCAAGTTGCCGATTACCGGCAGCAGGCCGGCGACGAAGGTGAGGGCAATCATGGTCTTGGTGAGCGGCAGGTGCACGCCGCACAACGGCAGGACGATGATCAGGTAGATCGTGGTGAGCGTGGTGTTGAGCGCCGAGATGCGTACCTGGGCGAAGACGATGCGGCGGAACGCTTGACCTACGCGCGCGGCCCGCTCGAGCAGAGCCTGGGCCAGCGGACCCACCTCCTGGGCGGGCCGCGCCTGGCGCAAAGAGATGAAGGCGCCGATGATCATGCCGATCAGGATGTGCACGAACGCCCGCCCGAACTCCGTGCCCACTCCGCGCAGGTCCCGGGCGTGCTCGCGCAGCCACTGCGCCAGGGCCTGACGCAACTCGTCGGCGTTGGCCGGGAAATTCTCGACCAGCCAGGGTGGCAGGGCGCGCCGCGAGCCCTCGATGATCTCCGCCATCTGTTTGAACAATGCGGAGATGCTGCCGGCGTCGGTGTGCAGCAAGGCGATGATCCCGACGATGACGAGGGTGACCAGCAGGACGACGATGACGGTGAGCACCGTCACCGCCGCGAA
>JBGPMS010000487.1:0-2652 GCA_041487115.1 Gammaproteobacteria bacterium
CGCACGTTCGTCGACGACCGGGGCGTGCGCTGGATCGTGGACTACAAGACCGGCCTGCACGAGGGCGCAGACCTGGAGGCGTTCCTGGACAACGAGCGCGAGCGCTATCGAGAGCAGCTCGAGCGCTACGCAACGCTGGTGGCGCGGATGGATTCCCGGCCGATCCGGCTCGCGCTCTACTTTCCGCTGCTCAAGGGTTGGCGGGAGTGGGAGATACCTCCCGGCGCCACGAGCTAAGACGACTGGCGCCACATTTCGCGCTACCGAACGAGCGCCTGCTGGATGGCTGGAGCGCCACCCAGCAGGACGACGCCTCACCTCACTGCATGATCGCCTGGTACATCGCAGCGTGCACCTTCGCCTCCATTTCGGGAGCGCGTGGGATGATCTGGCTCAGGAACACGACGCCTGCTCCGGGGCGGCCTTCTCCAGATCCGCCGCGAACGCGGACACCGCCGCAAAGACGAGGCACAGCCACGCTTACCCCGCAACCCATTCCGAAGCGCTTTCTCAGGGTCTCCTCGGTTTTCATTGATTATTGAAGATGACGCAAGGCTTTGCCTCGACACCCCGTCCGCTGCGAGAGGCGCATTCCCCTGGCGCGCCGACCGCGCTCAATCGGGTTGACAGGACGGGGGCAGCCCTGTACAAAGATACCGCAGGATACTCAAGTAGTGAAATCGCTCGTCCGATGCAGTCGCTTTCGCGCTGATCACCAGGTGGTCCTTTCTCCCTCCTTGAAGTTTCCGTAGCCGGGCGCCAGCCCGAATTTCTCAATTTTCAGGAAAAGCAGACATGACTACCGGTATCGTCAAATGGTTCAACGACGCTAAAGGCTTCGGCTTCATCACCCCCGATGGCGGAGGCAAAGACCTCTTCGCGCATTTTTCCGCGATCCAGGGCGGCAGTGGCTTCAAGTCGCTCAAGGAAAACCAGAAGGTGGCCTTCGACGTCACGACTGGACCCAAGGGCGAGCAGGCTACCAACATCAAGCCCATCGACTGACAGCACTCGGCCAGTGACAAAGGCCCGGGCGACCGGGCCTTTTTTCATGCGTTGTTAACCTGAAAATCTCAGTCTGTTGTCATCCGTTAACCACGAGCGCCTCGTCGCACCTCAGCGCCGCGCCGTGTACTCCGAGAAAATCTGCGCCTTGACGTGTCTGCGCGCACCGGTCAGCCCGGCCAGCTCCAGTGCCTCCATGACCTGCGCCGGTGGCACGCACGCCTCGATCGTGTCCCAGAAATAGCGGAACAGCAAGGGCGTATCCACGTGGCGCGCGACGGCACGCGCGACGAGCGGTACGACGGATCCCAGGTAGAACTTCAACAGCCGCCGTCGCCATGCGCCCTCGGGTGGCGTGATCTCGAGCAGGCACACGATCCCGCCGGGACGCAGTACGCGCCGAAACTCGCGAAACACACCTGGTAGGTCCGCTACGTGGCGCAGGGCGAACCCCAGGCTGACGAAGTCGAACCGCGCATCGGCGAACGGCAGCCGCTCGGCACTGCCCTGCACGAGCTGAATCGGCAACGCACTCAGGCCGCTGCGCATCATGGCGGCGCTGGCGTCCAGCCCGATGACCTGGCCCTGGTTGCCCACCAAGGCCAGGGCTTCGCGAGCAACCAGCCCGGTTCCTGCCGCCACATCCAGCACGCGCATGCCGGGCTGGAGCCCCGCACGCATCAGAGCCTGACGGCGATAGCGGGACCCCGTGCCGAATCCCGCCAGGCGCTCGACGCGGTCGTAGTCCGCTGCGGTGCGGTCGAAGATTTCGCGCACGAAGGTCCGACGCTGGTCTGCACGCTCGTAGTATCTCGGCAAGACCGGATGGGGCGGATGCGCGCGGGCAGCGACCGTGCGCTCAGAGCTCTTCATGCGCAGGACCTCTGCCCTACGGGAGTTGGATCTTGCCCCCGCCGCCCAGGCCGCCGGGCGGCAGACCGCCAACACCACCCTTCGGGATGACGATGGAGGAAGAAGCCTGCCGGCGCATTTCTTCCAGCTCCCGGACGGCGTTCTCGACCGCTTGCTTTGCGGCCGGCGTGTAGTGGGCCACCGCCTCGCGCAGCGAGGCGGCATCGAGATCGAAGCTCAGCGGCAGTGCGCCCATGGTGGTGTAGATCTGCGCCTCGCCGACGTAGATCGTGCTGCGCTTCGGGTCCGGTGTGCCATCGGTGGTGACCGGGGTAAGCACCCGGATGGCACCTACCTTGCGGTCGGTAAACAGCTCTTCGCGGTAAAGGCCGGCGGCATCCATCTTGGGTTCCGGCATGCGCGGGTCGGGTCGTTCAGCCATGGTCGCCTCGTCGATCAATGGTGGGGACAGCCGACAGCGTACCACCAAAGAAAGTGCGGGGAATTGACGGAACCGCAGGATCGTCCACGAACGGTCGATCGGATTGCGCGCACAGGGCTGTTCTTGAAGCGCTCGGGCTGGTTATCCCGCTCGCTCGAAGCACGAGCGATAGACGCGGAAGCTAAAGTCTTATGCCGGACGCACCCATCCGCTGTAATGGATCAGCCTGCCGAAGCCACGCAGCGCAATGTCGATGTCGAAGCGGAAGCCACCTCGCTCAGCGCGTTCTTCAGCCCGCAGTCGCGGCCACAGGAACCGTGGCATCGGAATACCGCATAGCCGCATGCCGCGTA
>JBGPMS010000488.1:0-2644 GCA_041487115.1 Gammaproteobacteria bacterium
GGAGAAATCGACATGTCCATTGTTCAGCTTGCCCAGAACCCTTTGTTTCTCGCCGGGCGCCGCATGTTCCTCGCACGCTCTGGCGCTGTGCTCTCCGGCGGCGCCGTAGCCCTCCTGGCCGGCTCACCGACACTGGCGGCGCAGCTCAAGAAAACCGCCGCCCAAGCCACGGCCGACGACGTGACCATCCTCAACTCTGCCCTCGGTGCGGAGCACCAGGGGATCGCCGCTTACCAGGTCGGCGCAGAGAGCGGGCTGCTGCAGAAGCCTGTGCTCGACCTCGCATTGCTGTTCCAAAGTCATCACAAGGCCCACCGCGATCTGCTCGCGGCGACCGTGAAGCAGCTCGGGGGAACCCCGGTGCCACCCCGGCAGAAGTACGACTTTCCGGTCGACCAGCTCAAGAGCCAGGCGGATGTGCTGCGCTTCGCCGCGGGACTCGAGCAGGGTGCGGTATCGGCCTATCTGGGTGCAGTCCCCGCGTTCGAGAACCGCGATCTCGCCCGGGCCGCGGCCAGCATCCTCGGCGATGAGGCCATGCACTGGGCGGTGCTGCGCCAGGCGCTGGGAGAAGCTCCAGTGCCAGCGGCCTTCGTCGCCTGAGCGCGGCGGCAGTCCAGGCGAGGGGTGCGGGAGTAGAATGCGCACTGTTTCCAACACTCCTCGCCCCGACCCATGCGCACCTTCAAACTCGCACTGTCGCTTCTCGCCGCCACTTTAACGCTCGCCGCCAGCGTCGCGGGCGCGGCTTCCGACCCGGAGAACACGCTCTTTCTCGACTTGAAGGACGGCCGCGTAGTCATCGAGCTGCGCCCGGACCTGGCGCCCAAGCATGTGGCGCGCATCAAGGAGCTCACCCGCAAGGGGTTCTACGACAGCACCGTGTTTCACCGCGTGATCGACGGCTTCATGGCCCAGGGTGGCGATCCCACCGGGACCGGCACCGGCGGCTCGGGCGTGAAGCTCCCGGCCGAGTTTTCCGCCGAGCACTTCGTCCGCGGCACACTCGGCATGGCGCGCTCGGCCAGCCCGGACAGCGCCGACTCCCAGTTCTTCATCTGCTTCGCGCCCGCGCCCTTTCTCGACGGCAAATACACGGTGTGGGGCCGAGTGGTCGAGGGCATGGACAAGGTCGACAAGATCAAGAAGGGCGATCAGGCCGAGAATGGCGCGGTCGCCAAACCCGACAAGATCGTACGCATGCGGGTGGCTGCCGACGTCAAGTAGACCGTGAGCTTCGCACGGTAACGGGCGCGCCATCGTCCGTGCACAACACCTCGCTCCATCCACCGGTGGAGAGCAGGCCGCGCTTGTGGAAGTACACCAGGCGCGCCGCGGCGCGCATCACCGGCGTCGTCAACGCCCAGTCGTACAGCCCGTTCGGCGGGTCGAAATCGAAGGCCTGGCGCAGCCAGCGCTTCCAGGAGAACGACGGATGGCGGGACCGCAACGCGCGCGCCGGCTCTACGCCGCCGTCCAGCAAGTAGTCGGCGATCGCATGGCCCGCGCGCCAACCCGACTCGAGGGCGGTGTGAATTCCACCGGCGGTCAGCGGCGACACCAGCCCCGCCGCGTCGCCCACCAGCAGTACGTTGTCCGTGTTGAAGGGTTCGAGCGGGCCGCCCACCGGGATCAGGCCGCCGCGCCGCCCGACCACCTGTGCGCAGGACAAGTCGAACAGCTTCTCGAGCTTGCGCCGGAATGCCTGCAGGTCGGGACGATAGGGGAGGCGACAGGCAAGCCCGATCTGCGTGATGCCGCCCATGCCCGGGATCACCCACCCGATGTAGCCCGGCGCCAGCTGCGAATCGAGAAAGCAATGCAGGCGGTCCTGATCCACACCGCGCACGTCCTGCAACTCCACTTCCATCCCTACCAGGAACTGGCGATTGACGTCGAGTTGAAACTCGCGCGCAACCGACGACCTGGGGCCGTCCGCGCCCACCAGATAGCGAGCGCGCAGACCGCTGTCGGCGAGCTCGATTCCACCTTCGACCCGCTGCGCCGCCCGGAACGAGCGCCCGGGAACGATGACCGCCCCGGCTCGTTGCGCTTCGCGCGCGAACCAGCGCAGCAGCGCCGGTGTATCGGTGGCGAGGAAGTAGTACCCGGGGGAGGTGAGATCCACGTGTGCCAGCGAGGGGGCGTACAGGCGCACGCCGTGGATCTTGCGGGTGAGGCGCGGGGGCGTGTCCCATTCCTCGGCCGCTTCTTTGACCAGCAGCCCGGTCGTGTGCACGCGCATCCCAACCGCCGGCTTGCGTTCGAGTACCCAGGTGCGCAGCCCACGCCGCACGGCAGACTGTGCGCACGCCAGCCCGGCGAACCCTGCTCCTACGATGATGAGGTCGTCCATGATCCTGCCTTTTCGGTGGCCCAGTGACACGCAGTGTGCCGTGCCATTCTGGTCCAGCCGGGGAGGAAATCTGGCAAACCGGAGGCAGATCGTAGTGAACGTTGGATCGTTCGTAATGCGCGACCGGGCGAGATGATCGTGCCTTAACCTGGATGATTCATGAGGGACTCGGGATGATGGCGAGTCGAGTTGCGAGTCAGTTGCGGCTCGACTGGCGCAGCCGATAGATCACTCTATCGGCAAGACAGTCGAGCCGCAAATGGCCGCAAATCGGCCGCCAGCGCCCGA
>JBGPMS010000489.1:0-2637 GCA_041487115.1 Gammaproteobacteria bacterium
AGACGGTGTTCGTGACAGGGTAACACCTGTTAGCGTACAGTTTCTGCGCTGGCGTCGCTATGTTCCGAGTCGATGGAGGATAGATTGAAGATCCGCCTGTTGAAGCCGCCCCTCTGTTTTTTCCTGGTCGTCATTGCCCAACTCTCCTTTCCTGCGTGCGCTCAGTCCAAGAAATACGATCCTGGAGTAACCGACAACGAGATCAAGATCGGGCAGACGATGCCTTACAGCGGAGCGCTGTCGGTGTACGGCCAGATCGGCCGGGCGCAACTCGCCTATTTCGCCCAGATCAATGCCGAGGGCGGTATCAACGGGCGCAAGATCACGCTGATCAGCCTCGACGACGGCTACATGCCACCCAAGGCGCTGGAGCAGGTGCGCAGGCTGGTGGAGCAAGACGAGGTCCTGTTGGTCTTCAATTCGGTGGGCACGGCAACCAATATCGTCGTGCGCAATTATTTGAACGGCAAGAAGGTGCCGCACTTGTTCGTGGCGGGCGGTGACGCCGTCTGGGGCGATTACAAGCACTACCCCTGGACCATAGGCTGGGGCGGCAGCTATCAGGCGGAAGGAAGGTTATACGCAGAGCACATCCTGGCGAACCGGCCGAACGCGAAGATCGCCATTCTCGCGCTCAACGACGACTACGGGCGCGACTATGTGAGGGGCTTCAAGGATGGCCTGGGCGAGCGGGCCTCGACCATGATCGTGGGCGAGCAAACCTACGAGTTCTCCGATCCGACCGTGGACTCTCAGATCGTGACGCTAAACGCATCGGGAGCCGATACGTTCTTCGGCGCAGTGGTGGGCAAGCACGCGAGCCAGGCGTACCACAAGATGTACGACATCGGCTGGCGACCGCAGGTCTACATCGGCGTGGCCGGTGCCTCGCCCGAAGGTATCCTCAAGCCCGCCGGCCTACACACCGCGGTAGGCTTCATCACCGCTTACTACGGCAAATCGCCCGAGTTCCCGTTGACTCGCAAAGACCCTGCAATGAAGGATTATTTTGCATGGGCGAAGAAGTGGTTCCCGGAGGGTAACGCCGAGGATGGGATCGTGACCTATGGCTATCAGGTAGCCCAGGCGCTGGAGTATGTGCTGCGCCAATGCGGCGACGATCTCACGCGCGAGAACGTGATGCGGGTGGCCACCCATATGGACCACGTCGCGCTACCCATGCTCTACCCGGGGATTACAGCGACCACCAGCCCGACCGATTACTTCCCGCTGGAGCAGTTCCAGATGTTCCAATTCACCGGAAAGGACTGGCTCCCGTTCGGCCCGATTCTGGGCCGGTGAGTAAGGCGTTGCTGCATCCCTCTGCTCGCAGAAGGATCAGTGGCGTGAAACGCCAGGGAGGGAGAACCCGTGGACGCGGTGTTGCGTTGGCTTGACAGTCTTTCCCTCAAACAGTACGCGCAGGTCTTCGCCGAGAATGACGTTGACCTCGAAGCCCTGCGTCTGCTTACCGATGCCGACTTGGAGAGGCTCGGTGTCTCCCTGGGTCACCGCAGAAAACTGCTCAAGGCCATCGCCGAGCTGAACCGGAGCGAGGCGCCGACGGCGGCCGCCCAACCCATCCCAGAGAGCCTGCCTCCCCGAGAGTCCAGCAGTGGCGAAGGCGGGCGCCGTCAGCTCACCGTCATGTTCTGCGATTTGGTCGGTTCCACCGCGCTGGCCGAGCGCCTCGATCCGGAGGAGTTGCGCGATCTGATGCAGGCCTACCGCAAGGCCTGCAGTGACATCGTGGCGCGCTACGACGGGCATGTGGCCCAGTATCTGGGCGATGGGCTGATGGTCTACTTCGGTTGGCCCAGCGCACACGAGGACGATGCCGAGCGCGGGGTGCGCTCCGCCCTGGAGATGGTGCGGGCGGTCAAAGGGGTAAGTGAGGCAGAACCGCTGGCCGTTCGCATCGGTGTGGCCACCGGCGCGGTAGTGGTAGGAGAAGGTTCGGGAGAGGACAACGCCGAGGCCAAGCTGGCAGTGGGCGAGACACCCAATCTGGCTGCACGGCTTCAGGGGCTGGCCGGGCCCAATGAGATCGTCATAGCGCCCGCCACGCGGCGTTTGGTGGGCGATGCCTTCGAGCTGAGCGATCTCGGTGCGCATCCGCTCAAGGGAATCGCGGAGCCGGTGCGATCGTGGCGAGTGGAAGCAGTCCATAGGACCGAGGGCCGCTTCGAATCCGTCCACGGCGGGGTTGCGCTGACTCCTCTGGTCGGGCGCGAAGAAGAGATGGCGCTGCTGCTGCGCCGCTGGCACCAGGCGCGCGACGGTGAAGGACAAGTCGTGTTGATCAGTGGGGAGCCAGGCATTGGCAAGTCGCGGCTGACCCAGGTGCTGCGCGAGCAGATCGCGGGCGAGCGATACACTGCGTTGCGCTACCAGTGCTCGCCCTATCACCTCAACTCCGCTTTGTATCCCATCATCGAACAGTTCGAGTTCGCGGCGGGCTTTGCTCGCGAAGATCCCGCCGAGCAGAAGCTGGACAAGATGGAAGCGCTGCTAGGGGGCAGCGCGGAACAGATCGACGAGTCTGCGCCGCTGATTGCGGCCCTGCTCTCGCTGCCCACCGAGCGCTATCCGCCGCTTACGCTCTCGCCGCAGAAACAGAAGGAAAAGACGCTCGAG
>JBGPMS010000490.1:0-2545 GCA_041487115.1 Gammaproteobacteria bacterium
CGTTGGTGTAGCAGAACACCAGGTCCGCGTTCGACAGGCTGGGCGCGAGGCTATCCTTCATGACACCTAGCTTCATGGTGTTGGAGCGTGGCTCGAGTACCGCCAGGATGCGCGCTTTCCCCACCTTTGCTCGCAGGCCCGCGATAGTCAGATCGATCGCAGTAGGGTGATGGGCGAAATCGTCGTACACGGTCACGCCGTCCACGACGCCACGTATCTCCATCCGCCGCTTTACGTTCTTGAAGCTTGCCAGCGCGGCAATGCCTTGCTCGACGGGAACGCCTGCGTGGCGCGCAGCGGCCAGCGCGGCGAGGGCATTGTGGCGATTGTATTCGCCCAGCAGGTCCCAGCAGACTGCTCCCACCACCTTGCCGTTCAACTGGACTTCGAAGCTGCCGTCCGGCGCAGGATTGCCGGCCAGCCATCCGCCGTCGACGCCGACGAGCTCCACTGCCGTCCAGCAGCCGCGCTCCAACACCCGCCGCATGCTGTCCTCCCGTCCGTTGGCGACGATCAGGCCGCTGCGCGGGATGGTGCGGACCAGATGATGGAACTGGGTTTCGATCGCCGCAAGGTCGATGAAAATATCGGCGTGGTCGAACTCCAGGTTGTTGAGGACCGCCGTGCGCGGATGGTAGTGAACGAACTTCGAGCGCTTGTCGGAGAACGCCGTGTCGTACTCGTCCGCCTCGATCACGAAGAAAGGGGGCTCGCCAATGCGCGCGGACAGGCCGAAGTTCTCCGGGACGCCGCCGATCAAGAAGCCGGGGTTCAACCCGGCATGCTCCAGGATCCACGCGAGCATGGCGCTGGTCGTGGTCTTGCCGTGCGTTCCGGCCACCGCCAACACCCATTTTTCCCTTAGGACGTTGTCGTAGAGCCACTGCGGCCCCGAGATGTAGGCCAGGTTGCGATCGAGAACCTCCTCGATCAGGGGATTGCCGCGCGAAACGACGTTGCCGATCACGAACAGATCCGGCTTCAGCGCGATCTGCTTCGGGTCCCAGCCCTCGATCAGGCGGATGCCTTGCGCTTCGAGCTGAGTGCTCATGGGCGGATAAACATTGGCGTCGCAGCCGGTGACCTCGTGACCCGCCTGCTTGGCGATCACCGCGATACCGCCCATGAACGTACCGCAGATACCTAGGATGTGTATATGCATACCGAGCCGGATTGAGGCGTAGAAGCGCGCAGCCGCAGCAGGATCTTACAGCAGCCGGCTCTTGTCCCCGCTGCGAAAGCCCGCAAGCGGCAGCTGGAGCCCGCGCCCGAACGCGATCACCTTGAACAGCTCACCCATCTCCGCCGGGCTGAGGAGCTTCTGTGCCTGCGCGGCGAGCGGCAGGTAGGCCGCCGCGTCCCGGGCCGGTGTGCCCGCCATGAGGTCGGTGATACCGAGGTTGATCAGGAACTGCGCCTGCGTGGTGTACCCGAGCGCATCGAGTCCGGATTGGGTGGCCGCGCAGGTTGCGGCGGTGAAATCGACGTGGCTGGTGATATCCTGCAACCCGGGCAGAAAAAACGGATCATCGTGAGCGCGATGCCGGTAGTGGCACATCAGCGTCCCGCGATCGCGCTGCGGATGGTAGTACTCGCGCTCGCCGAAGCCATAGTCGATAGCCAGCAGGACACCGCGGTCGAGCGCCCCGGCCAATGTCCGAACCAGCGCCGGCGCCGAGAGGCCGATCTCGCTGAGATAAGGCGGCGGCGGACACAGACGCTGCGCCTGCGCCAGCAGAATCGGATCGGCTATCGCGCGATCCTCCCAGACAAAGCCGTCTCCGGCCCGGCTCACTCCACGCTCCAGCACGACGTCCTCCTGCCAGAGGATCAGGTGCGTGGGCAGCGCGTCGAGCACTTCGTTGGCCACGATCACGCCGTGGAATGAACCAGGGACCCGGTCGATCCAGACCACCCTGGACGCCAACGCCGCATCCAGGTGCAGCAGGCGTTGCTTCTGGCGGTCGGCGAGATCGGCGCTCACTTCGAGTATCCGATAGCGCTCGGGCAGTCGGCCGAGATCGGCCAGCGCCTGTAACAAATCGGCCGCTAAGCGGCCCGTGCCGGCCCCCAGTTCGAGCACATCGCCGCCGGTCGCCTCGAGAATTTCGGCGACCTGGCGGGCGACAGTGTGTCCGAACAAGGCCGAGATCTCGGGTGCAGTGACGAAGTCACCGGCGCCGCCGAACTTCGCCGCGCCACCTCCGTAGTAGCCTAGCCCTGGCGCGTACAGGGCGAGCTCCATGTAGCGGTCGAAGCCGATCCACCCGCCGGACTGCGCGATTTCGGCGGCGATCAGCTCGACCAGCGCGCGACTATGCAACAGGGCGTCTGGGCCGGGCGCGAGAGCGGAAGGCGGAGGAGCGGCCAATGGCGAGGATAAGGCGGGTGACGGAGGCAATTCGGCTAGCCTGGATGATTCATGAGGGACTCGGGATGATGGCGAGTCGAGTTCCGAGCCAGTTGCGGCTCGACTGGCGCAGCCGATAGATCACTCTATCGGCAAGGCAGGCCTGCCGCAAATGGCCGGAAATCGGCCGCCAGC
>JBGPMS010000491.1:0-2545 GCA_041487115.1 Gammaproteobacteria bacterium
CCCAGCCCGGTGGGGATGGTGATCGCCGGCACGCCGAGCAGGGTCCAGATGGTGCAGAAGCTGGGATCCCCGGTGGTCTCGAGCGAGGGCGGCGCTTCACCGGCGGCCGGAGGCGTCACGACCGCGTCGTAGTCGTCCAGGAAGCGCGAGAAGTCGCGTTGCAGCGCCTCCCCTTTTCTCAGCGCGCGCTCGTACTCCGCGCTCGAAATGCGCTCACCCTCGTCCAGTGCCTTGTTCACGACATCGTTGATCTTGTCGCGGTAATGGGCGCGCACCTGGCGTGAGCCTACGGCTGCCTCGTGCAGCATGATGACCCGGTGCACTCTGTGTGCCTCGTTGAAAGCCGAAGGCAGCTCGATCTCGTCCACGATGGCGGCCGACTCGCGCAGCACCGCGATATCGGTGGCGAAACGGCTGCGCTGGTCGGGCTCGGCCAGGTGCCACACCGGCGTGCGTACGGCCACCAGTCGGGGCGCATGCTTGAGCGCGCTGATCTGCGGGCTGATGGTCCAGCGCGAATGAGCCAGATAGCCCACGAGCAGAGCGGCGTCCTCGACATTGCGGGCGAAGACGCCCGGTTGGTCCAGGCTGGGACTGAAGGGCAGGATGCCGTCGGTGGACAGCACGCCTTTGCCCGGCTTGTAGCCGACCACGCCGCAGAAGGCGGCCGGGCGGATCACCGAGCCGTTGGTCTGCGTGCCGATAGCCACCGGCGCGAAGCCTGCGGCCACAGCCGCCGCCGAACCGCTGGAGGAGCCGCCCGGAGTGTGCGCCGCATTCCACGGGTTGCGCGTCTTGTTCGGGACCATGAAGGCGAACTCGGTCGTCACCGTCTTGCCCAGCGCGAAAGCGCCGGCCGCCTGCACTCGGTCGACCACCTCGGCGTTCGTCTCCGGCACATAGCGCTCGTAGATGGGCGAGCCCATGCTGGTGACCATGCCACGCACGTCGATGATGTCTTTTACGGCCACTGGCACGCCTTGCAAGGCACCCGGCGTGCGGCCGGCCAGGATGCGCCGGTCCGCCTCACGCGCCGCTTCCACGGCGCGCTCCTTGTCCAGCGTCTGCCACGCCTGCACCCGCTCCTCGAGCTGGTCGATGCGCGCGAGCAGCGCGCGCGTGTAAGCCTCGCTCGTCATCTCGCTCGAAGAGAGCCTGCGTACCGCCTCTGCCAGGCCCAGGCTGTATAGGTCGTCCATTCTTGTAGTTGAGTTTAGGGGCTAGGAGCCAGGGACTGGCCGGTTCATTTCTTCGCTTCCGGATTCACCAGATTGGGCGGCCTGCCGGTGGTCAGCGCCGCGACACAGTTCTTCGCCGCCGTCATTGCCATGCCCTGCCGCGTTGGCTCCGATGCGCTGGCGATATGCGGCGAGAGCACCACGTTGGTCAGCCCGAGCAGGCCGGGATTCACCTTCGGCTCGTTCTCGTAGACGTCCAGGCCCGCGGCCCAGATCCGCCGTGCCGTCAGCGCCTCGACCAGGGCGGCATCGTCGACAATGCCGCCACGCGCCATGTTGATCAATACGGAGGTCGGCTTCATCAGACCCAGTTCGCGCGCACCGATGAAATGGTGCGTCTCCGGCATGTAGGGCAGGATCAATATGACGATGTCGGCTTGGCGCAGCAGGTCGTCCTTCGTCGCATAGGTCGCCTTCAGCCCGCGCTCGATCTCGGCTGGCACGCGGTTGCGGCTGGTGTACAGGATCTTCGGCTCGAAGCCCTGCAGGCGCTGGGCGATGACCTGGCCGATGCGGCCGAAGCCGCAGATGCCGACGGTCGCATGATGCAGGTCCATGCCCAGCAGCTGCTTGAGGTGCGTTCCCTCCCACTCTCCGCGCCGCAGCAAGGCTTCGCCTTCCGTCAGGCGCCGGCACGTGGCGAGCGTCAGGCAAACGGCAAAATCGGCCACGCTGTTGGTCAGCACGCCCGGCGTATTGGTGACCATCACCCCGCGCCGCGTGCACGCGGCCACGTCGATGTGGTTGTAACCGACGCTGAAGCTGCACATCGCCTTCACGCTGGGGCAGCGCGACAGCAGCGCATCGTCCACACGGTCGCTGGAACTGATCATCCCCGCATCCATCCCCTGGAGCCTGGCGGCCAGCTCGTCGGGGGAATACTTCGCGTCGGCCTGGTTGGACGCGACGTCGAAATGCTGGGCCAGGTAAGCCAGGGTCTCGTCGAATACCGCCCGCGTGACGAGCACCTTCTTCTTCATCTCGAGTTTCTCCGGTGTTCTTGTCAGGCCTGACAGCGGGGGCTTCGAAGCCCTCCAGGCCAGGCTGGGCGCGGCTTTCGGGCCGGTGAGCGGGGCTAAAGAAGACCCCGAGCCAGGCCGAACAGCCAGTGGAAACGTCGCGACCCTCCCCGCCGCCGCAAGAGTCGGAGAGTACCTTGAACGGGAATCGATCCGCAAGCGCCGGGCAGCAGTGCCAGGCCGGCGTAGCCCGGCCTCCGGCAGGGCCCGGCAGCCGATGGCTAAGTGGTTCACCCGCCGGAGCGGGCCGGGGCAAGCCCTCCGGAGCCGCAACCCGCCGCTGGACTC
>JBGPMS010000492.1:0-2538 GCA_041487115.1 Gammaproteobacteria bacterium
CGTTGTCCGGCCCCATCTCGTTGACGAACTGTCCGACGAGACAGGCGGCGAAGCGCGGATTGGCGACCGCACAGGTGGCGAAGGTGGTGCCGAGCTCGCCGTACACGTTGGTGAGACCGTGCTTTTCCTTCATCGCCGCGACGTCGGTGACCCAGCGGATCTGCCCGCTCTGATCGAACAGGCCCAACTCGTAGGCCGGATCCTCGAGGAACGGACGCAGCGCGCCGTGGTAGATGATGAAGTTCAACTGCGGCCAATCCTTCGCCGCCTGTCTCGTCGGGCAGTTCGTCAACGAGATGGGGCCGGACAACGTGGTGTGGGGCAGCGACTCGGTATGGTACGGCTCGCCGCAGTGGCAGATCGAAGCCATGCGCCGCCTGGAGATCCCCGATGACGTCATGCAGAAGATGGGCTGGAAGATCAAGCTCGGCGACCCCGACGGCCCGGTGAAGCGCAAGATCTTCGGCGAGAACTCCGCGCGGCTGTACAAGTACAAGATCCAGAGCGAGTACGAGCAGCTCGGCCGCGACAAGCTGGCGCTGATCAAGTCCGAGTACGAAAAGGAACAGATCGCCCGCAGCAACCAGTTCTACGGCTTCGTCGCGAAGTCCGCCTAAGAACCACCGCTGTTGAGTTGACACCGGGGACGCTCAGTCCCCGGTTTTTTTTGTGGCAGGCTTTTGGTCCACGGTTTTTCTGGCGGCGCCACGTCCCTAGCCTGGATAATTCATGAAGACGCCCCCGAAGATAACGAAGGTCGCGCGGGCTTCAGGGAGCGCGCCAGCGCACGCAACCCAAGACCGCGCCCAAGTCGGTCCGCGTTCCCGATCCTTTGGCCGTCCCCGTTCCCGCACCTGCATCCATTCCCACTCCCGAGCCGACTCAGTAGTCGCGCTCGGCGGCCGACGCTTGTCTTGACGGCCGCAATCGTGATGTCGCGGCCGCTCGCGGTGGTGCCGTAGCGATACTTGTCGCTGCGCGCTTCGCCCGCTCCGAGCGGCGACTTCGTTCCGTCGGGCGCTGGCGACCACGCCACACCACCCCCGGCCGGGCCGTGTATCCCATATAGGGTATATATTGTAATTATCCCTCATATTGGATATTATGTAACTATCCAGCCAAAGGGATAAACGTGGAATACACCGTCACCACCCCCTCCCAGCTCGGCCAGGTTCTCCAAGGCTGCCGAAAGCAACGAGGCCTCACCCAGCGCGAGCTGGGAACGCGGGTCGGGTTGCTTCAGAAAGCGGTTTCGATGATCGAGACCGACCCCAGCCGCACCAGCATCGAGCGGCTGTTCAAGCTGCTTTCCGCGCTCGAGCTGCAGATCGTGCTGCGAGACAAGCGGCCCGATGGCGCGTCAATCCCATCTCGCCGGAAAGCGAAGGCAGAGTGGTAGCGCATGGGTCGCCGCTCCAAGACCAGCGTCCTCGATATCTGGATGAACGGCGAGCTGGTTGGCCAGTGGAGAGTCAGCCCGCGCGGCGAGCACGAGCTCCGCTACGCCGAAAGCTGGTTCGCTTCGGACGCGCTACGGCCCCTGTCGCTCTCCTTGCCGCTGCGGCCGCCAAGCCATCCGTATCGCGGCGAGCCGGTACGCGCGTTCTTCGACAACCTCCTGCCTGACAACGACGAGATCCGCCGGCGCATGCAAGCGCGCTTCGGCGTGCGCTCTATCGATGCTTTCGACCTGCTCGCCGAGGTAGGGCGGGACTGCGCCGGCGCGGTGCAGTTGCTTCCCGAAGGAGCGGCGCGACCCAACCCCAGACGGATCGAGGGCGTGGCGCTCAGCGACGCCCAGATCGAGCAGGCGCTCGCAGGCGTGCTTGCCGCGCCGATGGGTCAGCGCGACGACGACGAGTTCCGCATCTCGCTCGCCGGCGCCCAGGAGAAGACGGCCTTCCTGTACCACCAAGGCCGCTGGAAGAGGCCTTCGGGCCCGACCGCAACCACGCACATCTTCAAGCTGCCGATCGGCAGAGCCGAGGCCCTCGGCATCAACCTGACGATGTCGGTCGAGAACGAGTGGCTGTGCCACGAAGTGCTCAGGGGGTTCGGCATCCCGGTCGCTCGCTGCGAGATGGCGAGGTTCGGCGCCCAGCGCGCGCTCATCGTCGAGCGCTTCGATCGGCGCTGGTCGAGCGACGGCACATGGCTCGTGCGTGTCCCGCAGGAAGACCTGTGTCAGGCTACGCGGACGGCGCCGGGCAGGAAGTACGAGCACGACGGTGGCCCGGGCATCGAGGCAATCATGAGCCTCCTGCTCGGCTCTCGGGTCGCGGCGGAGGACCGAGTGGACTTCTTTCGCACGCAGGTCCTGTTCTGGCTGCTGTGCGCCATCGACGGACACGCGAAGAACTTCAGCGTGTTCATCGAGCCGCAAGGACAGTACCGCTTGACGCCTCGCTACGACGTGATCTCGGCCTACCCGATGCTTGGGCCGGGCGCAGGCAAGCTGGCCGAGCAAAGGGTGAGGATGGCGATGGCCGTGTCGGGCAAGAATCGTCACTACCGCTGGAATGAGATCCGCCGCTCCCA
>JBGPMS010000493.1:0-2524 GCA_041487115.1 Gammaproteobacteria bacterium
CGGGCCTGCGAGCAAAGGTGGGGAAAGCGCGCATCCTGGCGGTACTCGAGCCACGCTCCAACACCATGAAGCTAGGTGTCATGAAGGATAGCCTCGCGCCCAGCCTGTCGAACGCGGACCTGGTGTTCTGCTACACCAACGGAATCGGATGGGACGCGCAGGGGGCGCTATCTTCCCTGGGTGCGAAAGCTGCGAGCTTCGACGATCTCTCGCAACTCGTGCATGCCGTCGTTGGCGCCGCGCGTCCTGGCGACCAGGTGCTTGTCATGAGCAACGGCAGTTTCGGCGGCGTGCATGGCAAGCTGTTGAAAGCGCTGGCTGGCGAATCCGCGTAGCCGCACGGCAGGGAATCACTTCCCGGTCGCGTCCGCACACACCTTGAGCGCGGCCTCCAGCCTCTCCTCGTAAGCGCGGCGCTGCTCGATCTCGACCAGTGCCGCGGTCGTCTTGTCGAATACGGTCTTGTCCTTCAGCGCCGGATCGTCCAGGGCGTAGGGCGCGTGCTCGGGGAACTCCACCTTGCAGCGCACCTGCACCGGCACCTCCACCCGCTGTGGCACGTACTCGATTTTGGTTTCGGGCGGAGGGGTCGCGCAGCCGGCGGCGAGCGGGACCAGCCACAGCAGCCAGAACGGTCTCATTTGGTGCCCTCCACCGGAAGCTCCTTGTGTCGTTCCTCGATATAGGCGTTGAGCTTGATCTCGACCGACTCGCACAGATTATCGGGCACCACCGGGGCCGCCATCGAGATCGTGGTCGCTTGAGCTTCGAATCGCTTCGCCCGGCGCTCGGCTGCCGCCACGGCGACGGCGGCCTGCTTGCGCAGGTCTTCCTGCGCCTGCTTCAGCGCGTCGACCGCGGCGTTTTGCTCGTCGCTCTTGGTCTTGAAATCGGCATTGAGCTTGGTGAGACTGGCGTTGTCGGCCTGGAGAAAGGCGATGCGCTTGACCTGCGCGGCGATCTCGTCATCCTTGGTTTTGACCTCGTGCTTGAGGGCCGTGATGAGGAGCCAGTGGTAGACGCCGAAGGCCAGGAGTGCGGCGGCCAGGCCGATGCTCAGGTAGCGAGTGATCATGCAATCCCCCCACAGATGAAGTGCTGTTTCGTGCAATCGCTGCTGGTCAACGGCCAATGGTATACCGGCAGAGGCTGGATTCGAAATGCCAAAAGTTATAGAAACTTCGACGGCTGGGGGTTGCGTCACAGTTCACGCGGCCGGCCCATTCTCGTGGCGAAGGCCGGGACAGGAAACTGGGGGGCTCTGCTTATCTGGTCGAGAAGTTCGGTCCCAGGCGGCTGCTTTCGCTCGGGGCCATTCTTACCGGCGGCAGCTGGGTGCTGGCGGCGAGAGTCGATACACTGCCGGGCCTGTACCTGACCTACGGGGTGCTCGGGGGGATCGGGACGGGGATCATCTACATCGGGGTCATCGGGCAGATGGTGAAGTGGTTTCCCGACAAGCGCGGCCTCGCCACCGGCCTGGTGGCGGCCGGCTATGGAATAGGCGCCGTCCTCACGACGTAGTGGAATTCCCGGTCGGTATTGCTCCGCACCCTGCTAGTATTAGTTCCACCTCCGCGCGCGACGCGCGCGGACTCGTCTCGATCACCTCCGTCAACGAGCCCGTCATGTTGAACCCGACCTACGCCACGCAGGGTATCGCGGTTGCTCCGCAGGCCCTCGCCGCCCAGTCCGCGCTTGCGATCCTGCGGGAAGGGGGCAATGCCATCGAAGCGATGGTTGCCGCTGCCGCGACGATCGCCGTGGTCTATCCGCACATGAACAGCATCGGCGGAGACGGCTTCTGGCTGATCCTTCCTCCCGGTGCGGCGTCGATCGGCATCGACGCCTGCGGCAAGTCAGGCACCCTCGCCACCATCGAGCTGTACCGCGAGCGGGGCTACACCACGATTCCCACGCGCGGCCCGCTGGCGGCGAACACCGTTGCTGGCACGCTCAGCGGGTGGATCGAAGCGCTGTCGGCGTCGCAGCGCATGGGTGGAAGAGCACCGCTCGAACGCCTGCTGGCCGACGCCATCGGCTACGCGCAGGAGGGCATCCCGGTAACGCGCAGCCAGCACGCGTCCACCGTGGCGAAGCTGGCCGAGCTCAAGGATCAGCCCGGGTTCGGCCGGTGCTACTTGGTTGACGGCCATGCGCCGCAACCGGGAGCACGCTTCAAACAGCCCGGGCTGGGCCGCATCCTCTCGCGGCTGGCACAGGAGGGTTTGGATTCCTTTTACCGCGGAGCGCTGGCGCGTGACCTTGCGCGGGAGCTCGCGGTGCTCGGCGCACCGGTCACTCTGCAGGATCTCCAGGAGCAGCGTGCCACCGCGGTCGTCCCGCTGCGCCTTTCGCACAGTCGCGGGGACGTTTACAACTTGACACCACCTACGCAGGGCCTCGTCTCGCTGATGATACTGGGGATGCTCGATGGCATCGGGCTCGATGCTTCGATGGCGGAGACACCGGATTACGTGCACCTTGTCGTCGAAGCCACCAAGCGCGCCTTCGAGGTGCGCGA